>NZ_PTSN01000014.1:0-149956 GCF_002965865.1 Escherichia sp. MOD1-EC6098
AACTATTTATTTACTATGGGGCGCTATGTCTCAGTCAATTACGCGTGAAAACTTTGATGAATGGATGATACCTGTTTACGCTCCGGCACCGTTTATTCCGGTACGCGGCGAAGGTTCGCGCTTGTGGGATCAGCAGGGGAAAGAGTATATCGATTTCGCGGGTGGCATTGCAGTGAACGCGCTGGGCCATGCGCATCCGGAATTGCGCGAGGCGCTAAACGAGCAAGCGAGTAAGTTCTGGCATACCGGTAACGGCTATACCAACGAACCAGTGCTGCGACTGGCGAAAAAACTTATCGACGCGACGTTTGCCGATCGCGTGTTCTTTTGTAACTCCGGTGCGGAGGCCAACGAAGCAGCGTTGAAACTGGCGCGCAAATTCGCCCATGACCGCTACGGCAGCCATAAGAGCGGCATCGTGGCGTTTAACAATGCGTTCCACGGGCGCACGCTGTTTACCGTTAGCGCAGGCGGCCAGCCAGCCTATTCTCAGGATTTTGCGCCACTGCCGCCGGACATCCGTCATGCCGCGTATAACGATCTCAATTCTGCCAGTGCGCTGATTGACGACGCCACCTGCGCGGTAATTGTCGAGCCAGTGCAGGGTGAAGGCGGCGTGGTGCCAGCCAGCAAAGCGTTTTTACAGGGGCTGCGAGAATTGTGTGACCGCCACAATGCATTGCTGATTTTTGATGAGGTACAAACCGGCGTCGGGCGTACCGGTGAACTGTATGCCTATATGCACTACGGCGTAACCCCCGATCTGCTGACCACCGCCAAAGCGCTGGGCGGCGGTTTCCCCGTTGGTGCGCTGCTGGCAACGGAGGAGTGCGCCAGCGTGATGACCGTTGGCACCCACGGCACCACCTATGGCGGTAATCCGCTGGCATCAGCAGTGGCGGGCAAAGTGCTGGATCTTATCAATACGCCGGAAATGCGTAATGGCGTCAAACAGCGCCACGACGGGTTTGTTGAGCGGCTTAACGCTATTAATCATCGCTGCGGTTTGTTCAGTGAAATTCGTGGCCTGGGTCTGCTGATTGGCTGTGTTCTGAATGCCGACTATGCCGGACAAGCGAAACAGATTTCTCAGGAAGCGGCAAAAGCAGGCGTGATGGTGCTGATTGCGGGCGGCAGCGTGGTGCGTTTTGCTCCGGCGCTGAATGTCAGCGAAGAAGATATGGCTACCGGGCTGGATCGCTTTGCGCTGGCCTGTGAACGCGTTGTTAGCCGAGGTTCATCATGATGGTCATCCGTCCCGTTGAGCGCAGCGATGTCGCGGCGTTAATGCAACTTGCCAGTAAAACGGGCGGCGGTTTAACGTCGCTTCCTGCCAATGAAGCCACACTTTTGGCGCGTATCGATAGAGCCATCAAAACATGGCAAGGCGAATTACCCAAAAGTGAGCAGGGTTATGTGTTCGTGCTGGAAGAGAGTGAAACAGGTACGGTGGCGGGCATTTGCGCCATTGAGGTGGCTGTTGGGCTAAACGATCCCTGGTACAACTATCGCGTCGGCACGCTGGTTCATGCTTCGAAAGAGCTGAATGTTTATAACGCGCTACCGACGCTTTTTCTCAGTAATGATCACACCGGAAGTAGCGAATTGTGCACGCTGTTTCTCGATCCGGACTGGCGCAAAGAGGGCAACGGCTATTTGTTGTCGAAATCTCGCTTCATGTTTATGGCAGCCTTTCGCGACAAGTTTAACGACAAAGTGGTTGCCGAAATGCGTGGGGTGATTGACGAACACGGCTATTCGCCGTTCTGGCAAAGCCTCGGTAAACGCTTCTTTTCGATGGATTTTAGCCGAGCCGATTTTCTCTGCGGTACTGGTCAAAAGGCATTTATTGCTGAGTTGATGCCAAAACATCCGATCTATACGGACTTTTTATCCCAGGAAGCGCAAGACGTTATCGGTCAGGTACATCCGCAAACGGCACCCGCGCGGGCGGTGCTGGAAAAAGAGGGCTTTCGCTACCGCAACTATATCGACATTTTCGACGGTGGGCCGACGCTGGAGTGTGACATCGACCGCGTTCGCGCCATTCGCAAAAGCCGGCTGGTGGAAGTGGCAGAAGGGCAACCCGCACAGGGCGATTTTCCGGCCTGTCTGGTCGCCAATGAAAATTATCATCATTTCCGCGTGGTGCTGGTGCGTAGCGATCCGGCTACCGAGCGTTTGATTTTAACCGCCGCACAACTGGACGCTCTCAAGTGTCATGCCGGGGATCACGTTCGTCTGGTACGCCTGTGCGCAGAGGAGAAAACAGTATGACTTTATGGATCAACGGCGACTGGGTGACGGGCCTGGGTGCGCTGCGCGTGAAGCGTAATCCGGTATCTGGCGACGTTTTATGGCAAGGCAATGATGCCGATGCTGCTCAGGTGGCGCTGGCATGTCGTGCTGCTCGCGCAGCGTTTCCGCGTTGGGCGCGGCTCTCCTTTGGCGATCGTCAGGTAAGAGTTGAACGATTTGCCGGACTGCTGGAAAGCAATAAAGCTGAATTAACGACGATTATTGCCAGAGAAACGGGTAAGCCGCGTTGGGAGGCGGCAACCGAAGTGACGGCGATGATTAATAAAATTGCTATTTCAATCAAGGCATATCACGTGCGCACGGGTGATCAGCGCAGTGAAATGCCAGACGGGGCGGCAAGCTTACGCCATCGCCCACACGGCGTGCTGGCGGTGTTTGGTCCGTACAATTTTCCTGGGCATTTACCTAACGGGCATATTGTTCCGGCGTTGCTGGCAGGCAACACAATTATCTTTAAACCCAGTGAGCTGACACCGTGGAGCAGCGAAGCGGTAATGCGCTTATGGCAGCAGGCTGGATTGCCGCCAGGGGTGCTGAATCTGGTGCAGGGTGGGCGCGAAACCGGTCAGGCGCTGAGTGCGCTGGAAGATCTCGATGGTTTGCTGTTTACCGGTAGCGCCAACACTGGCTACCAGTTGCATCGTCAGCTTTCCGGTCAGCCAGAAAAAATCCTCGCCCTCGAAATGGGTGGCAATAACCCGCTGATTATTGATGAAGTGGCGGATATCGACGCCGCAGTGCATCTGACTATCCAGTCGGCATTTGTTACTGCCGGACAACGCTGCACCTGCGCCCGTCGTATATTGTTGAAAAGTGGAGCGCAGGGCGATGCGTTTCTTGCTCGCCTGGTTGCCGTCAGCCAGCGATTAACACCGGGCAACTGGGATGACGAACCACAGCCGTTTATCGGCGGGCTGATTTCTGAACAGGCCGCGCAGCATGTTGTTACCGCCTGGCAGGAGCTGGAAAACATGGGCGGACGGACGTTGCTTACGCCACGCTTACTGCAACCAGGTACTTCACTGCTTTCACCTGGAATCATTGACATGACGGGCATTTCTGGCGTGCCGGATGAAGAAGTGTTCGGGCCGTTACTGCGTGTCTGGCGTTATGACACCTTCGATGAGGCGATTAAGATGGCGAACAACACTCGCTTTGGCCTCTCTTGTGGGCTGGTTTCACCAGTGCGGGAAAAATTCGAACAACTGTTACTGGAGGCACGAGCGGGGATCGTTAACTGGAACAAACCGCTGACCGGTGCGGCCAGTACTGCACCATTTGGTGGCGTAGGCGCTTCCGGCAATCATCGCCCCAGTGCATGGTATGCCGCTGATTATTGTGCCTGGCCGATGGCAAGCCTGGAATCGGACTCGTTAACGCTGCCCACTACGCTTAACCCCGGGCTGGATTTTTCCGATGAGGTGGTGCCATGAACGCCCGGGAAGTTAATTTCGACGGGCTGGTGGGGCTGACGCATCATTACGCTGGCCTGTCGTTTGGTAATGAAGCTTCTACCCGCCACCGTTTTCAGGTATCTAACCCGCGACTGGCGGCAAAACAGGGCTTGCTGAAAATGAAAGCCCTTGCCGATGCGGGATTCCCGCAGGCGGTGATCCCGCCTCACGAGCGCCCGTTTATTCCGGTTTTGCGTCAATTGGGATTCAGCGGCAGCGATGAGCGAGTGCTGGAAAAGGTTGCTCGTCAGGCGCCGCACTGGCTTTCCAGTGTCAGTTCCGCTTCGCCAATGTGGGTCGCGAATGCGGCGACGGTGGCACCTTCTGCCGACACGCTGGATGGCAAAGTGCACCTGACGGTTGCCAATCTGAACAACAAATTTCACCGTTCGCTGGAAGCACTGACCACCGAATTGCTGTTAAAAGCCATTTTTATTGATGAAGAGAAATTCACCGTGCATTCGGCACTGCCTCAAGTGGCGCTGCTCGGTGATGAAGGGGCGGCAAACCACAATCGGCTCAGTGGTAACTATGGTGATCCGGGTATACAGGTTTTCGTCTATGGCCGGGAAGAGGGCACTGGCACGCGACCTTCCCGTTATCCGGCGCGGCAAACCCGCGAAGCCAGTGAGGCGGTAGCAAGGCTGAATCAGGTTAATCCACAACAGGTAATTTTCGCTCAACAAAACCCGGAAGTTATCGATCAGGGGGTTTTTCATAATGATGTGATTGCCGTGAGCAACCGCCAGGTGCTGTTTTGCCATCAGCAGGCATTCGCCCGTCAGGCGCAATTACTGGCAAATCTGTGTGCGCGGGTGAGCGGTTTTATGGCAATAGAAGTTCCGTCGGCACAGGTTTCCGTAGCGGATGCTGTCTCGACCTATCTGTTTAACAGCCAGTTGTTGAGCCGTGATGACGGTTCGATGGTGTTGGTGCTGCCGCAGGAGTGTCGGGAACATGCCGGGGTATGGCGTTATCTCAATGAATTACTTGTTGCCGATAACCCGATCAGTGAACTGAAAGTTTTTGATTTACGCGAAAGTATGGCAAACGGTGGCGGCCCTGCGTGCCTGCGTTTGCGCGTGGTGCTGACGGCAGAAGAACGTCAGGCGGTGAATCCGGCGGTGATGATGAACGAGACACAGTTTAATGCGCTCAATGACTGGGTGGATCGTTACTACCGCGATCGTCTTACCGCTGCCGATCTTGCCGATCCGCAATTGCTGCGCGAAGGAAGGGAAGCTCTGGATGCATTGACTCGTTTGCTGAATCTCGGTTCGGTTTACCCGTTCCAACGGGAGGGGAGTGGCAATGGATAATTTTCTTGCCCTGACGTTAACGGGTAAAAAACCAGCCGTAACAGCGAGAGAAAGCAACGGTGTCCACTGGCGCTGGCTGGGGGACGGGCTGCTGGAACTGACGCCAGTCACCCCACCGCAAGGTGCGCTGGTGATATCAGCGGGGATCCACGGTAATGAAACAGCACCTGTTGAGATGCTGGAGGCGTTGCTTGGGGCAATTTATCACGGTGAGATTCAGTTGCGCTGGCGGCTGCTGGCGATCCTCGGAAATCCTCCTGCCCTGAAGCAAGGTAAGCGTTATTGTCATAGCGATATGAATCGAATGTTTGGCGGACGCTGGCAGCTATTTGCCGAAAGCGGCGAAACCTGTCGCGCCCGCGAACTG
The DNA here is from genome assembly GCF_002965865.1 of Escherichia sp. MOD1-EC6098. NCBI lineage: Bacteria > Pseudomonadati > Pseudomonadota > Gammaproteobacteria > Enterobacterales > Enterobacteriaceae > Escherichia > Escherichia sp. MOD1-EC6098. Next base: position 5,460 of record NZ_PTSN01000014.1, read on the forward strand.
GAACAGAGTCTGGAAGATTTTTATCAACAGGGTAAAGAGTCCGTTCGTTGGCACCTTGATTTGCATACCGCAATTCGTGGTTCATACCATCCGCGTTTTGGTGTTTTACCGCAACGTGATATTCCCTGGGATGAGAAGTTTCTGACGTGGCTGGGCGCAGCGGGGCTGGAGGCACTGGTGTTTCACCAGACGCCTGGCGGCACGTTTACCCATTTTAGCGCCGAACATTTTGGCACCCAGGCGTGTACGCTGGAACTTGGCAAAGCGTTGCCGTTTGGGCAAAACGATCTTTGCCAGTTTGCGCCAACGTCCAGCGCGATTGCCGCGCTGTTATCCGGGATGAGCGTCGGTTTTGATAAAAAGCCGCCATTACGTTACCGGGTGGTTTCGCAAATTACCCGCCACTCCACTGATTTTGAACTGCATATGGCGAGCGAGACATTGAACTTCACGGCGTTTAAGAAGGGGACGTTGTTAGCGCAGGATGGCGAAGAACGCTTTACGGTGACTCATGATGTTGAATATGTGTTATTCCCTAATCCATTGGTGGCGCTGGGATTGCGTGCAGGGTTAATGCTGGAGCAAATAATCTGATGCTTACCTGCAGAAATCATCTGCGGGTATTTACTGGGTTTTTAATGAAATAATACGGATTAATCCTGGTTATTTGCTTTAATTATCACCAGCTATCAGGTATAGTTCTTCATAATTCCTGCAAAATCAGCGTGTTGTAATATTTATTCATCACTCTCCATCAAATTTTCTTTTTTTCTCCATAATTGGCGCAAAAGTGTTTTTTACACTTTCATTGATTTACCGTTGCTCTGATTAATTGACGCTAAAGTCAGTAAAGTTAATCTCGTCAACACGGCACGTTACTTAAGAAAGCCGTAATAAATAACTGAAAGGAAGGATATTGAATATGCGTAAATTAACCGCACTGTTTGTTGCCTCTACCCTGGCTTTTGGCGCGGCTAACCTGGCCCATGCCGCTGATACCACTACCGCAGCACCGGCTGACGCCAAGCCGATGATGCACCATAAAGGTAAATTTGGTCCACATCACGACATGATGTTTAAAGACCTGAACCTGACCGACGCGCAGAAACAGCAGATCCGCGAAATCATGAAAGGTCAGCGTGATCAGATGAAACGTCCGCCGCTGGAAGAACGCCGCGCAATGCATGACATTATTGCCAGCGATACCTTCGACAAAGCAAAAGCTGAAGCGCAGATCGCAAAAATGGAAGAGCAGCGCAAAGCTAACATGCTGGCGCACCTGGAAACCCAGAACAAGATTTACAACATCCTGACGCCGGAGCAGAAAAAGCAATTTAATGCCAATTTTGAGAAGCGTCTGACAGAACGCCCTGCGGCAAAGGGTAAAATGCCTGCAACTGCTGAATAATCTTTCAGCCTGACAACTTAAGACCGCCGGTCTTGTCCACTACCTTGCTGTAATGCGGTGGACAGGATCGGCGGTTTTCTTTTCTGCTGTTCAACTTTTGCAAAAAAAGCCTAATCACCACTAAGGTAAATCACCCGAGTTGCCGATAACAATCCCCGGTTGCCTGAACGATAACAATGAAAAGAGCATGCCGGGAGCGAGTATGGAATACTTTGATATGCGTAAAATGTCGGTGAACCTGTGGCGAAACGCTGCCGGTGAAACTCGCGAAATCTGTAGCTTTCCCCCGGCAAAACGTGATTTTTACTGGCGCGCCAGCATTGCTTCCATTGCCGCAAATGGTGAGTTTTCTTTGTTTCCGGGCATGGAAAGGAGTGTGACGCTGTTGGAAGGTGGCGAGATGCTCCTTGAAAGCGCAGGCCATTTTAGCCATACCTTAAAACCGTTACAGCCTTTTGCCTTCGCGGCGGACCAGGTGGTAAAAGCAAAACTGACCGAAGGGCAGATGTCGATGGATTTCAACATTATGACGCGCCTTGATGCCTGTAAGGCGAAAGTCAGAATTGCCGATCGCACGTTCACCACTTTTGGCTCACGTGGTGGGGTGGTGTTTGTTATTAGCGGAGCGTGGCAACTGGGCGACAAGCTGTTGATTACCGACCAGGGCGCATGCTGGTACGATGGCAGGCACACCCTGCGGCTTTTACAACCGCAAGGCAAACTGCTGTTCAGTGAAATTAGCTGGCTTGCAGGCTATTCACCGGATCAAGTTCAGTGATTCATTATTAGAATGCTGCGCCCGATAACACTGGTGATATCTGACACAGCATGTCTGCGTTATTTTTTCCAGAAATCATCAAAAACGGTAATGGGCGGGCGGCGTTTATGCTCGGTTTTCAGATACCAATTCTCAATGGTTCTGGCGACCTGTTCCGGTACGGTTTTCCCTTCCAGATAGTCATCAATGTTGTCATAAGTGACGCCAAGCGCGACTTCATCCGGCAGTGACGGACGATCATCTTCCAGATCGGCGGTTGGTGCTTTCTTATAGAGATGCTCCGGGCAACCTAACGCTGCCAGTAATTGTTTACCCTGACGCTTGTTCAAACGGTATAGCGGGTTAATGTCAGTGCCTCCGTCACCGTATTTAGTGAAGAATCCGGTAATGGCTTCTGCCGCATGATCGGTGCCCACCACGACGCCGTGGGTCATGCCTGCAATGCTGTATTGTGCTTTCATCCGCTCACGTGCTTTTTCATTGCCACGAACGAAATCACTTAATTCAATACCCGCTTCGCGCAGTGCCTGTTCGCTGGCCAATACCGCGCCCTTGATATTAACGGTTAATACGCGATCCGGTTGAATAAAGGCAATGGCATCCTGACAATCCTGTTCATCGGCCTGAACACCGTAGGGCAGGCGTACTGCAATAAATTGCAGTGCCTCGTTGCCCGTTTCCTGACGAAGTTCGTTAATCGCCATCTGACACAGTTTCCCGGCAAGCGTGGAGTCCTGACCGCCACTAATACCAAGTACCAGTGATGTAATGAACGGATAGGTTTGCAGATAGCTTTTCAGAAAATCGATACTGCGGCGAATTTCCTCTTCGGCATTAATCTGCGGTTTTGCGCCCAGCGCCTTTATTATTTGTTGTTGCAATGTCATTGAACCCCTCCAGACAAAAAAATAAAACTTCCTTAAAGCTAACCCGTTGCTACAGAAACGACAAGCGACAGCAAGTTGAATGGCGGTTAAAACGTCATACAGGAATCCTCTGAAAGCGGAGCCGTTTCGTTCACGGGCTTGAAAAAGCCCCCGATGTATTCCAGGCTTATCTAACACGCTGATAAACAAGAGGACGAAATATGAACAAGAATATGGCAGGAATTCTGGGTGCAGCGGCGGTATTAACCATGCTGGCAGGTTGTACGGCGTATGATCGTACCAAAGACCAGTTTGTACAGCCTGTGGTGAAAGACGTCAAAAAAGGCATGAGCCGGGCGCAGGTTGCACAAATTGCGGGTAAACCTTCGTCTGAAGTGAGCATGATCCATGCTCGTGGTACTTGCCAGACCTATATCCTGGGTCAACGTGATGGTAAAGCAGAAACCTATTTTGTCGCGTTAGATGATACCGGACATGTCATCAACTCCGGCTATCAGACCTGTGCCGAATACGACACCGATCCACAAGCAGCGAAGTAATTTCTTCGCCAGAAAGCTTGAGTTACAACAGAAACCGGCCATTGCGCCGGTTTTTTTTTGACCCTTGTTCTTATTTATTGTCGCGAATTATTTAACTAAAATGTGAAGAAGGTCATAACGGCAGGTCAAGGAGAGACAATTTATGAGGTCAAGGAAATACTATCGTTCAGGTCAATACCGTATACTCTTTTCAGCCACCAAAAAAAGTCATGTTGGTTTCGCAAGTTACCCAGAGCATGGAAGCAGGTTAAGACTTGCGGAGTGTCTGGCTGACAGATAGTCGTTGATGAGGGCAGTTTTATGGAAAAGAAACACATTTATCTGTTTTGTTCTGCGGGCATGTCTACCTCTTTACTGGTATCAAAAATGCGCGCTCAGGCAGAAAAATATGAAGTTCCGGTCATTATTGAAGCATTTCCGGAAACACTGGCTGGTGAAAAAGGTCAGAATGCCGATGTCGTGTTATTGGGGCCGCAGATTGCTTATATGTTGCCCGAAATCCAGCGTTTGTTACCCAACAAACCGGTTGAAGTAATTGACTCACTGTTATATGGCAAAGTCGATGGTTTAGGCGTGCTTAAGGCTGCAGTTGCAGCAATTAAAAAAGCCGCAGCAAATTAATTTTTAAATTTTCCGTCAAAGAGTTATTTCATAAATCTATACCGCAATATTTTAATTGCGGTTTTTAAGGGTATTTTTCTATGAGTAATGTTATTGCATCGCTTGAAAAGGTACTCCTCCCTTTTGCAGTCAAAATAGGAAAGCAGCCACACGTTAATGCAATCAAAAACGGCTTTATTCGCTTAATGCCGTTAACCCTCGCAGGGGCCATGTTTGTATTAATCAATAACGTTTTTCTGAGCTTTGGGGAGGGGGCGTTTTTTTACTCGTTAGGTATTCGCCTTGATGCCTCAACTATTGAAACACTCAATGGGCTGAAGGGTATTGGCGGCAACGTTTATAACGGAACGTTAGGGATTATGTCTTTAATGACACCGTTCTTTATCGGCATGGCGCTGGCAGAAGAGCGTAAAGTCGATGCACTGGCGGCAGGATTGTTATCCGTTGCGGCATTTATGACCGTCACTCCTTATAGCGTCGGTGAAGCCTATGCGGTCGGCGCAAACTGGTTAGGCGGCGCGAATATTATCTCCGGGATTATTATCGGCCTGGTGGTAGCAGAAATGTTTACCTTTATTGTCCGCCGCAACTGGGTCATTAAATTACCCGACAGCGTACCGACATCGGTATCGCGTTCTTTCTCTGCATTAATTCCCGGCTTTATTATTCTTTCCGTGATGGGGATTATTGCCTGGGCGCTGACTACCTGGGGCACTAACTTCCACCAGATTATTATGGATACCATTTCGACGCCGCTGGCATCGTTGGGTAGCGTGGTTGGCTGGGCCTATGTGATCTTTGTTCCGCTGCTCTGGTTCTTTGGTATTCATGGCGCGCTGGCGTTGACCGCCCTGGACAACGGCATTATGACGCCGTGGGCGCTGGAAAACATCGCCACCTACCAGCAATATGGTTCCGTCGAAGCGGCGCTGGCAGCCGGTAAGACTTTCCATATCTGGGCCAAGCCGATGCTGGACTCCTTTATTTTCCTCGGCGGCAGCGGCGCGACCCTGGGGCTTATTCTGGCCATTTTTATCGCTTCTCGTCGTGCTGACTATCGTCAGGTGGCAAAACTGGCACTGCCGTCAGGCATCTTCCAGATTAACGAACCGATTCTGTTTGGTCTGCCGATTATCATGAATCCGGTAATGTTTATCCCGTTCGTGCTGGTGCAACCAATTCTGGCGGCAATTACCCTGGCGACGTACTACATGGGCATTATCCCGCCGGTGACCAACATTGCGCCGTGGACCATGCCAACCGGTCTGGGAGCCTTCTTTAATACTAACGGTAGCGTCGCCGCATTGCTGGTCGCACTCTTCAACCTTGGTATCGCAACGCTGATTTATCTGCCATTTGTTGTGGTGGCGAACAAAGCGCAGAACGTGATTGATAAAGAAGAGAGTGAAGAAGATATTGCTAACGCCCTGAAATTTTAATCGACACCGGCGCGGGCAACTCGTGCCGGTAAGAATAGAGAGGAACGATGTATGATGGATCTCGAAAACATTCCTGACACGCAAACCGAAGCCGAAGAACTGGAAGAAGTGGTGATGGGGCTTATCATCAACTCCGGACAGGCACGTAGTCTGGCGTATGCCGCGCTGAAGCAGGCGAAGCAGGGCGATTTTGCAGCCGCCAGAACGATGATGGATCAATCGCGGATGGCCTTGAATGAAGCGCATCTGGTACAGACGAAGCTGATTGAAGGCGATCAGGGCGAAGGAAAGATGAAAGTTAGCCTGGTGCTGGTCCACGCGCAGGATCATTTAATGACTTCAATGCTCGCGCGTGAACTGATTAGTGAATTAATTGAGCTTCATGAAAAACTGAAAGCATAAGGAGTCAATGATGCAGCCAGTGATTAACGCGCCGGAAATTGCCACTGCCCGTGAGCAGCAATTATTTAATGGCAAAAATTTCCATGTGTTTATCTACAATAAAACCGAAAGTATTACTGGGTTGCATCAGCATGACTATTATGAATTTACCCTGGTTTTAACCGGTCGTTATTTCCAGGAGATTAACGGCAAGCGTGTGTTGCTGGAACGGGGCGATTTTGTTTTTATTCCGTTAGGATCACACCATCAAAGTTTTTATGAGTTTGGTGCCACGCGCATATTGAACGTTGGGATCAGTAAACATTTTTTTGAACAGCATTATTTACCGTTGTTACCTTATTGCTTTGTTGCTTCACAGGTTTACCGCACTAATAATGCTTTTCTCACTTATGTGGAAACGGTAATTTCTTCATTGAATTTCAGTGAAACCGGGCTGGAAGAATTTGTTGAGATAGTCACTTTTTATGTCATTAACCGTTTACGCCATTACCGCGAAGAACAGGTGATTGATGATGTGCCACAGTGGCTAAAAAATACGGTTGAAAAGATGCATGATAAAGTGCAGTTCAGTGAAAATGCGTTGGAAAACATGGTGACGTTATCGGCTAAATCGCAGGAGTATTTGACGCGTGCGACTCAGCGATACTATGGCAAAACGCCGATGCAGATTATTAATGAAATCCGCATTAACTTTGCCAAAAAACAACTGGAAATGACCAACTATTCTGTGACGGATATTGCATTTGAAGCTGGTTATAGTAGCCCAAGTCTGTTCATTAAAACGTTTAAGAAACTAACGTCTTTTACGCCAAATAGCTATCGTAAGAAATTGACTGAATTTAATCAGTAGCTGTTATCGCTGATCATTAAATTTACATGCGTGCCTTGTTTATCCTGGGGAAACCGGGATATTCCTGACACAGAGGCAGGCATGAAGAATATCAGTATTTCCTGATGAAGGGAGAAATTATGAACCAGAAATTAAAAATCGTCACTATTGGTGGCGGGAGTAGTTATACCCCGGAGTTACTGGAAGGGTTTATTAAGCGTTATCACGAATTGCCGGTTACTGAATTATGGCTGGTGGATGTCGAAGGTGGTAAAGCGAAACTGGATATTATTTTTGAACTCTGTCAGCGCATGATTGATAACGCTGGCGTACCGATAAAGCTTTATAAAACGCTTGATCGTCGTGAGGCGCTGAAAGGGGCTGATTTTGTCACTACTCAACTGCGCGTAGGTCAATTACCGGCACGTGAACTGGATGAACGCATTCCGTTAAGTCATGGCTATCTTGGCCAGGAAACCAACGGTGCGGGAGGCCTGTTTAAAGGTCTGCGCACCATTCCGGTGATTTTCGATATTGTGAACGATGTTGAAGAACTATGTCCGAATGCGTGGGTTATCAACTTTACTAACCCGGCGGGAATGGTCACTGAAGCGGTTTATCGTCACACTGGATTTAAACGCTTTATCGGCGTGTGTAATATTCCTGTGGGTATGAAAATGTTTATCAGCGATGTTTTAGCGTTGAATGAGAGCGATGATTTATCTATCGATCTGTTCGGCCTGAACCATATGGTGTTTATTAAGGATGTGCTGGTAAATGGCAAATCGCGCTTTGCCGAATTGCTCGACGGCGTGGCATCCGGGCAGTTAAAAGCGTCTGGCGTAAAAAACATTTTCGATCTGCCGTTTAGCGAAGGCTTAATTCGTTCGCTGAATCTGTTGCCATGTTCTTATCTGCTTTATTACTTCAAGCAAAAAGAGATGCTGGCGATTGAAATGGGTGAATACTACAAAGGCGGTGCGCGTGCGCAGATAGTGCAGAAAGTCGAGAAACAACTCTTTGAGCTGTATAAAAACCCGGAGCTGAAAGTTAAACCGAAAGAGCTGGAGCAGCGCGGTGGGGCTTATTACTCAGACGCGGCGTGCGAGGTGATTAACGCTATCTACAACGACAAGCAAACGGAACATTACATTAATATCCCGCATCATGGGCATATTGATAATATTCCGCCTGACTGGGCGGTAGAAATGACCTGTACGCTGGGTCGCAATGGCGCGACGCCACATCCGCGAATTACCCATTTTGATGACAAAGTCATGGGGCTGATCCACACCATTAAAGGCTTTGAAATTGCCGCCAGCAACGCAGCACTTAGCGGTGAATTTAACGATGTGTTACTGGCGCTAAACCTTAGCCCGTTGGTGCATTCCGATCATGACGCAGAGTTGCTGGCACGTGAGATGATTCTGGCGCACGAGAAGTGGCTACCAAACTTTGCTGACTGTATTGTAGATCTCAAAAAAGCACATTAACCGGGGCTGATTATGGAACGCTTACTGATTGTTAATGCAGATGATTTTGGCTTAAGTAAAGGTCAGAACTACGGCATTATCGAGGCCTGTCGCAACGGGATTGTCACGTCGACGACGGCGCTGGTAAATGGTGAAGCCATCGACCATGCGGTGCAGTTGAGTCGTGATGAGCCGAGCCTGGCCGTCGGGATGCATTTTGTCCTCACCCTGGGCAAGCCGCTAACTGTAATGCCCGGTTTAACCCGCGAAGGCGTGTTGGGGAAATGGATCTGGCAACTGGCAAAAGAAGATGCTTTACCACTGGAGGAAATTGCTCAGGAACTTGCCAGCCAGTATCTGCGTTTCATTGAGCTGTTTGGGCGCAAACCTACCCATCTTGATAGTCATCATCATGTGCATATGTTTCCGCAGATTTTCCCGATTGTGGCCAGGTTTGCCGCTGAAGAGGGGATTGCGTTGCGCATCGATCGTCAGCCAGTATTTAACGATAGTGATTTACCGGCTAAATTGCGCAGTTCGCAGGGCTTCAGTAGCGCATTCTATGGTGAAGAGATCAGCGAGTCCCTGTTCCTGCAAGCGGTGGATGATTCCAGTCATCGCGGTGAGCGCTCGCTGGAAGTGATGTGCCATCCGGCGTTTATTGATAATACGATTCGCCAGAGTGCTTACTGTTTTCCACGGTTAACGGAGCTGGAAGTGTTGACATCAGCATCGTTGAAGTATGCCATTGCCGAGCGAGGTTATCGGTTGGGTAGTTATCTTGATGTGTAGGTAATGTTGTTTTGCCGGATGTAGCGTAAATACCTTATCCGGCCAGCAAAGTGTAGCAATTTCAATATATTATGAATTATTACGCTAGACCTGATAAGCGCAGCGCATCAGGCAAAGGCGGCGCAACTGCGCCGCCTATATTCAGGCAGGGATTTTGTCAATCTTAGGGATACGTGACCAGACGCGGTGCGCCGCTATCAGAGTCAGTAACTCATTCATAAAATTGCCGTCAGCTCTGTCGGCTTCAACAATCCCTTCTTCACCCTGGTCATCGACCTTGATTGTTGCCTTGAACTTGCGTGCATCTCCCGTCAGGGCTATTGGTTTAAGGTGTTTATAGGCTTCCATCAGGTAGTAGTTTGCGTCGCCGTTGTCTGCGATATCCGCGATATTGCCGCATGGGACAATAACCGCATCAACCGTCAGTGAGGGGGCTCCAGCAAAGGTAGCGGCTATTGGCAATACTGTACCGTCATCTGCTGTCACTTCTCCCATCCGTGAATAAAGCAGTTTGGCATGAACGCCTTTAGCTTTCAGTGCCTTGAGCATTTCCAGAAGGTCTGCCGATCTCACCTCATCATTAAGCAAAATCGCGACCACACGGCCTTTCACATCCCCATCCGGAATGGCATACAGACTTAACGCAGGATCTTTTTTCAGCCCGTTCACGTCCGGTGGTGGCGTAATGTTCAGTTGGTCGTCTGTCAGTGCAATACCGAGATTTTTTGCTACCGCTTGCGCCAGGTTGAGATCGATATGCGCTAGCTGGTCAACAACGCGCTCACGAATATATGGGCGTACAACTTTACTCAACTCAAAGCTGAAAGCATCGATAATATGGCGCTGTTCGAATGGTGTCTGGCTTAACCAGAACAGGCGCGGATGGGAATAATATTCGCCAAACGATGGGCTACGCTCGCGCACCTTATTGCCTTCTACGCGCTCCTGATAGGATTCAAAACCTCCGCGTTTCGGCCCCGGCGGTGTTTCTCGCGGCCAGTTATCGTTGATCGAATTCGGTTCGTAGTTTGCTGGGTTAGTGTCGATTCCCATCCGATGCATGCCGTCACGCTGGTAATTGTGGTACGGGCAGGTTGGGCGGTTAATTGGAATTTCATGGAAATTCGGCCCGCCAAGACGGCTGATTTGTGTGTCGGTGTAGGAGAACAAACGCCCCTGCAACAGCGGATCGTTGGTGAAATCCAGACCGGGGACAATGTGTCCAGGATGGAAAGCCACTTGTTCATTTTCGGCAAAAAAGTTATCCGGGTTACGATTGAGCACCATTTTACCGATGCGCTGAACGGGGACTAACTCTTCCGGGATAAGTTTTGTTGGGTCAAGCAGGTCGAAGTCGAATTTGAATTCATCCTCTTCCGCAATCAACTGGAAGCCAAGTTCATATTCCGGGAAGTCGCCCGCTTCAATCGCTTCCCACAGTTCGCGACGGTGGAAGTCCGGGTCTCGCCCCGTCAGTTTCTGCGCCTCATCCCATACCAGCGAGGCTTTACCTGCCAGTGGTTTCCAGTGGAAACGCACAAAGGTTGCTTTACCTTCGGCGTTAATCAGGCGGAAGGTGTGAATGCCGAAGCCTTCCATTGTGCGATAACTGCGGGGGAGCCCACGGTCTGACATCGCCCACATTACGTTATGCAGGGTTTCAGGTTGCAGGGAAACATAATCCCAGAAAGTGTCGTGGGCGCTGCCTCCCTGTGGGATCGCCCAGTGCGGCTCCGGTTTTACCGCATGAACAAAATCGGGGAATTTGTGTGCATCCTGAATAAAGAAGATCGGCGTGTTGTTGCCAACGAGATCAAAAATACCTTCTTCGGTATAGAACTTGGTGGCGAAACCACGGATATCACGCACGGTATCTGCCGAGCCAGCGCCCCCCTGAACGGTAGAGAAGCGCACAAATACCGGAGTGATTTTGTTCGGATCAGACAGAAAATCGGCTTTGGTGATGTCGCTCAAGTTTTTATACGGCTGGAAATAGCCGTGAGCAGCAGAACCGCGTGCGTGAACAATACGCTCCTGGATGCGTTCGTGGTCAAAGTGAGTGATTTTCTCACGCAGAATAAAATCTTCCAGCAGCGTAGGCCCACGGCTACCGGCACGCAGGGAGTTTTGATCGTCGGCTATGCGTACACCCTGATTGGTGGTCAGTGCATAATTCTCGCTACCTTTACGCACATCTTCCAGGGAATTTATTTTTTCATTACGCGTATCCGGCGCTTTCAGGCTACCTGGCGCAGTAGGTTGCGCACCAGGCGGGGTCGGTTCAGCCGCTGGACGATGAGAACCGTCCTCAGGTGCCAGTGAGTCCATCCCGGGTTTCGCTTCGCTCGAATCGTGCAGGGGGGACTGGTGCTGATGTGGGTTCTTTTCGTTATGTTGCGACATTGAACTCGTCTCCTTATTTCATTGCTGAAAGGGCCGCTGTTTTGGTCAAAAAACCTTCTAACTATAGACCACCAGGGGGATCTCGCTCTGGAAGTGGTGCCAGAGAAGGTTTTTGGGAATGTACGCAAAGCAGGACGGACGGGGGCTAAATCGGCTAAACTACAGTTTTTCTGATTTTTAATATGCGTTTAGTGAAGCCAGTAATGAAGAAACCGCTACGTCAGCAAAACCGCCCGATTATTAGCTATGTTCCGCGCACAGAACCCGCGCCGCCAGAACATGCGGTTAAAATGGATTCGTTTCGTGATGTCTGGATACTGCGCGGCAAGTATGTGGCGTTTGTCCTGGTGGGGGAATCATTCTTGCGCTCACCGGCGTTTAGCGTACCGGAGTCGGCCCAGCGTTGGGCAAATCAGGTGCGGCAAGAAAATGAGATCGAAGAATAAATAAACGCCTGTCGGATGACAGGCGTTTTGCGTTATAAACCAGGATTAACGGTGTGCCAGCTCGGCGTCGTCTTCGCTGTCCAGAATGGACTTATCGGTTTGCTTCAGCCACTGGCTGGTCAGCGTACCTGCGGTCATTGAGCCGCTAACGTTCAATGCAGTTCGGCCCATATCGATAAGCGGTTCAACGGAGATTAGCAGAGCCACCAGCGTTACCGGTAAGCCCATTGCTGGCAGAACAATCAACGCGGCGAATGTCGCACCACCACCAACACCTGCAACACCTGCTGAACTCACCGTGACGATACCGACGAGTGTCGCAATCCACACTGGATCCAGTGGGTTAATGCCAACTGTAGGCGCAACCATCACCGCCAGCATTGCCGGATACAAACCAGCACAGCCGTTCTGACCAATGGTCGCACCGAAAGAAGCGGCGAAACTGGCAATGGATTCAGGAACACCCAGACGACGCGTTTGCGCTTCTACGTTCAGCGGAATAGACGCGGCGCTGGAGCGACTGGTGAAGGCAAACGTCAGTACTGGCCATACTTTACGGAAGTATTTCAGCGGGCTTACGCCGTTAATACCCAGCAGAATGCCATGTACCGCAAACATAATGATAAGACCCAGGTAGGACGCGACAACGAAGCTACCCAGCTTAATGATGTCTTGCAGATTGGAACCGGCAACGACTTTGGTCATCAGCGCAAGCACGCCGTAAGGGGTCAATTGCATGACCAGGCGAACCAGTTTCATCACCCAGCTTTGCAGCGTGTCGATAGCGGTTAAGACGCGTTCACCTTTCGGCGCATCATCTTTCAACAGTTTTAGCGCGGCGACACCAAGGAAGGCGGCAAAAATTACCACGCTGATAATTGACGTCGGATTGGCACCAGTCAAATCGGCAAACGGGTTTTTCGGGATAAAGGACAGAATGAGTTGCGGAACACTTAAGTCTGCAACTTTACCAACATAGTTGCTTTCGATAGCGTTCAGACGCGCCGTCTCTGCGCCACCCTGAACCAGACCTTCAGCAGTCAGACCAAACAGGTTGGTCACCAGCACACCGACCAGCGCCGCAATCAGCGTGGTAAACAGCAGCGTACCGATGGTCAGAAAACTGATTTTGCCTAACTGAGATGCGTTATGCAGGCGAGCAACCGCGCTCAGAATAGAGGCGAATACTAACGGCATGACGATCATTTGCAGTAGCTGAACATAGCCGTTACCGACAATGTTAAACCACTGTACAGAATCTTTAAGTACCTGGCTGTCAGAACCATAAATGGTGTGTAGAGCAAGGCCAAAGACCACGCCCATCACCAGACCCACCAGCACTTTTTTTGCCAGACTCCACTGTTTGTGGCGAGTCTGGGCCAACGCAAACAGCAGCACAACGAACACCACGATGTTCGCAATTAATGGAAAGTTCATCCCCGTTCTCCTGATCTTATTATTTCTATCACTGTGTAACAGTCATAGTGTTGTCGCAAGATTAACAGAACTGTGAGCTGGCTCTTATATTCAAATGGAATTGCTTATTCCAGAAAGACGGTTTTTGCCGCTTTAATATTCAACCTGATGCTTAATAAGGCGATGAAACTGGATCTGCAAGGTATTGATCATTTCCGATGACCAACGCACGGCACTGTTTTCGGGCAATGAATGGGGCATCCACACCGACCAGACAAATAATGCCATGCAGAGAAAACGTTCCAGTTGATTGCCCTTTTGTGGCACCAGAATTGGCAGGCGGAAGCGCCAGCGACATGGCCAGAGGAGGGGAACGCCAGCCGGTGTCAGCATATCGGCAAGGATATGGCTCAAATAACCCAGCACCATACCTTGCAAAGCATCAGCCGGAATAAACCAGCTTTCCGGAACTTTAAGATAAAAGGTCGCCAGCAACGCAAAGACCGCCAGCAGACTGTGGGTAAATCCACGGTGTCCAAATGCCCGGGCAATGGGTTTTGATATCCACTTTAATCGCTGCCCAAGAAACGATTTTGGGTGGTCGATGTCCGGTAACAGACACGTTAAGATTGCGGAAGGGACAATATGCCACCAGTCACCCTGTGCCAGCACGGGCGTTAGTTCGGCATTTTTGGCAAATACCGCGCAAGCAATAGAAAAAAGAAGGTGACCTTCCGCCGTCATGATAAAACTCACTAAACTGTCGATACGTACAGTATAGGATTTTTATACAGTGCGCGGAAGTGGTGACGGTGTAACTCTTTATCACAAAATGATGATAAATCCGCCAGTTGAATAAAAATTCAGATAAAAAACCAGGGGCAGTGATGACACTGCCCGATTTTTATTAGCCGAGGAGGTCTTCCGCGGTGAGTTCGGTGAGAGATGAAAGCTTCACGTTTGCCAACACAAAACGTGGATCATTTTGCGCTTCTGGCGCAGGAACGACGATGGAACGCATACGGGCTGCTTTAGAGGCGATCATACCGTTTACAGAATCTTCCAGCGCCACGCAGGCCAGCGGATCAATACCCAGCTTTGCTGCGCAATCGAGATACACTTGCGGGTGCGGTTTGCTGTAAGGCAGTTTTTCTGCGGAGGCGAGGACATCGAAACTGTCACGTAAGTCAAACATGGTCAGCACTTTTTCCAGCATATGTAACGGCGACGCAGAGGCCAGGCCAACCAATAAACCGTGTTCTTTGCACAGCGCAACGGCCTCACGCACACCAGGCAGTAATGGCCGAGTCTCTTCAACCAGTGAAATGGCACGAGCAATAACCCGTTCTACCACTTCCTGACGACCCGGCCCACGCCACGGTTGCCGGGCGTACCACAGATCAACCACCATATCGATGCGTAAACCTAAGGTGTCCGGTAGCTCGTTACGACGGGAGATGTCCACCCCCAGGCTTGCCATCACATCCAGTTCGGCTCGATCCCATAAAGGTTCAGAGTCGATAAGTAATCCATCCATATCGAAAATTGCAGCAAGAATCTGTCGCGGGGTTGACATTACAACCTCTCCTTTAGAGCATTAAGTGTAAGGTATTAAGCAGTGCTTATGATTAAGCGCCTATCATATCGCCTTTAAAGAATGGGCGAAAACAGATATCTACAGGTAAACTAAGTGAATCGACGCGTCTTAATCAAGGAGAACTCATGACGTATCAACAAGCTGGACGCATTGCTGTTTTGAAAAGGATTTTCGGTTGGGTGATTTTTATACCCGCACTGATCTCTACGCTGATTTCTTTGCTGAAATTTATGAATACCCGGCAGGAAAATCAGGAAGGCATTAATGCGGTCATGCTCGACTTTACCCATGTCATGATCGATATGATGCAGGCGAATACGCCTTTTTTGAATCTGTTCTGGTACAACTCACCGACGCCCAATTTTAATGGCGGTGTGAATATTATGTTCTGGGTGATTTTCATCCTGATATTTGTTGGACTTGCGTTGCAAGATTCCGGTGCCCGTATGAGCCGCCAGGCGCGTTTCTTACGTGAAGGTGTTGAGGATCAACTCATTCTGGAGAAGGCTAAAGGAGACGAGGGGTTAACGCGTGAACAGATTGAGTCACGCATTGTTGTTCCGCACCATACCATTTTCTTGCAGTTTTTTTCACTCTATATCCTGCCGGTCATTTGTATTGCTGCTGGGTATGTGTTTTTTTCTCTGCTTGGGTTTATTTAATCAAAAGGCCGCGCGAAGCGGCCATTATCATCAACTCACATCACGCCGCTAATAATCTATCCAGTGACTGCTGAGCAATAACCAAATGCTGCCCGCCAAACAACCTTGCACGATTAAGTAACGTGTAGAGCTGGTAAATTGGTTGACGTTCGAGGAAATCTGCCGGTAGCGGTGAAACTGACTGATAGCCGTCATAGATTTGCGGCGGTTGTTCAGTGTGCAGCGGCAACATCGCCAGATCGCACTCTCTGTCACCCCAGTAACAAGCGGGATCGAAGATGTACGGGCCATTCGGACCCAGCGCACAGTTTCCGGACCATAAATCACCGTGTAACAGTGACGGCTGCGGCTGATGTGAGGCCAGACGTTGCTGAATGTGTTCGACGATGGCGTCGATATTGCCGAAGGCGATCCCTTTTTCTGCCGCCAGTTCCAGTTGCCAGCCAATACGTTGTTCAGCAAAAAACGTTGCCCAGCGACGTTGCCAGGTGTTGGGTTGTGGAGTAGTCGAAAGTGCGTTATCGAAATCGAGGCCAAATTGTGGCTGATCACTCCATTGATGCAGGCGCGCAACTTGCTGCCCTAAAATAAATGCGTTATGTGCATCCAACGGGCGAGGCGGGAGATAGTCCATCACCAAAAAACTGTAGTCCCGGTCAGCGCCAACAGCCCAGACTCTGGGCACAGTAACGGTTTTACTGCGTGATAATAATTCCAGTTGATCGGCTTCGGCGGTAAAACCGGAAAGCAGGTCCCTTTCATCACATTTGACGAAAAAATCACGTCCAGCATAGCGCAAATGCCATGCGGCATGGACTTCCCCGCCAGGCAGTTCATTACGCAGTTCGATTTCGCCTTCACCTAACTGCTCGCTCAAAAGACGACTGATTGCCTGCCACATGATGTCTCTCCCATGTTGTCTGCCAGATCATAAAGTTAGCGCAAGAATGCGGTGAAAAAACACGAGCTAACGCACACCACAGACTGATTATTGCCCAAAAACCATTTATTTTCTGTCGCTATACCATTTCTCCCAGGTGGTGATTGTGATTTCCGGGGATTTGCCGGTTGCACTTTGGGTAAGCCCGGCAACCAGCTCTCTTATTTCATCTTCATTTTGAGTACTAATAAGCCCAAAGGTGTTCGTTCCCAGCTCATGGATATTTCCGTCATCATCCGTCATGGTCAGTAAAAAACCGTCGCGTGTCAGAAAGTTATTTAACTCATTAATTTCAGTTAATGTGTCTTCATGCAACATGACGGTAATGACATAGCGGACAAGGTCGCCACCGGCCATAATTCACCTCTTTGTTATCACGTGATTTTTTAGCATAGTCGGAGAAACGCGTTGCCGACAGGTTTGTGGTGATTCCCCCAATGTTGGGGGAATATCTCTATTAGTGGGAAAGGTAAGCGTAAATTTTTTGCGTATCGTCATGGGAGCACAGGCGAGTTCCTTGATTGAGCGTGGCGGCACTACCTGCGGCTACGCCAAAACGAACCATTTCTTCAAGAGGGGCATTTTCCGCCAGCTTCAGCGTCATCGCGCCGACCATGCTGTCACCTGCACCGACGGTACTCTGGCTTTTCACCGGTGGCGGCACTACCTGAATGCAGTTTTCGCTGTCCACTCCCAACGCCCCTTGCGGGCCAAGAGAAACAACAACCCGTTTGGCCTTACCACTATTTACGATTTCCTGCGCGGCTTTGCGCACATCATCTGGCTGGGTGAGTTCGCGATTGACCAGTGCGCTGAGCTCTTTCTGGTTAGGTTTCACCAGTTCGATATTGCCAATGGCCAGTGCCGCGCTTAGTGCATCGCCGGAACTGTCGACAATGCAACGAATCCCTTGTTTTTGTGCAGCGGAGATAAGTTGAGTTAATTTTTCCAGCTTCACACCTGGGGGCAGACTGCCGCTTATGACCAGGATAGCCCCTGATTCAATTTCCAGAACCTGTTCTTCAAGTTGACGAAATTCATCTTCACTTAACGCCGCGCCAGGCATGACAAATCGGTACTGCTCACCCGTAGATTCTACATGTACGTGCAGATTCTGGCGGGTCCAGTCTTTTGCTTCGACAGTGGCGACCGGGACATTTTCATCAGCCAGCAGTGAAACCAGATGTTCGCCGGTTGCGCCGCCAGCCGGGAAGATTGCCGTGGCGCTACCCCCAAGGTGAGCAATGGCGCGGGCGACGTTAATACCGCCGCCACCAGGCTCAAACACCGGGGCGGTACAGCGCAGTTTTCCTTCGGGATAAATTTGCGGGGTAATTGTTGCGCTATCGAGAGAAGGCGCAAGTGTCAACGTATAGATACGTACCATCATTTCCTCCTATAGGCTGATTTCAGTCTGGCACTGAATCAGTGGAAAGTGAAGAAATTAACAATATGATTTATTGGATATTTATATAAAATTAATCGGGTAAAGATATATAAATAAATATCTGTTTTCGCAATGTGCTTATTCAAAAAATGAAATAAGAAGTCATTGCTAAGTTTTTCACTCCTTTTTATAATTTTTTACCTTTCCAGGGACGCTACTCTTTGATCCTCAAGAAAGTTTCCGGGACCGCGATGGTCTCTTTTTTTGTTGTACGGACTTTTAATAAATGAAGCTTTTGAAGACAGTTCCTGCCATCGTTATGTTGGCGGGGGGTATGTTTGCGTCTCTGAATGCAACTGCCGATGATTCCGTTTTTACTGTCATGGACGACCCTGCCAGCGCCAAAAAACCTTTCGAAGGTAATCTGAATGCAGGTTACCTTGCACAATCAGGTAACACGAAAAGTTCTTCACTAACGGCTGATACCACTATGACCTGGTATGGGTATACTACTGCCTGGTCGCTGTGGGGGAACGCCAGCAATACGTCTTCTAATGATGAACGTTCTTCGGAAAAATATGCGGTGGGCGGGCGTAGCCGTTTTAATTTAACTGACTATGACTATTTATTTGGTCAGGCTAGTTGGCTGACAGACCGTTATAACGGTTATCGCGAACGCGATGTGCTGACTGCGGGTTATGGTCGCCAGTTTTTGAATGGTCCGGTACACAGTTTCCGCTTTGAATTCGGTCCTGGCGTGCGTTACGACAAATATACCGACAATGCCAGTGAAACTCAGCCGCTGGGTTATGCTTCCGGGGCTTATGCGTGGCAGTTGACCGACAACGCTAAATTTACCCAAGGTGTTTCCGTCTTTGGCGCGGAAGACACGACGTTAAACTCGGAAAGTGCGCTGAATGTTGCCATCAATGAGCATTTCGGTCTTAAAGTGGCTTACAACGTCACGTGGAACTCTGAACCGCCTGAATCGGCCCCAGAACATACTGACCGCCGAACAACGTTATCGCTGGGATATAAAATGTAACTATTACTGCCGGACTGCGACGTGCGGTCTGGCTTTTACGTTAGCGGATAGAGTCTTACCATTCAGCCCCAAATCATTGCTGCCCAACGCAGTAACAGCATCGCGCCACAGATAGCCAGTAGTACCACCACCATCTTCCAGTGTTTTTTGTCAAAACGTTTTGTCGGCATGCGATTTTCCTGCGTATTTCGAGTAGTCGATAATCGAGTGTAACAAAATGGGCAGGTGTTGCCTGTGTTGATTTATATCATATCGATCATGGTGATTGTCGCTTTGCCCGACAACAAATACCGTGTAAACTGCCAGGCGGTATTATCAGAAAGTGGGTGTAGGTCTGGCATCACCAACCGGTATGCTGTGACATATTTCGCAGAGTGAAGCGGGAATCAACCCAAACCTTTTTGGTAAATTTCATATGAATCTTTGTATGTGATCTTTCGTGTGGGTCACCACTGCAAATAAGGATATAACATGCCTGTTATTACTCTTCCTGATGGCAGCCAACGCCATTACGACCACGCTGTAAGCCCCATGGATGTTGCGCTGGACATTGGTCCAGGTCTGGCGAAAGCCTGTATCGCAGGGCGCGTTAATGGCGAACTGGTAGATGCGTGCGATTTGATTGAAAACGACGCTAAACTGGCGATCATTACCGCTAAAGACGAAGAAGGTCTGGAGATCATTCGTCACTCCTGCGCGCACCTGTTAGGGCACGCAATTAAACAACTTTGGCCGCATACCAAAATGGCAATCGGCCCGGTTATTGACAACGGTTTCTATTATGACGTTGATCTTGACCGCACGTTAACCCAGGAAGATGTCGAAGCACTCGAGAAGCGGATGCATGAGCTTGCTGAGAAAAACTACGACGTCATTAAGAAGAAAGTTAGCTGGCACGAAGCGCGTGAAACGTTTGTTAAACGCGGCGAGAGCTATAAAGTCTCCATCCTGGACGAAAATATTGCCCATGATGACCTGCCGGGTCTCTATTTTCATGAAGAATATGTCGATATGTGCCGCGGTCCGCACGTACCGAACATGCGTTTCTGCCATCACTTCAAACTGATGAAAACGGCAGGGGCTTACTGGCGCGGCGATAGCAACAACAAAATGTTGCAGCGTATTTACGGTACTGCGTGGGCAGACAAAAAAGCCCTCAACGCTTACCTGCAGCGCCTGGAAGAAGCCGCGAAACGCGACCACCGTAAAATCGGTAAGCAGCTTGACCTGTACCATATGCAGGAAGAAGCGCCGGGTATGGTGTTCTGGCACAACGACGGCTGGACAATCTTCCGTGAACTGGAAGTGTTCGTACGTTCTAAACTGAAAGAGTACCAGTATCAGGAAGTAAAAGGTCCGTTCATGATGGACCGCGTCCTGTGGGAAAAAACCGGACACTGGGAAAACTACAAAGATGCGATGTTCACCACGTCTTCAGAGAACCGTGAATACTGCATTAAGCCGATGAACTGCCCGGGTCACGTACAAATTTTCAACCAGGGGCTGAAGTCGTATCGCGATCTGCCGCTGCGTATGGCCGAGTTCGGTAGCTGCCACCGTAACGAGCCGTCAGGTTCTCTGCATGGACTGATGCGTGTACGTGGTTTCACCCAGGATGACGCGCATATCTTCTGTACTGAAGAACAAATTCGCGATGAAGTTAACGGATGTATCCGTTTAGTCTATGATATGTACAGCACTTTTGGCTTCGAGAAAATCGTGGTCAAACTTTCCACTCGTCCTGAAAAACGTATTGGCAGCGACGAAATGTGGGATCGTGCTGAGGCGGACCTGGCAGTTGCGCTGGAAGAAAACAACATCCCGTTTGAATATCAACTGGGTGAAGGCGCTTTCTACGGTCCGAAAATTGAATTTACCCTGTATGACTGCCTCGATCGTGCATGGCAGTGCGGTACGGTACAGTTGGACTTCTCCTTGCCGTCTCGTCTGAGCGCCTCCTATGTGGGCGAAGACAACGAGCGTAAGGTTCCGGTAATGATTCACCGCGCAATTCTGGGGTCTATGGAACGTTTCATCGGTATCCTGACCGAAGAGTTCGCTGGTTTCTTCCCGACCTGGCTTGCGCCGGTTCAGGTTGTTATCATGAACATTACTGATTCGCAGTCTGAATACGTTAACGAATTGACGCAAAAACTATCAAATGCGGGCATTCGTGTTAAAGCAGACTTGAGAAATGAGAAGATTGGCTTTAAAATCCGCGAGCACACTTTGCGTCGCGTCCCGTATATGTTGGTCTGTGGTGATAAAGAGGTGGAATCTGGCAAAGTTGCCGTTCGCACCCGCCGTGGTAAAGACCTGGGAAGCATGGACGTAAATGAAGTGATCGAGAAGCTGCAACAAGAGATTCGCAGCCGCAGTCTTAAACAATTGGAGGAATAAGGTATTAAAGGCGGAAAACGAGTTCAAACGGCGCGCCCTAACCGTATTAATGGCGAAATTCGCGCCCAGGAAGTTCGCTTAACAGGTCTGGAAGGCGAGCAGCTTGGTATTGTGAGTCTGAGAGAAGCTCTGGAGAAAGCTGAAGAAGCCGGAGTAGACTTAGTCGAGATCAGCCCTAACGCCGAGCCGCCGGTTTGTCGTATCATGGATTACGGCAAATTCCTCTATGAAAAGAGCAAGTCTTCTAAGGAACAGAAGAAAAAGCAAAAAGTTATCCAGGTTAAGGAAATTAAATTCCGTCCTGGTACAGATGAAGGCGACTATCAGGTAAAACTCCGCAGCCTGATTCGCTTTCTGGAAGAGGGTGATAAAGCCAAAATCACACTGCGTTTCCGCGGTCGTGAGATGGCGCACCAGCAAATCGGTATGGAAGTGCTTAATCGCGTGAAAGACGATTTGCAAGAACTGGCAGTGGTCGAATCCTTCCCAACGAAGATCGAAGGCCGCCAGATGATCATGGTGCTCGCTCCTAAGAAGAAACAGTAAGGCCATCAAGTAATCATTCCTGTGGGCCTCGGCTCACAGGGTGATTCGTCTTTGTTTCTGTTTATCAACAATGCGAAGTGGAAGTTATTAAAATGCCAAAAATTAAGACCGTACGCGGTGCTGCTAAGCGCTTCAAAAAAACCGGTAAAGGTGGTTTTAAGCACAAGCACGCTAACCTGCGTCACATTCTGACCAAAAAAGCGACCAAACGTAAACGTCACCTGCGTCCGAAAGCCATGGTTTCTAAAGGCGATCTGGGCCTGGTAATCGCGTGCCTGCCGTACGCATAAGCCGTTAACGTTTTTTAACTTTTTAATTAGAATAGATACAGGAGAGCACATATGGCTCGCGTAAAACGTGGTGTTATTGCACGCGCACGTCACAAGAAAATTTTGAAACAAGCTAAAGGCTACTACGGTGCGCGTTCTCGCGTATACCGCGTTGCCTTCCAGGCTGTTATCAAGGCTGGTCAGTATGCTTACCGTGACCGTCGTCAACGTAAGCGTCAGTTCCGTCAACTGTGGATTGCGCGTATCAACGCAGCAGCACGTCAGAACGGTATTTCTTACAGCAAATTCATCAATGGCCTGAAAAAAGCCTCTGTTGAAATCGACCGTAAGATCCTGGCTGACATCGCAGTATTCGACAAAGTAGCGTTCACCGCTCTGGTTGAAAAAGCGAAAGCAGCTCTGGCATAAGCCAGTTGAAAGAGGGAGCTTGTCTCCCTCTTTTCGTTTCAACACTATCAGAACATTGACTTTTATCGTCGTAGCCTTTTCAATAAAGGTCTTTTGAAAAGTTCCAAAAGGTAACGCAAGCAATGAATGCTGCTATTTTCCGCTTCTTTTTTTACTTTAGCACCTGACTCCAGGAGGCTAGCGCGTGAGAAGAGAAACGGAAAACAGCGCCTGAAAGCCTCCCAGTGGAGGCTTTTTTTGTATGCGCGTTCTGAAAAATAAAAAGCCTGTCTCATCAGGCGTAATAGGCGTAATTGTCGCAGTCAGTTTGGACATGGCCAGCGCGGAGAAACCGGAGCGTACTTAAGTACGTGAGGATTTCGAGCACTGTCCGGGACAAAATGGCAAGTAAAATAGCCTGATGGGATAGGCTCTAAGTCCAACGAACCAGTGTCACCACCGACACAATGAGGAAAACCATGTCACATCTCGCAGAACTGGTTGCCAGTGCGAAGGCGGCCATTAGCCAGGCGTCAGATGTTGCCGCGTTAGACAATGTGCGCGTCGAATATTTGGGTAAAAAAGGGCACTTGACCCTTCAGATGACGACCCTGCGTGAGCTGCCGCCAGAAGAGCGTCCGGCAGCCGGTGCGGTTATCAACGAAGCAAAAGAGCAGGTGCAGCAGGCGCTGAATGCGCGTAAAGCCGAGCTGGAAAGCGCGGCGTTGAATGCGCGTCTGGCAGCAGAAACTATTGATGTCTCCTTGCCGGGGCGTCGTATTGAAAACGGCGGTCTGCATCCGGTGACCCGTACTATCGACCGTATCGAAAGTTTCTTCGGTGAGCTTGGCTTTACCGTGGCTACCGGGCCGGAAATCGAAGACGATTATCATAACTTTGATGCTCTGAACATTCCAGGTCACCACCCGGCGCGCGCTGACCACGACACTTTCTGGTTTGATGCTACTCGCCTGCTGCGTACCCAGACGTCTGGCGTACAGATCCGCACCATGAAAGCCCAGCAGCCACCGATTCGTATCATCGCACCTGGCCGTGTTTATCGTAACGACTACGACCAGACTCACACACCGATGTTCCATCAGATGGAAGGCCTGATTGTTGACACCAACATCAGCTTTACCAACCTGAAAGGCACACTGCACGACTTCCTGCGTAACTTCTTTGAAGAAGATTTGCAGATCCGCTTCCGTCCTTCCTACTTCCCGTTCACCGAACCGTCTGCAGAAGTGGACGTTATGGGTAAAAACGGCAAATGGTTGGAAGTGCTGGGTTGCGGCATGGTGCATCCAAATGTGCTGCGTAACGTCGGTATCGACCCGGAAGTTTACTCCGGTTTTGCCTTTGGGATGGGGATGGAGCGCCTGACTATGTTGCGTTACGGCGTCACCGACCTGCGTTCATTCTTCGAAAACGATCTGCGTTTCCTCAAACAGTTTAAATAAGGCAGGAATAGATTATGAAATTCAGTGAACTGTGGTTACGCGAATGGGTGAACCCAGCGATTGATAGCGATGCGCTGGCGAATCAAATCACTATGGCGGGTCTGGAAGTTGACGGTGTAGAACCGGTTGCCGGTAGCTTCCATGGCGTGGTTGTTGGTGAAGTAGTTGAGTGCGCACAGCATCCAAACGCTGACAAACTGCGAGTGACGAAAGTCAACGTTGGTGGTGATCGCCTGCTGGATATTGTCTGTGGCGCACCAAACTGCCGTCAGGGCCTGCGTGTGGCGGTAGCGACCATTGGTGCTGTTCTGCCGGGTGATTTTAAAATTAAAGCGGCGAAACTGCGTGGCGAACCGTCTGAAGGGATGCTGTGCTCTTTCTCCGAGCTGGGCATTTCTGACGATCATAACGGCATTATTGAACTGCCAGCGGATGCGCCGATTGGTACTGACATTCGTGAATACCTGAAACTCGATGATAACACTATCGAAATCAGCGTTACGCCAAACCGTGCCGACTGTTTAGGCATCATTGGTGTTGCGCGCGACGTTGCTGTGCTGAACCAGTTGCCGCTGGTTGAACCGGAAATCATTCCGGTTGGTGCAACCATTGACGATACGTTGCCGATTGCAGTAGAAGCGCCTGAAGCCTGCCCACGTTATCTTGGTCGCGTCGTAAAAGGCATTAACGTTAAAGCCCCAACTCCGCTGTGGATGAAAGAAAAACTGCGTCGCTGCGGCATTCGTTCTATCGATGCGGTCGTTGACGTGACCAACTACGTGCTCCTTGAACTGGGTCAACCGATGCACGCTTTCGATAAAGATCGCATTGAAGGCGGTATTGTGGTGCGGATGGCGAAAGAGGGTGAAACGCTGGTGTTGCTCGATGGCACTGAAGCGAAGCTGAATGCTGACACTCTGGTTATTGCTGACCACAACAAGGCACTGGCAATGGGTGGCATCTTCGGCGGCGAACATTCTGGCGTAAATGAAGAAACGCAAAACGTTTTGCTGGAATGCGCTTTCTTCAGCCCGCTGTCTATCACCGGTCGTGCTCGTCGTCATGGCCTGCATACCGATGCGTCTCACCGTTACGAGCGTGGTGTTGATCCGGCACTGCAGCATAAAGCAATGGAACGTGCGACTCGTCTGCTGATTGACATTTGCGGCGGTGAAGCAGGTCCGGTTATCGATATCACCAACGAAGCAACGCTGCCGAAGCGTGCGACTATCACTTTACGTCGCAGCAAACTGGATCGCCTGATCGGCCATCATATTGCCGATGAGCAGGTTACCGACATTCTGCGTCGCCTCGGCTGCAAAGTGACCGAAGGTAAGGACGAGTGGCAGGCAGTTGCGCCGAGCTGGCGTTTCGACATGGAGATTGAAGAGGATCTGGTCGAAGAAGTCGCTCGTGTTTATGGCTACAACAACATTCCGGACGAGCCGGTGCAGGCGAGCCTGATTATGGGCACTCACCGCGAAGCTGACCTGTCGCTCAAGCGTGTGAAAACGCTTCTCAACGACAAAGGCTATCAGGAAGTGATCACCTACAGCTTCGTGGATCCGAAAGTTCAGCAGATGATCCACCCGGGTGCAGAAGCGTTACTGCTGCCAAGTCCGATCTCGGTTGAAATGTCAGCAATGCGCCTTTCTTTGTGGACTGGCCTGCTGGCAACGGTAGTGTACAACCAGAACCGTCAGCAAAACCGTGTGCGTATTTTCGAAAGTGGCCTGCGTTTTGTTCCGGACACCCAGGCACCATTGGGCATTCGTCAGGATCTGATGTTAGCTGGTGTTATTTGCGGTAACCGTTATGAAGAGCACTGGAACCTGGCAAAAGAGACCGTTGATTTCTATGATTTGAAAGGTGATCTGGAATCCGTTCTCGACCTGACTGGTAAACTGAATGAGGTTGAGTTCCGTGCAGAAGCGAATCCGGCGCTGCATCCTGGACAATCCGCAGCGATTTATCTGAAAGGTGAACGCATTGGTTTTGTTGGGGTTGTTCATCCTGAACTGGAACGTAAACTGGATCTCAACGGTCGCACTCTGGTGTTCGAACTGGAGTGGGGCAAGCTCGCAGACCGCGTGGTGCCTCAAGCGCGCGAGATTTCTCGCTTCCCGGCGAACCGTCGCGACATCGCGGTTGTGGTCGCAGAAAACGTTCCCGCTGCGGATATTTTATCCGAATGTAAGAAAGTTGGCGTAAATCAGGTAGTTGGCGTAAACTTATTTGACGTGTACCGCGGTAAGGGTGTTGCGGAGGGGTATAAGAGCCTCGCCATAAGCCTGATCCTGCAAGATACCAGCCGTACACTCGAAGAAGAGGAGATTGCCGCTACCGTCGCCAAATGTGTAGAGGCATTAAAAGAGCGATTCCAGGCATCATTGAGGGATTGAACCTATGGCGCTTACAAAAGCTGAAATGTCAGAATATCTGTTTGATAAGCTTGGGCTTAGCAAGCGGGATGCCAAAGAACTGGTTGAACTGTTTTTCGAAGAGATCCGTCGCGCTCTGGAAAACGGCGAGCAGGTAAAACTCTCTGGCTTTGGTAACTTCGATCTGCGTGATAAGAATCAACGTCCGGGACGTAACCCGAAAACGGGCGAAGATATTCCCATTACAGCACGGCGCGTGGTGACCTTCAGACCAGGGCAGAAGTTAAAAAGCCGGGTCGAAAACGCTTCGCCCAAAGACGAGTAATCTGATCTAACTAAAAAGGCCGCTCTGCGGCCTTTTTTCTTTTCACTCCCGCAGAGTCACCGTAAAATCAACAGCATTATTCTGAAGCTGAACGGATATCATGCTGACACTTGCCCGCCAACAACAGCGACAAAATGTACGCTGGTTATTTACCTTGTCAGCATTAATGCTGCTGGCGCTTCTTTTAAGCCTTTGTGCTGGTGAACAATGGATCTCGCCAGATGACTGGTTTACCCCCCGAGGCGAGCTTTTTATCTGGCAAATACGTCTTCCGCGCACGCTGGCTGTGCTATTGGTTGGAGCGGCGCTGGCATTGTCCGGTGCAGTGATGCAGGCGTTATTTGAAAACCCATTGGCAGAACCCGGGCTACTCGGCGTCTCTAACGGTGCAGGTGTGGGGCTTATTGCTGCTGTATTGCTGGGGCAAGGGCAATTACCTGAGTGGGCGCTGGGACTTTGTGCTATTGCTGGTGCGCTCATTATCACTTTAATTCTCTTACGTTTTGCTCGTCGTCATCTTTCGACCAGCCGATTATTGCTGGCGGGGGTTGCATTAGGGATTATCTGTAGTGCATTAATGACGTGGGCCATCTACTTTTCCACTTCTGTTGATTTACGGCAGTTGATGTATTGGATGATGGGCGGCTTTGGCGGCGTTGAGTGGCGGCAAAGTTGGTTGATGCTGGCGTTGATTCCCGTGCTGCTGTGGGTCTGCTGCCAGTCCAGACCGATGAATATGTTAGCGCTTGGTGAGATCCCGGCGCGACAGTTAGGTTTGCCTCTGTGGTTCTGGCGCAATGTGCTGGTGGCCGCGACCGGCTGGATGGTCGGCGTCAGTGTGGCGCTTGCTGGTGCTATCGGATTTATTGGGTTGGTGATCCCGCATATTCTGCGGCTGTGCGGGTTAACCGATCATCGTGTATTGCTTCCCGGCTGTGCGTTGGCGGGAGCTACCGCATTGCTTCTCGCTGATATTGTCGCTCGCCT
Organism: Escherichia sp. MOD1-EC6098; assembly: GCF_002965865.1. Classification (NCBI taxonomy): domain Bacteria; kingdom Pseudomonadati; phylum Pseudomonadota; class Gammaproteobacteria; order Enterobacterales; family Enterobacteriaceae; genus Escherichia; species Escherichia sp. MOD1-EC6098. The sequence goes on from NZ_PTSN01000014.1 coordinate 33,302, forward strand.
GGCGCTGGTTTCCGCCGAGTTGCCCATTGGTGTGGTCACCGCAACCCTGGGAGCGCCGGTGTTTATCTGGTTATTGTTAAAAGCAGGGCGTTAGCCGCAAAAGACGGTCTATGATTAAAAGCTAAGATTTTTACTGACCTCATCCAGGAGACACGATGCAAGATTCCATACTGACCACCGTAGTGAAGACGATTGACGGTGAAGTGACCACGCTGGAGAAATATGCCGGTAATGTGCTACTGATTGTCAATGTCGCCTCAAAGTGTGGCTTAACGCCGCAATATGAACAGTTAGAGAACATTCAGAAAGCTTGGGCCGATCGTGGTTTTATAGTATTGGGATTTCCGTGCAACCAGTTTCTTGAGCAAGAGCCGGGCAGCGATGAAGAAATTAAAACTTACTGTACAACGACCTGGGGTGTGACGTTCCCGATGTTCAGTAAGGTTGAAGTTAATGGCGAAGGTCGTCATCCGCTGTACCAAAAATTGATTGCCGCAGCGCCGACCGCCGTTGCGCCGGAAGAAAGCGGATTCTATACGCGCCTGGCCAGTAAGGGGCGGGCACCACTGTATCCTGATGATATTTTATGGAATTTTGAAAAATTCTTAGTGGGCAGGGATGGTAAGGTTATCCAGCGTTTTTCCCCGGATATGACGCCGGAAGATCCTATTGTGATGGAAAGCATTAAACTGGCGTTGGCGAAATAATGTCTATTGTGATGCAGTTACAGGATGTTGCGGAATCAACCCGCCTGGGGCCGCTTTCTGGCGAAGTCCGGGCAGGGGAGATCCTGCATCTGGTGGGGCCGAACGGCGCAGGCAAGAGTACGTTGCTGGCGCGGATGGCCGGAATGACCAGCGGTATGGGAAACATTCAGTTTGCTGGCCAGCCACTGGAAGCATGGTCCGCGGCGAAGCTCGCGCTGCATCGTGCTTACCTTTCGCAGCAACAAACGCCGCCATTTGCTATGCCGGTATGGCATTACCTGACCATGCATCAGCATGATAAAACGCGTACTGACCTGCTAAATGATGTTGCCGGGGCGCTGGCCCTTGATGACAAGCTCGGACGTAACACTAATCAACTTTCCGGCGGTGAATGGCAACGAGTGCGTCTTGCTGCGGTGGTACTGCAAATCACGCCGCAAGCCAATCCTGATGGTCAATTGCTGCTTCTCGATGAACCCATGAACAGCCTTGATGTTGCCCAGCAAAGTGCGTTAGACAAAATTCTGAGCGCGCTGTGCCAGCAAGGACTGGCGATAGTGATGAGCAGTCACGATCTCAATCACACATTGCGTCACGCGCATCGGGCTTGGTTACTTAAACAAGGGAAACTGTTAGCCAGTGGACGCCGGGATGAAGTTTTGACGCCGCCGAACCTGGCCCAGGCTTACGGGATGAATTTCCGCCGTCTGGACATTGAAGGACACAGAATGCTGATTTCGACTGCCTGATAGCAATAGCATCTTGAAAATCGGGTAATTTCGACGCTAAATTAATGCAAGAATAAAAAACAGAGGATTCGTACGGAATGCGTTTCTGCCTTATTTTAATCACAGCACTGTTTCTGGTTGGGTGTAGCCATCACAAAGCGCCGCCGCCAAATGCCAGACTTTCTGACTCTATTACCGTCATTGCCGGTTTGAACGATCAACTACAAAGCTGGCATGGCACACCTTATCGTTATGGCGGCATGAGTCGTCGTGGGGTGGACTGCTCAGGCTTTGTGGTCGTAACGATGCGCGATCGTTTCGATTTGCAGTTGCCGCGTGAAACAAAGCAGCAGGCCTCTATCGGTACTCAAATTGATAAAGAAGAGTTGCTGCCAGGCGATCTGGTTTTTTTCAAAACTGGCTCCGGGCAAAATGGTTTACATGTGGGTATTTATGATACCAACAACCAATTTATTCATGCTTCTACCAGCAAAGGGGTGATGCGCTCTTCCCTTGATAATGTCTACTGGCAGAAAAATTTCTGGCAAGCAAGACGGATCTAGTATGTCAAAAAGGACGGTGATGATACATCGCCGTCCTTTTACTTCTGAATAAAGTAGTATTTTTCAGACAAAAATTCCGTAAATGGAATATTCGTTTATAATTAGGATAATCTTAAAAGGGACCCCTGAAAAAGTGGTTAACAAGGAAAAAATGAAAGTTATCCGATCTGTATTTTTTATGCCTTATGGTCTCATCTTTTTTAGCCGGAATTGCAAAAACATTCCTGGAGAAGGGTGGTTACCATGAAGGTTCTACTGGAGAATGTTTATCATTCTGATTGCTATTTTCTGCCGATAAGAGATAGTCAGCAAAATCTTGTTGGGATTGAATTAATAACCCATTTCTCCAGTGAAGACGGTACGGTTCGCATCCCGACGACGCGGGTTATGGCGCAACTTTCCGAGGAGCAGCATTGGCAGTTATTTGTCGAGCAGTTGGAATTACTTAAATCATGCCAACATTTTTTTATTCGACACAAACTCTTTGCATGGGTTAATTTGACACCGCAAGTGGCAAGGTTATTATTAATTGATAATAATTACGCAGCCCAACTATTAAAAATTCCCTTTGTTGAATTGCGGATTAATGAAAATTATCCACAGCTTAATGAGGGGAAAGATAATTACAACCTTTTGCACTTATCGCAAATTTTTCCATTGGTATTGGGAAATTTAGGTGCGGGAAACAGTACCATGAAAGCGATATTTGATGGTCTTTTCACCCGAGTTATGTTGGATAAAGGCTTTGTTCAGCAACAAATAGCTAATACATCCTTCGCGCCATTTATTCGTGCTATTCATGCGCAAATATCACCCTGTTGCAACTATATCATTGCGGCGGGTATTGATACCTCAGGAATGTTGGCGAAAATAACGCCGTATGGTTTCCATGCCCTACAAGGAAGCTTATGGCCAGCCGTTCCCGTAAGCAAGGTAACAACTCTGGTTCAGCGATAACCCCTTTGTTTGCTGGTGTTTAAGACGAGGGTTACCGTCTACACTATCAGACAGGAGGATCTATGACCCTGTCTTTTATTACTCGCTGGCGTGATGAATTACCTGCAACTTATACATCACTTTCCCCCACGCCTTTAAATAATGCCCGGCTGATCTGGTATAACGCCGAACTGGCTAATACGCTGGGTATTCCATCGTCGCTGTTTGAAAGTGGCGCGGGCGTCTGGGGAGGAGAAACATTACTACCGGGCATGTCACCACTGGCGCAGGTCTACAGTGGTCATCAGTTTGGCGTCTGGGCGGGCCAGTTGGGTGACGGGCGCGGCATTCTACTTGGTGAGCAACAGCTTGCCGATGGCACCACAATGGACTGGCATTTGAAAGGTGCGGGGCTGACGCCTTATTCGCGAATGGGCGATGGACGGGCGGTATTACGCTCTACGATTCGCGAAAGCCTCGCCAGCGAGGCGATGCATTACCTGGGCATTCCAACGACGCGCGCTTTAAGTATTGTCACCAGCGATACGCCGGTTTATCGGGAAACGGTGGAATCGGGCGCGATGCTGATGCGTGTGGCGCGCAGTCACTTACGATTTGGCCACTTCGAGCACTTTTATTATCGCCGCGAGCCGGAAAAAGTTCGCCAGTTGGCTGATTTTGCCATTCGTCATTACTGGCCGCACCTTCAGGATGATGAGAACAAATACCGTCTCTGGTTTACCGATGTTGTTGCACGTACCGCGTCGTTAATTGCTAACTGGCAGACAGTCGGCTTTGCACATGGCGTGATGAACACTGACAATATGTCAATTCTCGGATTGACGCTCGATTACGGACCGTTTGGTTTTCTTGATGATTACGAACCGGGCTTTATCTGTAATCACTCGGATCATCAAGGGCGTTACAGTTTTGATAATCAACCTGCCGTCGCGTTGTGGAATTTACAGCGTCTGGCACAGACATTATCGCCATTTATTTCTGTGGATGCGTTGAATGAGGCACTGGACAGCTATCAGCAGGTTTTGTTGAGCCAATATGGGCAACGGATGCGCCGAAAACTGGGCTTCATGACGGAGCAAAAAGAGGATAACGTTTTGCTGAGTGAATTATTCAGCCTGATGGCGCGAGAGCGCAGCGATTATACCCGCACATTCCGCATGTTGAGTCTGACCGGGCAGCACAGCGCGGCATCACCACTGCGTGATGAATTTATTGATCGTGCGGCGTTTGATAACTGGTTTGCGCGTTATCGGGCGCGTTTGCAGCAAGATGAAGTCACCGACAGCGAACGTCAGCAACTTATGCAGAGCGTCAATCCGGCGCTGGTGTTGCGTAACTGGCTGGCACAACGGGCCATCGAGGCGGCAGAACAAGGCGATATGACGGAGTTACATCGCCTGCATGAGGCGTTGCGAAATCCTTTCAGCGACAGAGATGATGATTATGTCAGCCGTCCACCGGACTGGGGCAAACGGCTGGAAGTCAGTTGTTCAAGTTAAACGCTACTTGGTCAGCAACAGTTTGCCTGCCTGTGTTTTACGTAGCAGATATTCTTGTCCGTCATGATCAATGATGAGCTTGCCATCCGGACCTAGCAGTGTCTGGCTGGCAATCCGCCGAATGGGCTGTGGAGAAGGAGCCTTCTGATTTGCATCCGTTTTAGGCGTGAGTCTGCTGCTATCCGTATAGCTCATAAAAATTAATAATAATTGATATAACAATGATTCTTATTATCAATATAATATTGCGTCAGGGCAAGTAATAATTCGTTGAGAAGACAACAGGTTGAGCAGAAATGCCCATTCCCGACGGAATGGGCACGCATTCAGAAGCGGGTATCTACCGCAGAGGCGAGTTTTTCGATCAGGTGTTCGGTATCTTCCCAGCCTAAACACGGGTCGGTAATGGATTGGCCATAGGTGAGCGGCTGACCGCTGACAATTTTTTGCGTACCTTCGCGCAGGAAACTTTCCGCCATAATGCCGGCAATCGCCGTAGAGCCATTGCGGATTTGCTGACAAATATCTTCACAGACTTCTAACTGGCGACGATGCTGCTTCTGGCAATTGCCGTGGCTGAAATCCACCACCAGATGTTCTGGTAAATCAAACTCGTGCAATGTATCGCAGGCGGCGGCGATATCATCGGCATGGTAATTCGGTTTTTTGCCGCCACGCATAATAATGTGGCCATACGGGTTGCCGCTGGTCTGGTAAATGGTCATCTGGCCGTTTTTGTCTGGCGAGAGGAACATATGGCTGGCGCGGGCAGCACGGATTGCATCTACGGCAATCCGCGTGTTGCCATCAGTGCCATTTTTAAAACCTACCGGGCAGGAGAGAGCTGAAGCCATTTCACGGTGGATCTGGCTTTCGGTTGTGCGTGCGCCAATCGCCCCCCAGCTAATCAGATCGGCAATAAACTGACCGGTCACCATATCGAGAAACTCAGTGGCAGTGGGCACACCCAGTTCATTCACCTGCAACAGTAACTTGCGCGCCAGTTCGAGGCCGTGATTTACGCGATAGCTGCCGTTTAAATCCGGGTCGGAAATTAATCCTTTCCAGCCGACAACGGTGCGCGGTTTTTCAAAATAAGTGCGCATTACGATTTCCAGCCGTGACTGGTACTGATTACGCAGCGTCTGCAGACGGGTGGCGTACTCCATTGCAGCGGTAAGATCGTGGATCGAACAGGGACCAATAACGACCAACAGTCGCTTGTCTTCACCATTCAATATTTTTTCAATTCTGCGCCGGGAATCAATTACATGGCTGGCAACGCCAGGCGTTACGGGATACCGCAGCGCGAGTTCAGCGGGCGTTACCAGACTCTCGATACGCGCAGTACGGAGTTCGTCAGTTCTGTTCATTACAAGTCTCAGAAATTTGTTGCTTCAACGGCAGGGTTGCCAGGAAGTGATGCGCATCACGATAAACCAATCCCTGCTGATTTCAAGTGCGAGGCAGGCAACACCTCGCGCAATTGACGGCATAGTAACAAAAAAACGAACTTCTATACTAGTTTTCTAGTACATTCTCCGACTAAGTCCCATGATATCAAGGATTTTGGTGGCAATCTCTTCTACCGAATAATTGGTACTGTTGATCCACGGGATCTGATTTTTACGGTACAACGCTTCCACTTCTGCGACTTCCATCCGGCACTGACGCAACGAGGCATAGCGGCTGTTCTCTCTACGTTCTTCGCGAATGGCTGCCAGCCGCTCCGGGTCAATAGTCAGGCCGAACAACTTATGCTGAAGTGGTTTGAGCGACGCAGGCAGGACCAGGTTGTCCATATCATCGGCAATAAAGGGGTAGTTTGCTGCGCGAATGCCAAACTGCATCGCGAGGTAAAGGCTGGTAGGTGTTTTACCACAGCGAGAGACGCCGAGCAGGATCACTTGCGCCTGATCCAGATTGCGCAACGAAATGCCGTCATCATGGGCGAGGGTGTAATCAATCGCCGCAATGCGCGCATCATATTTATTAAGATTATTAGGGTTCAGGCCGTGGGTACGGTGAGCAATTGGTGTCGGGTCCAGCTTCATCTCTTGTTGTAGCGGAGCAACCAGCGCCTGAACAATATCCTGACAAAACCCTTCGCTTTGCAAAATGATGTTGCGAATCTCCGGTAACACAATGGAGTAAAAGACCAGCGGGCGCACGCCCGTCTGCTGGTAAATCGCGTCGATCTGATCTTTCACCGCCCGTGCACGGCTCTCATTTTCGACAAACGGCAGCGTAATGCTGCTGATAGTAACGGGAAATTGCGACATGACTGCGTGACCTAATACCTCCGCAGTAATTGCCGTACCATCAGAAATATAAAAAACGTGGCGATCAACAGCATTATCCATTTTGTTCTTCCCGAGATGCAGACATAATTCTATGAAAGCATAAATTAAAAATGCACAGAAGCGTAGAACGTTATGACTGGTTTATAAAATGAACCTTCAATTTTATTTTTTATGAAAATAGCATTTCATTTTTATGGTTTCGTTTATACCGATGGTTTATGTGGGAATTATCGAAGATAGTGGATTTGCGCAACGCTGGGAGCAGTCTTAAAAAGCAAAAAAATATATTTGCTTGAACGATTCACCGTTTTTTTCATCCGGTTAAATATGCAAAGATAAATGCGCAGAAATGTGTTTCTCAAACCGTTCATTTATCACAAAAGGATTGTTCGATGTCCAACAATGGCTCGTCACCGCTGGTGCTTTGGTATAACCAACTCGGCATGAATGATGTAGACAGGGTTGGGGGCAAAAATGCCTCCCTGGGTGAAATGATTACTAACCTTTCCGGAATGGGTGTTTCCGTTCCGAATGGTTTTGCCACAACCGCCGATGCGTTTAACCAGTTTCTGGATCAAAGCGGCGTAAACCAGCGCATTTATGAACTGCTGGATAAAACGGATATTGACGATGTTACCCAGCTTGCGAAAGCAGGCGCGCAAATCCGCCAGTGGATTATCGACACTCCCTTCCAGCCTGAGCTGGAAAATGCCATCCGCGAAGCCTATGCCCAGCTTTCTGCCGATGACGAAAACGCCTCTTTTGCAGTGCGTTCCTCCGCCACCGCAGAAGACATGCCGGATGCCTCCTTTGCCGGTCAGCAGGAAACTTTCCTTAACGTTCAGGGGTTTGACGCCGTCCTCGTAGCTGTGAAACATGTCTTTGCGTCCCTGTTTAATGATCGCGCTATCTCTTATCGCGTTCACCAGGGGTACGATCACCGTGGCGTGGCGCTCTCCGCCGGTGTTCAGCGGATGGTGCGTTCCGACCTCGCATCCTCTGGCGTGATGTTCTCCATTGATACCGAATCCGGTTTCGACCAGGTGGTGTTTATCACTTCCGCATGGGGCCTCGGTGAAATGGTGGTGCAGGGCGCGGTTAACCCGGATGAATTTTACGTGCATAAACCAACGCTGGCGGCGAATCGTCCGGCTATCGTGCGCCGCACGATGGGGTCGAAAAAAATCCGCATGGTCTACGCGCCGACTCAGGAACATGGCAAACAGGTTAAAATTGAAGATGTGCCACAGGAACAGCGTGACATCTTCTCGCTGACCAACGAAGAAGTGCAGGAACTGGCAAAACAGGCCGTACAAATTGAGAAACACTACGGTCGCCCGATGGACATTGAGTGGGCAAAAGATGGTCACACCGGCAAATTGTTCATTGTGCAGGCGCGTCCAGAAACCGTGCGTTCACGCGGCCAGGTCACGGAACGTTATACCCTGCATTCACAGGGCAAGATTATCGCAGAAGGCCGTGCTATCGGCCATCGCATTGGCGCAGGCCCGGTGAAAGTCATTCATGACATCAGCGAAATGAACCGCATCGAACCAGGTGATGTGCTGGTCACCGACATGACCGACCCGGACTGGGAACCGATCATGAAGAAAGCGTCGGCCATCGTCACTAACCGTGGTGGGCGTACCTGTCACGCGGCGATCATCGCTCGTGAACTGGGTATTCCGGCGGTAGTCGGCTGTGGTGATGCAACCGAACGGATGAAAGACGGTGAGAAGGTTACCGTTTCCTGTGCCGAAGGCGACACCGGTTACGTTTATGCCGAACTGCTGGAATTCAGCGTGAAAAGCTCCAGCGTGGAAACCATGCCGGATCTGCCGCTGAAAGTGATGATGAACGTCGGTAACCCGGATCGTGCGTTTGACTTCGCCTGCCTGCCAAACGAAGGCGTGGGTCTGGCGCGTCTGGAATTTATCATCAACCGCATGATTGGCGTTCACCCGCGCGCACTGCTCGAGTTTGACGACCAGGAACCGCAGTTGCAAAACGAAATCCGCGAGATGATGAAAGGTTTTGATTCTCCGCGTGAATTTTATGTTGGTCGTCTGACCGAAGGGATCGCGACGCTGGGCGCTGCGTTTTATCCGAAGCGCGTCATTGTTCGTCTCTCGGACTTTAAATCTAACGAATACGCCAACCTGGTGGGCGGCGAGCGTTACGAGCCGCATGAAGAGAACCCGATGCTTGGCTTCCGTGGCGCGGGGCGCTACGTTTCCGAAAGTTTCCGCGACTGCTTCGCGCTGGAGTGTGAAGCGGTGAAACGTGTGCGCAACGACATGGGGTTAACCAACGTTGAGATCATGATCCCGTTCGTGCGTACCGTTGAGCAGGCGAAAGCGGTGGTTGAAGAACTGGCGCGTCAGGGGCTGAAACGTGGTGAGAACGGGCTGAAGATCATCATGATGTGTGAAATTCCGTCCAACGCCTTGCTCGCTGAACAGTTCCTCGAATATTTCGATGGTTTTTCTATCGGCTCAAACGATATGACACAGTTGGCGCTCGGTCTGGATCGTGACTCCGGCGTAGTTTCTGAACTGTTCGATGAGCGCAATGACGCCGTGAAAGCACTGTTATCAATGGCGATCCGTGCTGCGAAGAAACAGGGCAAATATGTCGGGATTTGCGGTCAGGGCCCGTCTGACCACGAGGACTTTGCTGCATGGTTGATGGAGGAAGGGATCGATAGCTTGTCCCTGAACCCGGATACCGTGGTGCAAACATGGTTAAGTCTGGCTGAACTGAAAAAGTAAAATAAATACCCGGCGGCGTCCTGTCGCCGGGCTTACGCTATTCCCGCATACGAAACTTATTCCATGATTTCGCAATAACGCTGGGTTAATCGCTGAATAATATCTTTCCTTAACAAAAACTTTTTTATTTACCGGATGGTGTACGTTGGTTAAGGGGCAGGCTAAGTTTGGTGCTGTCATCAAGCGTGAAGTCACCAGAAATAAAGCGATTAACCGGTGCGCCGCCATAAAGCTGAGTTTGATCGGGATCGACAACAACGATATCCACCAGATAGCCCGGAATACGGACAGATTTGGGATGCAGCGTGGCTTTCTTAACCATCTTCTGCACCTGCATCATCACGATACCGCCGTTATTGTGCACCGCCTGGGCAATAACCAATGCGTCGAGATACATCACTTCATCTTCAAAGGTGGTATAGCCTTCGCTGTCGCAGGTGGTGGCGCGAATAAAGGCGATATTCGGCGCAATCGCTTTGTAATAGAGATATTCTTTATTATCAAACTCGACCATTTTAATCAGGTCTTCGTTGGTCACTTCATTAAGTTTTCCGCCTTGTTGGCGAGGGTCGACAAATGTGCCGATACCAATATCGCTAATAATCCCCGGCTGGTGGGCAGCGGTGGCGCGCAATGTTTGGGTGAGCACACCTTGTGGATAGTTATAGGCAACAATTTTATTTTGTTCTGCAAGGTCAGAAATACGCGGCGATTGTCCCCAGTGTCCGCATAATGCCCATTTCACAAGACCTTCTTGCGCCAGCGGACTAATACCGCGATCGCCAAGCCCTGTAGGGCTAATAATTGATAAATTACGCAGTGTCTGGGGCTGCTTATATTTATCAGCAAGAACGGTAATTAATGTGGTGGCCTCCAGAATATCGCCGCCAGCGCCTAATATACAAAGCCTTGCTTCGTCGGGGATATAATTTACTGCTTCCTGTGCCGACAGGATCGGCACTCATCCATTAATACGAGATGGTTTTACAGGTTTCATTATTTTTTTTCCTGATTCAGGTGTGAATTTCCCTGCGTCAGCCAGAAAAATAGCGCGCAGATATTCACGAAATATTTTTATTAAATACTCTTAAAATACTTACTTTTATTTCGGCGGGTAAGGAAGTTCCCGCCGGAGCGTTATTTATTATGCCTGATGCAAAATAGTTAATACTGTGCGTAAATCATTCACCGATATTTGCCCCGGCGCAGAGGCTTTTTTTACTGCGCCAAAGGTTGCCGCCGAACCAAATACTTCACCGGCCAGACGAGAAATTACGCCAGTTTTTGCCATCGACATCGTAATGATTGGACGATCGGCATACTGTTCCTGCATCTCCAGGGTCGCGGCAAGTAATGTCAGCACATCGCTGGTGCTTTGTGGCATCAGTGCAATTTTGGGAATATCGGCGTCGAAGGACTGCATTTTGCGCAGACGGGCGATGATTTCTTTGGCCTCTGGCGTTTTATGGAAATCATGATTGGACATGACAACCTTCACATCATGCGCGTGAGCGTAGGCGACGGTTTCTTTAACCTGATCATCGCCGGTAAATAACTCCAGATCGATTATATCGACCAGACCACTGTCGATGGCTGCGCGATTGAGCGCAATATACGCTTCTGTCGAAAGTGCCTGCTCACCGCCTTCTTTGGCGCTGCGGAAGGTAAACAGCAGTGGTTTTTCCGGCATTATCTCACGGATAGCTTTTGCCGCTGCCATGACCGACTCTACACAGGAGAGGTCGGCAAAGTGATCCACGCGCCATTCCAGAATATCAAAGTCCGCTTCACGATAGATGAGAGCTTCAGATTTCACGCTGGCGATATCTTTCGCCATCAGCGAGACGATGATTTTTGGTGCGCCCGTGCCAATGACGAGATCTTTTACGGTTACGGTTTTCATTTTTTACCCTTTCTGCACGCGGTCAGCCTGTCAGGCGTCGAACCCCATGACCTGTTTAACGTATTCCAGAGGGAAATCTTTGCCAGTCCATAACGTGAACTGTTCAGCCCCTTGCCACAACAACATGCCGTATCCATCAATCGTTTTGCAACCTGCTTGTTGCGCCTGCTGTAATAACTTCGTCATATGCGGGTTATACACGCATTCAGTGACCAGAAGTCCTGGATGTAACAAACTGATATCATTAACTAAAGACTCATTCTTAAGGGGTTTCATTCCTACTTTTGTGCCGTTGGTTAAAATGTCGGCAGAAGCCAGCGCTTCAGCAAAGGCTTGCTGGTCGGCAAGATCGGTGACTGTTACGACACAATCGGTGTTTTCATTAACCCGTTGCGCGAAGGCGAGGGCTTTATCGAAAAACTCATCCCGACGGTTAAAGAGTTTAATTTCTTTTAAACCTTCAATTGCACCCTGAGCGCCAATTGCCGTTGATGCGCCACCGGCACCTAAAAGCACCATAGTTTTGCCTTTGATATCAAAACCGCTCTCTTTAATAGCGCGAATATGACCCGTGCCGTCAGTGTTATAGCCGCGCAGGTAGCCGTCATCATTGACGATGGTATTGATCGTCCCCACCAGTTTTGCCGCTGGCGTTAATTCATCAACATATTCACACGCCAGTTGTTTGTTTGGCATCGACACACCGGTTCCGCGCATTTTCAAGGCTTTTAATCCTTCAATTGCACCGGCAAAGCTGTCGTTATCCACCTCAAAGGCCATATAGGTAAATGGCAATCCCGCTTTTTCTAAGGCTTTATTCTGCATTTCAGGCGATAAGCTATGGCGGATAGGATAAGCCATCAGCCCAATTAATTCATATTTAGCCGTAACATCCATAATTAACACCAGAGCCAGCAGAGCAAAAGTGAAATCGAGAACGATGATATATTGCAGGCCGATATTCGACAGATAACCGGTAATCAGTGGAATAACAAAGTTAGCCAATCCCCCCATCATCATATAAATACTGGTGACTTTGGCTTTGCTTTTTGGGAAGAACTCTGACATGACCGAAACACCGAGCTGTAAAATACCGCCAGCAGCAGAGAAACCGATAACAAAGGCTCCGGCATTACACACCAGCGGAGAAGGGTAGAGATAGATAATGGCGGCAGTGATCGTTGCCAGCGCAGAGTTAAAAACATTAGCCCAGATGGGGCGTACCATTTTTTCAGTAGTGCAGCAAAGATAAAGACACAGACCAGCGAACCCATACGGTTTTTAAAGCCTCGGCCTCCGACATACCGGCAAATGCCATCGCATATTTGGGCATCCACACCACTATCACATAAAAGGTCAAGAATGCCGCGACACCGAACACTACCGATGAAACACCTTCCAGCCAGACTAACGGTTTGCTGTTCATTTGCGGTAATTCTCCGGCAACGCCAGCATCAACCCGTTGGCTGGGGAATTTGCTTTTCAATAGCATCAATGTAATAAGTACAAATAATATGCCTGGGATAATTAACCCATAGCCGTACCAGATGTTATTCAGCAGCATATAACTCACCAGCATTGGATAGAACATTTGCCCGAATGAGATCATCGCTTTAACCAGAATTACCGCTGAACCGGAGGCTTTCGGGAAACATTCCATCAGTGCGGGGGTAGCCACCAGTATCCAGTGCTGAGTTGGCGATACCGACGCACACTGCCAGACAGTAAGCGAGGGTTAAATTCGGGCAGGCAGGAATATCAAATAAAAACAGCATTTTCATAAGTTCCACTTAGCAATTTTGCTTTAAAAAGTGTGGCGATGTTGCGTCAATATCCGGTCATTATTCTTGTAATAATGGCTATTGATTCCCGTTAAAATATCAACAAAGACGCTCAAGGTCGTGCGCATATAATTCAGCGGCTACCGATTGATAAATCTTCCAGTCAATAAAATTGCCATCAGGGTAGACACGTTGAAACGCAGTTAAGTCAGGGAAGGAACGCATGGTATTATTGCCGATGCGGTTATTTATTTTCTTTATGATAGCGTGAAGATGTTTTTTTCTTTGCTGACGCATAGCCAGAAGTGTTCAACAACGCGATCAGGAATGGCGCGTTTGCCGTCTTCCCACTGTTTCCAGCTTTCACTGTCACCCGTCAGGGCAATCCAGGTCGCGCATTCATCAATAGTCATGGCAAAAATATGGCGTAGTGCCTGGAGTTCATAAGCGTTCATTGTGTAATGGCTGCATGAATAAAAGGATAAAATATAAATAACACTATCAGCCAGCTAACGGCTTGAAGAGAATCACAGTATCTTGTGCAATATTCCTGGAGATATCGAGAGGCGAGTTGTTGGGGCGAAAAAGTGTTAAAAAAAAGCCCATCATGGGAGATGGGCAAAGACTACACACAGCAATTCGTTTTTCACTCAGGGGATTCCATGCTTATAAATCAATATGTTGATTTATAACCGTGAGCTAATAGTAGGCATACGGACTTTTTGCGTCGATCAGATTCGTCTCATTAGTTTAAAAACTGTAAAGGATTTGCGACAGGTAAGCGTTGCTGAATGGCAGTAAGCAAGAGGATGAATGAAAAAAAGGAAATATTAATTAGCCCTGATTAACAATCAGGCGGCAAAGCCGCCTGATGAGAGATTTACTTATTCGTTTTTTCAATTTCGCCCAGTTCTTCGATAATTTCCTCCGGCTGGTCAGTCGGCGGCGGGACTTCTTCCACCCACGCGGCAAACAGACGCCAGGAAACAGCCAGAAGTACCGGACCAATAAACAAGCCGATCATACCGAAGGCAATCAAACCACCGATGACCCCGGAGAGGATGAGGATGAGCGGTAAATCTGCTCCCATGCGAATTAACATCGGGCGAATAACGTTATCCAGTGTGCCGACCACGCCACTCCACACTAACAATACCGTGCCCCAGGTGGTATCGCCGGTCCAGTAAAGCCAGATGATCGCTGGAATCAACACCGGCAACGGACCAAGCTGGACAAGGCAGGAGAGGATCATTAATACCGTCAGCAGCGTGGCGTAAGGAACGCCGGAAACGGCCAGACCGATCCCACCAAGAACGGCTTGTACTAACGCAGTCACCACAACGCCCAGCGCTACTGCGCGGATAGCCTGCGCCGCCAGCAGTACAGCGGCATCACCGCGAGCGCCTGCCAGACGAGTCGCAAAATGGCGAATACCTTGCGCTACCTGTTCACCGCGCCAGTACAACAGGGCGCTGAATAACAGCATCAGCGCACAATGCACCATAAAGCGACCAATATGTGCCGCTTGTCCGACGAACCAGGTGGTGGTGGTGCCAATATAAGGACGGACTTTCGCCATGATCGCCGTCCCCCCCATATCCAGCAAATTGTGCCAGCCTGCATACAGCTTCGCGCCAATCACCGGAATGGTATTAAGCCACGCTAAATCGGGTAACGCCATGTCACCGCTGGAAATGGCTTTAATTACCGGACCGCTGCCATCGACAATACTGTTAACCAGTAAGGCAATAGGGATGATAAACACCATCACCAACAACAGCGTCATTACCAGAACGGCGAGAGAGCGGCGGCCAAACATGATTTTTTGCAAACGTAACAATACCGGCCAGGTGGCGATAACCACCGTACCGGCCCATGCAAAGCCGAGAATAAAGGGTTGAACAATCCACAGACATGCCACAATCATGATGGCTAAAAACAGCACCGAAAGCAGAATTTGTGCGACATCCCTGGGCTGACGAACATTTACCATAACTACTTTTCACCTTTTTTGTGCGTCAAATCGTCGACGCGACGTGAACACGTGAAACTCACCTGCATAATGATGAGCAATTTCAGCGGTTTTTAACAGGCCGATTCTGCCCTTAATTCTGATGGGCGTGTAAGAAAAAAATGTGGTACAACAAGTGACATAACACGCAAACGATTAATCTCTCATCACAGACCGCAGGAAAGGGTCAATATAATGATTCCACAGATTTCCCAGGCACCCGGCGTCGTTCAACTGGTGCTTAATTTTTTGCAAGAGCTGGAGCAACAGGGTTTTACTGGCGATACGGCGACAAGTTATGCCGATCGTCTGACAATGTCGACCGACAACAGCATTTACCAACTTCTCCCCGATGCGGTGGTATTTCCACGTTCAACCGCAGATGTGGCGTTAATCGCCCGTCTGGCTGCGCAGGAACGCTATTCATCGCTGATCTTCACCCCACGCGGCGGTGGCACCGGCACTAACGGTCAGGCGCTCAACCAGGGGATTATTGTTGATATGTCTCGCCATATGAACCGCATCATCGAAATTAATCCTGAAGAGGGCTGGGTGCGCGTTGAAGCTGGGGTGATTAAAGATCAACTTAACCAGTATCTGAAACCGTTCGGATATTTCTTTGCACCGGAACTTTCGACCAGCAACCGGGCAACGCTCGGCGGGATGATTAATACCGATGCTTCCGGTCAGGGATCGCTGGTCTATGGCAAAACGTCAGATCACGTGCTGGGCGTGCGGGCGGTGTTGTTGGGGGGCGATATTCTCGATACGCAACCTTTACCCGTAGAACTGGCTGAAACGCTGGGTAAAACCAACACCGCTATCGGGCGTATCTATAAAACGGTTTATCAACGCTGCCGCCAGCAGCGGCAGTTAATTATCGACAAGTTCCCCAAACTTAACCGTTTTCTTACCGGTTACGATCTGCGCCATGTCTTTAACGATGAGATGACCGAGTTCGACCTGACTCGTATTCTGACGGGTTCAGAAGGGACGCTGGCCTTTATTACCGAAGCGCGACTGGATATTACTCGTTTGCCTAAAGTGCGCCGTCTGGTGAATGTCAAATATGACTCTTTTGACTCCGCGCTGCGTAATGCGCCGTTTATGGTTGAGGCGCGCGCGCTTTCAGTAGAGACGGTGGACTCTAAAGTGCTGAATCTGGCGCGGGAAGATATCGTCTGGCATTCCGTTAGCGAACTGATTACCGATGTGCCCGACAAAGAGATGCTCGGGCTGAACATTGTTGAATTTGCCGGGGACGATGAGGCGTTGATCGACGAGCGGGTAGACGCACTCTGTGCGCGGCTGGATGAGCTGATCGCCAGCCAGCAAGCGGGCGTGATCGGCTGGCAGGTGTGTTGTGAGCTGGCTGGAGTCGAGCGCATTTATGCGATGCGTAAAAAAGCTGTTGGCCTGCTTGGCAATGCTAAAGGGGCAGCCAAACCGATCCCATTTGCCGAAGATACCTGCGTACCGCCGGAACATCTGGCGGATTATATTGCTGAATTTCGCGCACTGCTCGACAGTCACGGTTTAAGCTATGGCATGTTTGGCCACGTCGATGCGGGGGTCTTGCACGTCCGTCCGGCGCTGGATATGTGCGATCCGCAACAAGAGATTTTGATGAAACAAATCTCTGATGACGTGGTGGCGCTTACCGCGAAATACGGTGGTTTGTTGTGGGGGGAGCACGGTAAAGGTTTTCGTGCCGAATACAGCCCGGCGTTTTTCGGTGAGGAACTTTTCGCTGAACTGCGCAAAGTTAAAGCGGCGTTTGATCCGCATAATCGGCTTAATCCGGGGAAAATTTGTCCGCCAGAAGGTATCGACGCGCCGATGATGAAAGTGGACGCGGTGAAACGCGGTACGTTTGACCGGCAGATCCCTATCGCAGTTCGTCAGCAGTGGCGCGGGGCAATGGAATGTAACGGCAACGGTTTATGCTTCAACTTTGATGCTCGTAGCCCAATGTGCCCGTCGATGAAGATAACCCAGAATCGTATCCATTCACCGAAAGGGCGCGCGACGCTGGTGCGCGAATGGTTGCGTTTGCTGGCTGACCGTGGTGTTGACCCATTAAAACTGGAACAAGAACTGCCTGAAACGCGAGCCAGTTTGCGCACGTTGATTGCCCGCACTCGTAATAGCTGGCATGCCAATAAAGGTGAGTATGACTTCTCCCACGAAGTCAAAGAGGCGATGTCTGGCTGCCTGGCCTGTAAAGCCTGTTCAACCCAGTGCCCTATCAAAATTGATGTGCCGGAGTTCCGCTCTCGTTTCCTGCAACTTTATCACACCCGTTATTTACGCCCGCTGCGTGACCATCTGGTGGCGACGGTCGAGAGTTATGCGCCGCTAATGGCGCGAGCGCCGAAGACGTTTAACTTCTTCATTAACCAACCGCTGGTGCGCAAACTGTCGAAAAAACATATCGGCATGGTCGACTTGCCGCTGCTTTCGGTGCCGTCGTTGCAACAACAAATGGTGGGGCATCGCTCGGCAAACATGACGCTGGAACAGCTTGAAGTGCTTAATGCTGAGCAGAAAGCACGCACGGTGCTGGTGGTGCAAGACCCTTTCACCAGTTATTACGATGCACAGGTGGTAGCGGATTTTGTCCGTCTGGTCGAGAAATTAGGTTTCCAGCCCGTGTTACTGCCGTTCTCACCAAATGGTAAAGCGCAGCATATCAAAGGCTTTCTCAATCGTTTTGCAAAGACAGCGAAAAAGACGGCGGATTTCCTCAACCGCATGGCGAAGCTGGGAATGCCAATGGTGGGCGTCGATCCAGCTCTGGTGCTTTGTTATCGCGACGAATATAAGCTGACGCTGGGCGAGGAGCGCGGTGATTTTCAGGTCTTACTGGCAAATGAATGGCTGGCAAACGCACTTCAGCCACAGCCGGTGGCAGCGGTTAGTGGCGAGCCGTGGTATTTCTTTGGCCACTGTACCGAAGTCACCGCCTTGCCGGGTGCGCCAGCGCAGTGGGCCACGATATTTGCCCGTTTTGGCGCGAAGCTGGAAAATGTCAGTGTGGGTTGCTGCGGCATGGCGGGGACTTACGGACATGAAGCGAAAAATCATAAAAATTCGCTCGGGATCTATGAGTTATCCTGGCATCAGGCGATGCAGCGACTGCCGCGTAATCGCTGCCTGGCAACCGGATATTCCTGCCGAAGCCAGGTAAAACGGGTTGAAGGCACGGGGGTACGCCATCCTGTGCAGGCATTACTGGAGATTATTAAATGATATGGAAACGTAAAATCACCCTTGAGGCGCTGAATGTCATGGGTGAAGGAAACATGGTGGGGTTACTGGATATTCGCTTTGAACATATTGGTGATGACACGCTGGAAGCGACAATGCCAGTAGATCAGCGGACGAAGCAGCCTTTTGGGTTGCTGCATGGCGGGGCGTCTGTGGTTCTGGCTGAGAGTATCGGTTCCGTTGCCGGTTATTTATGTACCGAAGGCGAGCAAAAAGTCGTTGGTCTGGAAATCAATGCCAACCATGTCCGGTCGGCGCGAGAAGGGCGGGTTCGCGGCGTTTGCAAACCGCTGCATCTCGGTTCAAGGCACCAGGTCTGGCAGATTGAAATCTTCGATGAGAAAGAGCGTTTGTGCTGTTCGTCACGATTGACGACCGCCATTTTGTGACGTTGTCACCAGAAAAATGTGACGCATATTGTTTTTGGTTATTATCTGCGCAGTAAACGGTGGTATACTGTGCAGGTCTTGTCTACAAACGAGGATGCTATGTCTACTCAACTTGATCCCACCCAACTGGCTATGGAATTTTTACGCCGTGACCAGAGCAATCTTTCTCCTGCCCAATATCTCAAACGACTGAAACAATTAGAACTTGAATTCGCTGACCTGCTCACACTCTCTTCTGCTGAATTAAAAGAAGAAATCTACTTCGCCTGGCGTCTGGGCGTGCATTGATTGTGGTGTAATGCCGAAAGCTCGCCAAATCGACCTGGATTAACCTCCGTCCAGGCTCGACGGCTTCCTTAATGCTGCTTATTTTACCCGCTTGATCTCGCTTAAAAAGAATACAAATCGCAGTTTGTGTTAAAACGGTGGCCTGGTCTTATGAGATTATTCTTATCGCCCCTTCAAGAGCTAAGCCACTGTGAGTGCCGGAGATAAGCGCCGGATGGGGTAGAAACCCTTAAGTCTGTGTCGAACAGACTTAAGGGTTTTCTTATTTCTGAACTCGCTACTTTTTTACCTATCCCTTAAATAGTCATTTTCGATACAACTTTTCCTTTTCCATCACCGCCTTAACTCTATTTCTATAATAATCATTATCTAACAATGAGATACCTAATTCTTAGCGTACCTGTTAACCCACAAATCAGGGTCTATGCTTATTAAATGCAGGCAAAAAGCATGTTTTATGGGAAAGCCCCTGCGTTTGCTGGGTTGAACTGATAATCATTATCACTAACATGCTGTTATCCGCGGTAAGCGATTTAAGTGAGGTAAATCGATGGACATGCATTCAGGAACGTTTAATCCGGAGGATTTCGCCTGGCAAGGCTTAACGCTAACACCGGCAGCGGCAGCACACATCCGTGAGTTGGTGGCGAAGCAGTCGGGCATGGTCGGCGTGCGATTAGGTGTTAAACAAACGGGCTGTGCGGGCTTTGGCTATGTACTCGACAGCGTCAGCGAGCCGGACAAAGACGATCTGCTGTTTGAACACGACGGCGCGAAGTTGTTCGTCCCGCTGCAAGCGATGCCGTTTATTGATGGCACGGAAGTCGATTTCGTTCACGAAGGACTTAATCAGATATTCAAATTTCACAACCCGAAAGCCCAGAATGAATGTGGCTGTGGCGAAAGCTTTGGGGTATAGGCGGTACTATGTCTCGTAATACTGAAGCAACTGACGATGTCAAAACCTGGACCGGCGGCCCACTGAATTATAAAGAAGGATTCTTCACCCAGTTAGCTACTGATGAGCTGGCTAAGGGCATAAACGAAGAAGTGGTGCGCGCAATTTCGGCTAAGCGTAATGAGCCAGAATGGATGCTGGAATTTCGGCTCAATGCCTACCGCGCATGGCTGGAGATGGAAGAACCGCACTGGCTGAAAGGCCACTATGACAAGCTGAATTATCAGGATTACAGCTATTACTCGGCACCATCGTGCGGTAACTGTGATGATACTTGTGCGTCGGAACCTGGTGCCGTGCAACAAACGGGTGCGAACGCTTTTTTAAGTAAAGAGGTGGAAGCGGCATTTGAGCAGTTGGGCGTACCGGTGCGTGAAGGCAAAGAGGTGGCGGTGGATGCCATTTTCGATTCTGTTTCGGTTGCCACCACCTACCGTGAAAAACTGGCAGAGCAAGGGATCATCTTCTGCTCCTTTGGCGAAGCGATTCATGAACACCCGGAACTGGTGAGGAAATATCTCGGCACTGTGGTGCCAGGTAATGACAATTTCTTTGCCGCACTCAATGCGGCAGTAGCTTCCGACGGTACGTTTATTTATGTACCTAAAGGTGTGCGCTGCCCAATGGAACTTTCGACCTATTTCCGTATTAACGCAGAAAAAACCGGGCAGTTTGAGCGCACTATTCTGATAGCCGACGAAGACAGTTATGTCAGCTACATCGAAGGCTGCTCCGCACCAGTGCGAGATAGCTATCAGCTACACGCGGCGGTGGTGGAAGTCATCATCCATAAAAACGCCGAGGTGAAATATTCCACGGTGCAAAACTGGTTCCCAGGCGATAACAATACTGGCGGTATTCTCAACTTCGTCACCAAGCGCGCCTTGTGTGAAGGAGAAAACAGTAAAATGTCGTGGACGCAATCGGAAACCGGTTCAGCGATTACCTGGAAATACCCAAGCTGCATTCTGCGCGGCGATAACTCAATCGGTGAGTTCTACTCGGTGGCGCTGACCAGTGGCCATCAGCAGGCTGATACCGGCACCAAGATGATCCACATCGGTAAGAACACCAAATCGACCATTATCTCGAAAGGGATCTCCGCAGGGCACAGCCAGAACAGTTATCGCGGCCTGGTGAAAATCATGCCAACGGCAACCAATGCGCGCAATTTCACTCAGTGCGACTCAATGCTGATTGGCGCTAACTGCGGGGCGCATACTTTCCCGTATGTCGAGTGTCGCAATAACAGCGCGCAACTGGAGCACGAGGCGACTACGTCGCGCATTGGCGAAGATCAGTTGTTTTATTGCCTGCAACGCGGGATCAGTGAAGAGGACGCCATCTCGATGATTGTTAACGGTTTCTGCAAAGATGTGTTCTCTGAACTGCCGCTGGAATTTGCCGTTGAAGCACAAAAACTCCTCGCCATCAGTCTTGAACATAGCGTCGGATAAGGAATAAATATGTTAAGTATTAAAGATTTACACGTCAGCGTGGAAGATAAAGCTATCCTGCGCGGATTAAGCCTCGACGTTCGTCCAGGTGAAGTTCACGCCATTATGGGGCCAAACGGTTCGGGGAAAAGTACCTTATCGGCAACGCTTGCCGGGCGCGAAGATTATGAAGTGACGGGGGGGGCGGTTGAGTTTAAAGGCAAAGATTTGCTTGAGTTGTCGCCGGAAGATCGTGCAGGTGAAGGTATCTTTATGGCCTTCCAGTATCCGGTGGAAATCCCTGGCGTCAGTAACCAGTTTTTCCTGCAAACGGCGCTCAATGCGGTGCGCAGCTATCGCGGCCAGGAAACACTCGACCGCTTCGATTTTCAGGATTTGATGGAAGAGAAAATCGCCCTGCTGAAAATGCCGGAAGATTTATTAACCCGTTCGGTTAACGTTGGGTTTTCCGGGGGCGAGAAAAAGCGCAACGATATTTTGCAAATGGCCGTGCTGGAGCCGGAACTGTGTATTCTTGATGAGTCGGACTCCGGGCTGGATATTGACGCATTAAAAGTGGTTGCTGATGGTGTGAACTCGCTGCGTGATGGCAAACGCTCGTTCATCATCGTTACGCATTACCAGCGCATTCTTGATTACATCAAACCTGATTATGTCCATGTTTTGTATCAGGGGCGAATTGTGAAATCCGGTGATTTCACGTTGGTCAAACAACTGGAGGAGCAGGGTTATGGCTGGCTTAGCGAACAGCAGTAACATGCTGCAACAGTGGCATCACTTGTTTGAGGTCGGAGGGGCGAAACGCTCCCCGCAAGCACAGCAGCATTTACAACAACTGCTGCGTACCGGACTGCCGACACGTAAACATGAGCACTGGAAATATACGCCACTGGAAGGGCTGACCAATAGCCAGTTTGTCAGCATTGCGGGTGAGATATCCCCGCAACAGCGAGATGCTTTAGCACTCACTTTAGACGCCGTGCGGCTGGTGTTTGTCGATGGACGCTACGTGCCATCACTTAGCGATACGACCGAAGGCAGCGGCTATGAGGTGAGTATTAACGACGAACGTCAGGGACTGCCTGATGCCATACAGCCGGAAGTGTTTCTGCATCTGACGGAAAGCCTGGCACAAAGCGTGACACATATTGCCGTGAAGCGCGGTCAACGGCCCGCGAAGCCATTGCTGTTAATGCATATTACCCAGGGCGTGGCAGGTGAAGAAGTGAACACCGCCCACTATCGGCATCATCTGGATCTGGCGGAAGGTGCCGAAGCCACGGTGATTGAACATTTTGTCAGCCTGAATGACGCTCGTCATTTTACCGGAGCGCGGTTCACTATCAACGTTGCCGCGAACGCCCACTTGCAGCATATCAAGCTCGCGTTTGAAAATCCTGTAAGCCACCACTTTGCACATAACGATTTGCTGCTGGCGGGCGATGCCTCCGTATTTAGCCACAGCTTCCTGCTTGGTGGCGTTGTTTTACGCCATAACACCAGTACGCAACTCAATGGCGAAAACAGCACGTTACGTATTAATAGCCTGGCGATGCCGGTGAAAAACGAGGTATGTGATACCCGCACCTGGCTTGAACATAATAAAGGGTTTTGTAACAGCCGTCAGGTGCACAAAACCATCGTCAGCGACAAAGGGCGCGCGGTATTTAATGGTTTGATTAACGTCGCGCAGCACGCCATTAAAACTGACGGCCAGATGACCAACAATAATCTGTTGATGGGCAAGCTGGCGGAAGTGGATACCAAACCGCAACTGGAAATCTATGCTGATGATGTGAAATGTAGCCACGGCGCAACGGTCGGGCGCATCAATGACGAACAGATGTTCTATCTGCGTTCGCGCGGGATCAATCAGCAGGATGCCCTGCAGATGATTATCTACGCCTTTGCTGCTGAACTGACAGAAGCATTGCGTGATGAGGGGCTTAAACAGCAGGTGCTGGCCCGTATCGGTCAACGGCTGCCGGGAGGTGCAAGATGACTTTTTCCGTCGACAAAGTGCGGGCCGACTTTCCGGTGCTTTCGCGTGAGGTGAACGGTCTGCCGCTGGCTTATCTCGACAGCGCCGCCAGCGCGCAGAAACCGAGCCAGGTGATTGACGCTGAAGCCGGGTTCTATCGTCACGGCTATGCGGCGGTGCATCGCGGTATTCATACGTTGAGCGCCCAGGCGACCGAGAAAATGGAGAACGTGCGCAAGCGGGCGTCGCTGTTTATCAATGCCCGCTCGGCGGAAGAACTGGTGTTCGTTCGCGGTACAACGGAAGGCATCAATCTGGTGGCCAATAGCTGGGGCAACAGCAACGTGCGGGCGGGCGATAACATCATTATCAGTCAGATGGAGCACCACGCTAACATCGTTCCCTGGCAAATGCTTTGTGCGCGCGTTGGTGCAGAGTTGCGGGTGATCCCCCTCAACCCCGATGGTACGCTGCAACTGGAGACGCTGCCTAATCTGTTCGATGAGAAAACCCGTCTGCTGGCGATTACTCACGTGTCTAATGTGCTGGGGACGGAAAATCCGCTACCGGAAATGATTGCTCTTGCGCATCAGCATGGCGCAAAAGTGCTGGTGGATGGCGCTCAGGCAGTGATGCATCATCCGGTGGATATGCAGGCGCTGGATTGCGATTTCTACGTTTTCTCCGGGCATAAACTGTATGGTCCCACCGGGATTGGCATTCTTTATGTTAAAGAAGCCTTGTTGCAGGAGATGCCGCCGTGGGAAGGGGGCGGATCAATGATCGCCACCGTTAGTCTTAGCGAAGGCACCACCTGGGCCAAAGCGCCGTGGCGGTTTGAAGCAGGTACGCCCAATACCGGCGGCATTATTGGACTTGGCGCGGCGCTGGAATATGTTTCGGCGCTGGGGCTTAAGCACATTGCTGAGTATGAACAGAATCTGATGCATTACGCGCTGTCACAACTGGCAGCAGTGCCGGATCTTACTCTCTATGGCCCACAGAACAGACTTGGCGTTATTGCCTTTAATCTCGGTAAACATCATGCCTATGACGTCGGCAGTTTTCTTGATAACTATGGCATTGCTGTGCGTACCGGTCATCACTGCGCGATGCCATTAATGGCGTATTACAACGTGCCCGCTATGTGTCGGGCATCGTTGGCTATGTATAACACCCATGAAGAAGTGGATCGTCTGGTAACAGGATTACAACGTATTCACCGTCTGCTGGGATAACAGGGAGGCTCTATGGCTGTGTTGCCAGATAAAGAAAAATTGCTGCGTAATTTTTTACGTTGCACCAACTGGGAAGAAAAATACCTCTACATTATTGAGCTGGGCCAGCGTCTGCCTGAATTACGTGACGAAGACAGAAGCCCGCAAAATAGCATTCAGGGCTGCCAGAGTCAGGTGTGGATTGTGATGCGCCAGAATGCGCAGGGAATTATTGAATTACAGGGCGACAGCGATGCCGCCATTGTGAAAGGGCTTATCGCGGTCGTCTTTATTCTCTACGACCAGATGACGCCGCAGGATATTATTAATTTTGACGTGCGTCCGTGGTTTGAAAAAATGGCGCTCACCCAACATCTCACCCCGTCTCGCTCACAAGGTCTGGAAGCGATGATTCGTGCAATTCGCGCCAAAGCCGCTGCACTTAGCTAAACTAAAAGAACAGCTTTCATCCGGATGACTCACATTGCCGGATGGTCGATGTTTACTCTGGTCAGCACAGGAGTGTTTTGGCTTCAGGTAAGCAAAAGCACCATCCGACGTCTCAGCGTGAGTCTCCGGCAAATACAGGAGGTTTACAATGAAACGCGCGTCTCTGCTTACACTGACTCTTATCGGTGCTTTTAGCGCCATCCACGCGGCCTGGGCGGTAGATTATCCGCTTCCACCAACCGGAAGCCGACTGGTTGGGCAGAATCAAACCTATACGGTTCAAGAGGGGGATAAAAACCTTCAGGCTATCGCACGACGTTTTGATACTGCGGCAATGTTGATCCTTGAAGCCAATAACACCATTGCACCAGTACCAAAACCTGGCACGATGATAACCATCCCTTCGCAATTGTTATTACCTGATGCGCCGCGTCAGGGAATTATTGTTAACCTTGCTGAGCTGCGACTTTATTATTATCCGCCGGGAGAAAATATCGTACAGGTCTACCCGATAGGAATTGGTTTGCAGGGACTGGAAACGCCGGTGATGGAAACACGGGTAGGGCAAAAAATCCCGAATCCTACCTGGACGCCAACTGCAGGTATTCGTCAACGCTCACTGGAGCGAGGCATCAAATTACCGCCAGTTGTACCCGCTGGGCCAAATAACCCACTAGGACGCTACGCACTGCGCCTGGCGCATGGTAATGGCGAGTATCTCATTCATGGCACCAGCGCGCCGGACAGCGTTGGTTTGCGCGTCAGTTCGGGCTGTATTCGTATGAATGCGCCGGATATTAAAGCGTTGTTCTCCAGCGTGAGAACGGGAACGCCGGTTAAAGTGATCAATGAGCCGGTGAAATACTCCGTAGAACCGAACGGAATGCGTTATGTGGAAGTGCATCGACCGCTATCGGCAGAGGAACAGCAGAACGTTCAGACGATGCCGTATAAACTGCCCGTTGGTTTTACACAATTCAAAGATAATAAGGCGGTAGATCAGACGCTAGTTGATAAAGCATTATATCGTCGGGCAGGGTATCCGGTTGCGGTGAGCAACGGAGCGACGCCCGCAGCCAGCAATGCGTCCGCAGTTGAGTCAGCGCAGAATGGCGAGCCTGAGCAGGGAAATATGTTACGCGCGATGCAATAGCAGTCATTAGCAGGCAAAAAAAATGGCGCACAATGTGCGCCATTTTTCACTTCACAGGTACTATTACTTGCGGTATTTAGTAGCCATGTTGTCCAGACGCTGGTTAGCACGAGCTGCGTCATCTTTAGCAGCCTGAACGTCGGAACGCATTGCGTTCACGTCGTTGCTCAGCTGGTCAACTTTAGCGTTCAGAGTCTGAACGTCAGAAGACAGCTGATCGATTTTAGCGTTGCTGGAGCAACCTGCCAGCAGAGTAGAACCCAGGATTACCGCGCCCAGTACCAGTTTAGTAGCTTTCATTATTAATACCCTCTAGATTGAGTTAATCTCCATGTAGCGTTACAAGTATTACACAAACTTTTTTATGTTGAGAATATTTTTTTGATGGGAAGGCACTTATTTTTGATCGTTCGCTCAAAGAAGCATCGAACGCTGGGTTTTAGATAAAAAAATTGAGAGAAAACAGGATGCTTCCATCGGATTCATCTTAGATAAAGTGAGATTATATAGTGAAATCCGATTTGATTTTTTATTGTTTCTGATTATCGATTAAATAAAAAAAGCGCCCATCAGGGCGCTTCGATATACAAATTAATTCACAAAAGCAATATTACAGGACGTGAACAGATGCAGTGTTGGTAGTGCCGCTCGGGACAAGTGCGCCAGAAACCATTACTACAACGTCGCCTTTGTGCGCCAGACCGCTC
The DNA here is from genome assembly GCF_002965865.1 of Escherichia sp. MOD1-EC6098. Classification (NCBI taxonomy): domain Bacteria; kingdom Pseudomonadati; phylum Pseudomonadota; class Gammaproteobacteria; order Enterobacterales; family Enterobacteriaceae; genus Escherichia; species Escherichia sp. MOD1-EC6098. Next base: position 60,395 of record NZ_PTSN01000014.1, read on the forward strand.
TGCAGAGCCAGTTCTTTACCCAGACGATAGAAATCATCAGTAGAGGTGATTTCTTTAACCAGTTGCGGTACAACGCCTTTGGTCAACACTAATTGATGTGCAGTTTTTTCATTAGTGGTCAGGGCCAGGATAGTTGCATCCGGGAAGTATTTACGCACTGCACGAGCAGATTTACCGCCCTGGGTTGCGACGACGATTAGCGGAGCATCCAGTTTTTCAGCCGTTTCAACCGCGCCACGGCAAACTGCTTCGGTAATGCGTAGTTTACGGTTATCGTTGTTGAACTCGAGACGGCTGTTCATCACGCGGTCAGTACGTTCGCAAATGGTTGCCATGATAGAAACAGCTTCCAGCGGGTATTTACCTTTTGCGGATTCACCAGACAGCATGACTGCGTCAGTACCGTCAAGGATGGCGTTCGCGACGTCACCGGCTTCTGCACGGGTAGGACGCGGGTTTTTGATCATAGAATCCAGCATCTGGGTCGCAGTAATAACGACTTTACGTGCACGGATACATTTTTCGATCATCATCTTCTGGGCGAAGATAACTTCTTCAACCGGGATTTCTACGCCCAGGTCACCACGTGCAACCATGATACCGTCAGAGGCTTCGAGAATTTCGTCGAAGTTGTTGAGGCCTTCCTGGTTTTCGATTTTGGAGATGATTTGGATGTTTTCGCCACCGTGCGCTTTCAGATGTTCACGGATTTCGATAACGTCAGAACGCTTACGGATAAAGGAAGCTGCAACAAAGTCTACACCTTGTTCGCAACCGAAGATCAGATCCTGTTTGTCTTTTTCAGCCAGTGCCGGCAGGGCAATAGAAACACCCGGCAGGTTCACACCTTTGTTTTCGCCCAGGTCACCGTTGTTCAGTACTTTACAGATAACTTTGTTACCTTCGATAGCGGTAACTTCCATACCGATCAGACCATCGTCAACCAGCACGGTGTTGCCGACGGACAGGTCGGTAGTGAAACCTTCATAAGTTACCGCAACCATTTCGCTGTTGCCGATAACAGATTTGTCAGTGGTGAAAGTAAAGGTCTGGCCTGCTTTCAGAGAAACGTCATTACCGCCTTCCAGTTTCATGGTGCGGATTTCCGGACCTTTGGTATCGAGCAGGATAGCGGCAGTTTTGCCGGTTTTGCTCATCACGTTGCGCAGATTCTGAATGCGCTGACCGTGTTCTGCATAGTCACCATGAGAGAAGTTCAGACGCATGACGTTCATGCCTGCGTCCAGCATTTTAGCTAACATCTCTTCAGATTCGGTTTTTGGTCCGATGGTGCAAACAATTTTGGTCTTTTTCATGACAGTCTTAGTCTTTAAGTTGAGAAGGATAGGAGAAACTTGCTTTCTGGGCGCACTGCCGGAAAGCGAATCCGGTATTACGAAAGTGATGATGCCTCGCTCTAAGGATAGGTGACATCGAAAAAGCGTGCAGAGGAATGTGTGCTTGTGTCTCAGCCCAACGTGAGTGCCTGTTTTTGAGTCGTTGAGTTCTACAGTCCAAAGTGCTGAAACCATTCAAGAGTCAATTGGCGCGCATTATACGCTGAATTTAATCCAAAAGGAAAACAAAAACAGCGTTTCAAAAAACAATCATCCATATTCACAATAAATTGTTATCAAAGATTTAACGTCCTCAGAAAGAGATTACGCAAAAACATCACTGTTTGCGCAACGTGAAAACGATAGCTGGAGAGAGAAGGTCTGCTGGCGCAAAGTCATACCATTCAACTGATACAATTAAAATAATTTATCGGGTTATTTGTTTGATTTTGTTTGTTTTTTGTTTAATTGATGAGATTGATATATGCTGATGACTGGCATGATAAATGGGTATGAATAATGGGCAACCGGACAAAAGATGACGAGCTGTACCGCGAAATGTGCAGAGTGGTAGGGAAGGTGGTTCTGGAGATGCGCGATTTGGGTCAGGAGCCAAAACACATAGTCATCGCTGGTGTGTTGCGTACAGCATTAGCAAATAAACGTATTCAGCGTAGCGAATTGGAAAAGCAAGCGATGGAAACAGTTATTAACGCACTGGTGAAATAATTGTTCGGGGATGGAGTGCAATACTTCATCCTCTATTCTTTTATTGCTCTATGAGGATTTGTTTTAAGAAAGGTATAAAAGGGAATTATCATAATTTCGATATGTATTTTAATTTATAGCGTATTGGCTGTAGTGCCTGTACTACGGCATGTCCGTGGATGATGGCCACCGTAAATACCAAAAGTAAAAAATAACCGAGTGGAAAGATATTACTGTGTGAGTCTTGCAAAGGAAAAATCATGGCTAATATTCTCGGTCCAGGTTGCAGCGCCGTGCTGGCATATCATGACGGCGAAAGAGTGCGCTTTGCCGTCGCCGTTGAAGGCGAAAATAATATTTGTGCCGGAGTTCGCTATCGTCTCAATGAGCAACATCAGTTTGTTGAGTGCTGATAACTTTACCTTTAATCAAACGTAAGACGCCGGCGTGAACGGGAAGCAGGCTTTGCGATGGCCTGTGCCATAGCCTTGCCAATTTCTGCACAAGCCGTAAGCCCCTGAACGAAAGGCTGGTCGTGCATCAGCCAGGGTAACGCGCCGAATGCCACGCGCCCCCGTAATTCTTCAGGCTGCTGTAACGAATAATCTTCACCAACATCAGGGATTTCCTCGCCTGTTTTCTGCAACTGTTCGCGCAGCCCAGGGAAAGGAATATCTTGTATTTTGAGTGGACGTTGACCCCGGGCATCAATAAAAACATCAAACGAGTAGCTGTTGTCTGCTGTTTTCAGAACGGTGTGCGTTTCGTTGGTTTCCATCTCGTAGTCCTCACCAAGGGCGAGAATATGAATGATCCCCGCCTCGCGCAAGGCCAGCAGGCGACGAATAGATTCTGAAGGGATTGCCGCATAATTATCGATAAAGACTCTGGCAAGTCCTTTACTGAATCGTTTATGGTCGTGTACATTCAGATGCGGCACAATTTCCTGTACGGCTTCATGCAAACGCAGAATGGCATAACGCCAGGGGACAGTATGTTTTTCCCGTTTATTTTGCTCGACTTCGGCTAAGTTCTCTTCCGCCCAGCCGAAAGGATCATGTTGTTTACGCTCGGCAAACCAGGCTTGAGCAAAGGTATCTACATTGAGGCTCTCTAACGCTATACGTTGACTCCAGTCAGGATCGGCAGAACTAATTTCTTGTTGTATCAATTTGAATACCCGATCCAACAGACCGTCTGCACCTTTTTCTATTTCTCTATTTAAAGCCTGTTCTGTGACGATGCGTAATGGTTTGTAGGGGATAGGGCAATAGAAATCGGCTTCCGGCAAAATACCTGTACGGGACATCAACGTAATATGCAGATTTTCACTGTTACTATCGCGTTGAAAGCGAACGTGTTGATTATCTTCTTCAATAAACGAACCGTGCTGAATGGCAACCGCCATTGCTGCATCCAGTCCGCTCAAGGATGTGCCTATAATTCCGACGTTACAGGCATCAATTTTCGCTTCCAGTAATCCTGACCACGGGCTGGGGAAATACGTTCGGGTGACTTCTTCTTCATCAGGCCAGACGTGACCGGTAGCTATCAGCGCTAAATCAAACGTCTCTGTGAGTAGCTCCTGATTTGTGGCAAGAATGACACTGGAGTCTGTGACCTGCAGATCGGTCACCTGACATGATTCATACACGTTTATCTCAAAATTCAACTGTCGGGCTTGTTCAACTAATTGTAAAAAGCAATTGCGAAAATACTCACCCAGCAGAATACGCGGTAAAAACTGGCGATCGTGCAAGGTATCTTTTTTAACGCCGTAACGTTGCAGGTGACTGGCCTCTTGCCTTTGTAACCATTCCAGATAAGTACAATAAATCGGTGGTATTTCAATACTGGCAATATTTGCCAGCATAATTTTAGAATTTTCTTCATCGCTGTACGGCATACCGACACCGGCTTCGTCGGCCTGCTCGAAGATGGAAATAGAAAGCGGCGTTTGTTGTTGTAAAAGTGAGAAGAAAGTATAAATCCCTGTTGGTCCGGCACCCACAATGGCGATTTTTTTCATTGTTACTTACCTGTGTGCATTCTTTCGAATTTAGCGTTATCAGATAAGTTTGGTTGAAATCTATATAAAATGAGAAATTTCAGACAGGGATGAAAAGGGCGCTAACCGCCCTTCATTAAGATCTGTCAGGCAAGTTTTGCCTGATTGATGTGACTCAGTGGCTCATTGACATCGAAAACTTTGGCAATAACTTCATCGACACCGAGATTTTTCAGGCGAGCTGTATGTTTGTCCAGATAGGCAAGAGCGCTTTTTTCATCAGCAAAGAGATAGATGCCACCGGCTTCGTGGTTCTTTTCACTTTCCGTCCACACCTTCCACAGAAAACCGGGTTCCTGATTAATCGACTCGGCAAGCGGTTTAAGCTGTTCGGCCATTTCATTGCCAAAGGGACCATTAAATGAAAAGTGAAGCTGTAACAAAGTCGCCATCGTTATTCTCCTTCTGATAACACATACGAAAATAGTGTAAATCTTTTAACGTATTGGATACAGAGAATAAATAAGGGAATAAAAATGAGGAGACCAGACTAAGAAAATCTGGTGCGTCCGAGTGGACTCGAACCACCGACCCCCACCATGTCAAGGTGGTGCTCTAACCAACTGAGCTACGGACGCAGGATGGTGCGTTCAATTGGACTCGAACCAACGACCCCCACCATGTCAAGGTGGTGCTCTAACCAACTGAGCTATGAACGCAACGTTGTAGGTGACAACGGGGACGAATATTAGCGGCAGAGTGGAAAGGTGGCAAGAGGTAAAACGTAATTTTCTGCACCATTTCGACCGTTTGCAGAGCTTTTAAGCAAATTGTCTATATTTTGTTGATTTTAAAGGGCGGTTTTTGTTCAGAGTCATATTTACATCTGACACAGTCAATGGCCTCGCGCATCAGGATGTAAACCGTGCCGTTTGCCTCCATATCAATTCTGGCGTGGATAAATCCTTCGTAGCCTTTACACTTAGGTGGTGATAAGGGCACACAGATGCAGCAAAGGAATAAATCATGGGATCTGATGAAAAAAATTTGATGAGCGACGGGAACGTGCAAATTGTTAAGACAGGCGAGGTCGTCGGTGCGACTCAACTTACGGACGGTGAGTTGATTATTGAGGCTGGCGGAAGGGCAGAAAACACCATAGTGACTGGTGCGGGCTGGCTGAAAGTGGAAGCAGGCGGGATCGCCAGGGGGGCACAGTACGGCAACAATGGCACGTTATCAGTCAGTGACGGGGCCATTGCCACAGATATTGTTCAGTCCGACGGTGGAGCAATTAGCCTTTCAACGTTCGCTACTGTTAATGGCCGCCATCCTGAAGGTGAATTTAGCGTTGATCAGGGCTATGCCTGCGGTTTGTTGCTGGAGAACGGCGGTAACTTGCGCGTACTGGAAGGTCACCGGGCAGAAAAAATCATTCTCGATCAGGCTGGTGGTTTGTTGGTTAACGGAACAACTTCATCTGCAATAGTGGATGAAGGCGGTGAATTGTTGGTTTACCCAGGTGGAGAAGCTTCCAACAGTATGATTAACCAGGGCGGTGTCTTTATGCTGGCGGGGAAAGCCAGCGATACGACACTTGTGGGCGGTGCCATGAATAATCTTGGTGGAGAAGACATCCACACCCTGGTTGAGAATAGCGCCGTTTATCGCCTGGGGACGGACGGTCTACAGCTCTACAGTTCCGGTAAGGCCAAAGATTTGGCGGTGAATACGGGAGGACGGGCTGAAATTCATGCGGGGACGGTGGAAAATGTGGTGGTGAAAGGTGGCACGATGATTGTCATGTCTCCCACCAGCGCGGACGATAAATTTGTAGTGGAAGAGGATTGTGCGCCAGTTGAACTGATGGGTAACGTCGCCGTACAAGAAAGTAGCTCTTTGATTATTGGTTATGGTGCCGATTTACAGCAGTCAACGGTTACGGTACAGCAGGGTGGCGTGTTAATCCTCGATGGTAGCACGGTGAAAGGTGACGGTGTCACTTTTCGTATTGGAGAGTTAAAGCTTGACGGTGGAAAAGTGTGGCTGATCACGGCGGCAGCAACGCATGTACAACTGAAAGCGAAAAGCCTGCGCGGAGAAGGAACGATCTGCCTGCAAACCAGTGCGAAAGAGATTTCGCCTGACTCTATCAGTGTGAAAGGGGAAGTTAGCGGTGATATTCACGTTGAGATAACGGATGCCAGTCGGCAACCTGTCTGTAGCGCGCTTAAACTTCAGCCAGACGAAGACGGGATTGGCGCAACGCTCCGGCCTGCATGAAAACAAAGGCGCAACCCGCGAAGGTTGCGCCTTGTCTTTATTAACGAGCGGCTCGTTGCAGAATAATGGCTGACGGTAAACGTTGCAGAAAACGCATACGCAGCATCATCATAATGGCAGCAGAAGTCAGGCCGATAATAAAACCGATCCAGAAGCCTGCTGGCCCCATTGGTTCAACCACCAGATCGGTCAGAGCCAGAATGTAGCCGCTCGGCAAACCCAGCACCCAGTAAGCCGTAAAGGTGATATAGAAAATGGAACGCGTATCTTTATAACCACGCAAAATCCCACTGCCGATCACCTGTATGGAGTCAGAAATCTGATACACCGCTGCCAGTAACATCAAGTGAGCCGCCAGCGTCACAACCTCTGGGTTATCGTTATACAACAGGGCGATTTGCTCCCGCAGTGAAATCGTGAAAATTGCGGTCAGAGTCGCCATACAAACGCCAACCATAAGCCCTGTCCGTGCGGCTGTTTGTGCATCCAGCGTCGAACCCTGGCCCAGACGATAACCTACGCGGATGGTTACCGCTGCAGCCAGTGACATTGGAAGAACGAACATCAACGAACTGAAGTTCAGTGCAATCTGGTGGCCTGCCACATCGACAATACCGAGTGGGGATACCAACAGCGCCACCACAGCAAACAGCGTCACTTCAAAGAACAGCGCCAGCGCGATAGGAAGACCAAGTTGCACCAGGCGTTTCATGGCGGCTGGATCCGGTTTAGCGGTGCCTTTTTCGTTGCGGATATCGCGCATGGAGCGGGCACGTTTAATATAAGAAACCATAGCGAGGAACATCACCCAATACACAGCCGCAGTCGCCACACCACAGCCGACGCCACCGAGTTCTGGCATCCCAAAATGACCATAAATAAAGATATAGTTCACTGGAATGTTCACCAACAGGCCAATAAAACCCATCACCATCCCAGGTTTGGTTTTTGCCAGACCTTCACACTGGTTACGTGCGACCTGGAAGAATAGATAGCCCGGTGCGCCCCACAACAGTGCTCGCAGATAACCTACCGCTTTATCAGCGAGCGCCGGATCGATATTTTGCATGGAGCGGATGATATAACCCGCATTCCACAGTACCACCATAATGAGCACTGAAACGAAACCGGCAAGCCAGAAACCTTGTCGCACCTGGTGCGCAATGCGCTCACGGCGACCAGAACCATTTAATTGCGCGATAACCGGCGTTAATGCCAGTAGCAGTCCGTGGCCAAAGAGGATGGCCGGAAGCCAGATTGACGTACCGATAGCCACCGCCGCCATGTCGGTGGCACTATAGCCGCCCGCCATCACGGTATCGACAAAACCCATTGCGGTTTGGGCGATTTGCGCGAGAATCACCGGGATTGCTAATGCTAATAACAGACGCGCTTCACTGATATACTTCTGCACGTGAACACCTTTTATATTGTTGTTATATGAGAGACTAAAAAGCCGCCTGAATGGGCAGCAAAAAGAAGAAGCAGGGGAAATTCAGTCTATTGTAGCGAGGATTTATTAATTCTCCAGTGAAAAAATAACCATTCAGCCCCCTTTACTGGCAAGGGTGTTTCCCACCTGCTATTGTGCTGAACAGAATGCCTTAACTGATTTCAGGAGTTGTAAGTATGTTTACGGGGATAGTGCAGGGCACTGCAAAACTGGTGTCGATTGACGAGAAACCAAATTTTCGTACTCATGTGGTTGAGTTACCTGACTACATGCTTGATGGTCTGGAGACCGGAGCGTCTGTAGCACACAACGGTTGTTGCCTGACCGTGACGGAAATCAACGGTAACCATATCAGTTTTGACCTGATGAAAGAGACGTTACGCATTACCAATCTTGGCGATTTACAGGTTGGGGATTGGGTAAATGTAGAACGTGCGGCGAAATTCAGTGATGAAATAGGTGGGCATTTAATGTCGGGTCATATTATGACCACCGCCGAAGTCGCGAAAATATTAACCTCTGAAAATAATCGCCAGATCTGGTTTAAAGTGCAGGATAGTCAGTTGATGAAATATATCCTGTATAAAGGATTTATCGGAATCGACGGTATTAGCCTGACCGTAGGCGAAGTAACGTCGACCCGTTTCTGTGTGCATTTAATTCCGGAAACGCTGGAACGTACCACCCTCGGTAAGAAAAAACTCGGCGCGCGTGTCAATATCGAAATCGATCCACAAACTCAGGCAGTGGTAGATACGGTAGAACGTGTGCTGGCAATGCGTGAGCAGGCCTTGAATCAATAAGATACTGAAGCCTGATTTGAAATGACATCGCCCCCAAAACGGGGGCGATAGAATGACATTTAGCGTGCAACCCGAAGACCGCTTTCGATCCCACGTGAGAACACCACTTGCCAGAGCTGAATATCGCGGGCGCGGAAAGCACCAGCGCAAGCATTCAGATAATAGGTAAACATCCGTTTAAAGCGCTCACTGTAGTTATCAGCAATTTCTGGCCATGCGGCGAGGAATCGCTCATACCAGGCCATTAACGTGGTGTCGTAATCGGCACCAAAGTTATGCCAGTCTTCCATCACGAAATGCGGTTCGCTGGAGCGAGCAATTTGCCGAACAGAGGGCAGACAACCGTTCGGAAAAATATATTTATTTATCCACGGGTCAACATTCAGGTCGGTTTTTTTCGAGCCGATAGTATGCAACAGGAAAATACCTTCCGGTTTCAGATTACGATCCACCACTTCGAAATAGGTATCGTAATTTTTCGGCCCGACATGTTCGAACATTCCAACCGAAACAATACGGTCAAACTGGTCGTTCAGGTCCCGGTAATCTTGCAGCAAGATGGTGACATCCAGACCTGCGCAGCGCTCCTGAGCCATTTTTTGCTGTTCGGCAGAAATCGTGACACCCACCACACTTACGTCATAATTAGATGCCATGTAATGTGCCAGACCGCCCCAACCACAGCCAATATCCAGTACGCGCATACCCGGTTTTAACTGCAATTTTTCACAGATCATTTTGAGCTTCGCTTGCTGGGCTGATTCCAGATTATCGGCATCTTTCCAGTAAGCGCAGGAGTATTGCATGAAGGGATCAAGCATGCGGCTAAACAAGTCATTACCGAGATCGTAATGCTCTTTGCCAACTATCCAGGCACGTTTTTTACTTTGTAGATTGAAAAGGCGTGCACCAGCAATGCGCAGTGTGTCTTTGAAATGATGGGGGAGTTGGTTTTCGAGACCTGCGCGCAAGACCTTGCTAAAAAACATATCCAGTCGGTCACATTCCCACCAACCATCCATATAACTTTCGCCTAACCCTAACGATCCTTCTTGCAGGACGCGTTTAAAAAAATCGGGGTTTTTAACACGAATATCTGCCGGAGCAGGGCCATTAATAGCAATGCCAGCACGGCTAAGTAATTCGTTGGCGATACGATACCAGTTGTCATCCGGTACACTGACTTCTTCTATACACGATGAACTCATAGTTTCTCCATCACTGGTCGGTGATCAGAACCTTAAAACAGCGTAGACGCTTTTTGGGCTTTGTGAGAAATCTCGCAGAAAAAACCGCGAGTCTATAATCCGACGTAGAACAGAGGGAAAGGAGGAACCCTTGCCGAAATGACCATCCATAGTAAACCGGGAACACTCCTGTCCCCGTAGAAACATAATATTTATCGTAATCTTAACAACTGAAAATTAGTATAGGCCGCTAATTTCAATCATACAACAAAATTTTGTTAGCGGCCTAAGTATAAAGATATCGATATATATCAATGCGATTCACTATGAGCGACTTCGGCATTGCTTTGATTCTGGCAGTCTCGTTCTTTACAACGTTGCATCATGTAACCCAGAGCGGCCAGCACCACAGTTGATAACATCACGCTAGTGGTGGTGAACAGAGGTGTGCTAACGCTGATAAGCCAGGAAACCACCAGGCTTGCGAGGAAGCACAGTCCCAGTTGCAGAGTGTTCTGCAAGGCTGCGGCGCGTCCGGTTGCATGTGGGAAGGGCCGCAACGCCTGTGCGACAACAATCGGGTAGATTGCGCCGTTGGCAATCGCCATCACACAGAATGGGACCAGAATTTCGACCAGTGAAACATGGCTAATGAATCCTGCCGCCCAGGTTGCCACGACGCTGACAGCAAACAGCATCAGTAGCCACGGCAACAACTGCTTACCTTGCCATTTCTGCAACGCGGCGCGACAGCCATAACCACCAATCAGAAACGCAATAGTTTGCGGGACATAACTTAAACCAATGACGGCCGGGCTGTAACCCATTTCGCTAAGGATGAACGGAGAACCGGTCAGCCAGGCAAAGAAACTGGCTGAACAGGCAGCATAAATCAGTACGTTTCCGCGATAGATTTTTGAACGCAGCAGATCGGTAAAGGTCAGACCATCCTGGCTATCATTACGTGCTTTAGTCGTGGGTTTAAGCCAGAAAATGGGCAGAATCAGTACTACGGTAATGGCAAACAGGGTGGCGAAAATCGCCTGCCAGGAAAAATGGACCAGCAGCCAGCTACCTAAAAGAGGAGCAAGCGCCGGAGACAGTCCCACTAACGGCATGATAGTGGCGAAAATACGATTCACTTTTTGTGAAGGGTAGTAGTCCGTCACCAACGCCTGCCAGATAACTGCCGCGGCGCAGACCCCCACAGCTTGCACGAACCGCAATACCAGCAGAGTGACGGCGTTTTCCACCCATAACATCCCCAGACTACCCAGAGCAAAAATTGTCAGGCCGATCAATAACACCGGTTTACGACCATATCGGTCGGAGAGCGGCCCCCACAAGAGCTGGGCTGCGGCAAAACCGGCAAGGAACAGACTAAGGCTGGCACTGACAGCAGACGCAGGCGTTTGCAGATCGGCCTGAATGGCGGCGAAAGCAGGCAGATACATATCGGTTGCCAGAAAACCGAGTACGCTCAAACCCGCCAGCCAGACTAAAAATCTTTTCCCAGGTTGCATGTATATTCTCTAAATCTCTCAATTAAACACCGTCGCAAAGTGTAGGGAGTGAAATTCGTGTTGTGAAACGGTAATATTTGATGACTGGTTTCAAAAATTTTGCAGGCAAACTATGTGGTCTGAGTATTCTCTCGAAGTGGTTGATGCGGTGGCGCGTAATGGTAGTTTTAGCGCCGCGGCCCAGGAGTTGCATCGCGTTCCTTCTGCGGTCAGCTATACCGTTCGTCAGTTGGAAGAGTGGCTGGCAGTGCCGCTTTTTGAAAGGCGTCATCGTGACGTGGAACTGACCGCTGCCGGGGCGTGGTTTCTCAAAGAAGGGCGCTCTGTTGTCAAAAAAATGCAGATCACTCGCCAGCAATGTCAGCAGATAGCGAACGGTTGGCGCGGTCAGTTAGCCATCGCGGTAGATAATATTGTCAGGCCAGAACGCACGCGGCAGATGATTGTTGATTTCTATCGCCATTTTGATGACGTCGAACTTCTGGTTTTTCAGGAGGTGTTTAACGGTGTCTGGGATGCGCTTTCCGACGGACGTGTGGAACTGGCGATTGGTGCGACACGGGCGATTCCGGTAGGTGGGCGTTACGCCTTCCGTGATATGGGAATGTTGAGCTGGAGTTGTGTTGTTGCCCGCCACCATCCGCTTGCGTCGATGAATGGGCCGTTCAGCGATGATACGTTGCGCAACTGGCCGTCACTGGTGCGCGAAGACACGTCACGGACGCTGCCCAAACGTATTACCTGGCTGCTCGATAACCAAAAGCGCCTGGTTGTCCCGGACTGGGAATCATCGGCAACCTGTATCTCGGCCGGGTTATGCATTGGCATGGTGCCGACCCATTTCGCTAAACCGTGGCTGAACGAGGGGAAGTGGGTAGCATTAGAACTGGAAAATCCATTCCCTGATTCGGCATGTTGTCTGACCTGGCAGCAGAATGATATGTCGCCTGCGTTAACCTGGCTGCTGGAGTATCTCGGTGATAGCGAGACGCTGAATAAGGAATGGCTGCGGGAGCCGGAAGAGACTCCCGCAACGGATGATTAACGACGATAGTCGCGGAACGGGCCGTCAGCCACGGAGCGGCGTTCAATAAGCCGCGGATGAACTTCAATTGACTGCGGTTCTTCGCGTTTGTTGACGATACGATCCAACAGCATGTTGAACGCCGTTTCGCCCAGCGAATCTTTTGGCTGATGGATAGTCGTCAGCGCCGGAGTAAAATAACGGGCGTTGCGCACGTTATCATAACCGATCAGCGAAATATCTTGCGGTACGCGCAGACCCATTTCATCAGCGGCGCAAAGTGCGCCCATAGCCATGATATCGCCGCCACAGAAGACAGCAGTAGGGCGGTGCGGTTGCGACAGGATTTGCTGCATGGCGCGATAACCCGATTCAGGCTCAAAGTCACCCTGCACAATCCAGTTTTCCGGCACCTTGATCATGGCTTCTTCCATCGCTTTCATAAAACCCGCCAGACGGCCAGCGCCGGTGTTGCGCTCCAGCGGACCAGGAATAACGCCAATTTCGCGATGACCGCGTTCAATCAGATAGCGCCCGGCCATGTAGCCGCCTTCAAAAGCGTTATCGATAACTGCATCGGTAAAGTCCGCTTTTGCTTCGCCCCAGTCCATCACCACCATCGGGATATGGCGATACTCTTCCAGCATCGCCAGTAATGGTTCCGGATACTCAGAACACATGACCAGCAGGCCATCGACGCGTTTTTGCGCCATCATCGACAGATAGGCCCGCTGTTTCTCAAGATTGTTCCACGCATTGCCCAGAATCAGTGTGTAGCCTTTCTGGAAGCAATTTTTTTCTACCGCTTCAATGATCTCGGCAAAATAGGCCGCTTCGCTGCTGGTCGCCAGCAAACCGATAGACTTGGTGTGGTTAACCTTCAGGCTACGCGCCACCGCGCTAGGAGAGTAGTGTAATTCTTTAATCGCTGCCCACACAGCGTTACGAGTCTCTTCCGCGACAAAACGCGTTTTGTTTATAACGTGTGACACAGTTGTAGTGGAAACGTTTGCTCGTTTCGCTACATCTTTTATTGTTGCCATTCCATTTCACTCCAGACCCTAACTTCAGCTCCTGCAAAATCGCAAGGTAAACGTTTGCCTTTACACACCTTACGCACAACGAAAGTGTTGCGGTACGCCGGAAAAATGACACGGAGCGTCAGGAAGGGGTCAATGGCCAGTACGCAAATAGTGTAAGCGTGGAATTTTGGCCGATCTTGATGAAAAGGGGAAGTAGTAAAAACACTTATCATTATAAATGCCGGGAGATTTTTTCATCACACTGTGTAAAAATGAGTAATATCATTTTTTGTGTGGTAATAAAAAAGGAGAAAACTTGATGAGCACCGACCTTAAATTTTCATTGGTAACAACCATTATCGTTCTTGGTTTGATCGTGGCAGTGGGTTTGACTGCCGCGCTGCACTGATTTCCCCTCGAGGGAGCGCGTTCTCCCTCGCATCTCTCTCCTCTTTGTTAGCAAAATGGCAAAAGTGTTTTCTCTTTTTGTTATTTTCATTCTTTTGTGATTGATGTCATGCTTTCGCCACTTTGATGAACATCGCGTGATGACGCGAAGAGGTGGAGATTAGGCATGAAAATTAACTATCCGTTGCTGGCGCTGGCGATTGGCGCGTTTGGTATCGGGACAACGGAGTTCTCGCCAATGGGCCTGTTGCCCGTCATTGCGCGCGGTGTGGATGTCTCGATCCCTGCTGCCGGAATGTTAATCAGTGCCTATGCGGTTGGTGTGATGGTTGGCGCGCCGCTGATGACATTATTACTTTCTCATCGTGCCCGCCGCAGCGCGCTAATTTTCCTGATGGCGATTTTTACCCTTGGTAATGTACTTTCTGCCATTGCCCCGGATTACATGACACTGCTGCTTTCACGTATTTTGACCAGTCTGAATCACGGTGCATTTTTTGGCCTGGGGTCAGTTGTGGCCGCAAGCGTTGTGCCAAAACATAAACAGGCCAGCGCAGTTGCGACCATGTTTATGGGCTTAACTTTGGCGAATATCGGCGGTGTTCCGGCGGCGACCTGGCTGGGTGAAACTATTGGCTGGCGAATGTCGTTCCTGGCAACGGCGGGGTTGGGCGTGATTTCGATGATTAGCCTGTACTTCTCTTTACCGAAAGGTGGCGCAGGGGCGCGACCAGAAGTGAAAAAAGAGTTGGCGGTGCTGCTGCGTCCGCAGGTGTTATCGGCTTTACTGACGACGGTGCTGGGGGCTGGCGCAATGTTTACGCTCTACACTTATATTTCTCCGGTGCTGCAAAGTATCACCCACGCGACGCCGGTGTTTGTTACAGCCATGCTGGTGCTGATTGGTGTCGGATTCTCTATCGGTAACTATCTCGGCGGTAAACTGGCAGATCGTTCGGTCAACGGCACGCTGAAGGGATTTTTGTTGCTGCTGATGGTGATTATGCTGGCAATCCCGTTCCTGGCCCGTAATGAGTTCGGTGCGGCAATCAGCATGGTAGTGTGGGGCGCGGCAACCTTTGCGGTCGTACCGCCCTTGCAGATGCGAGTGATGCGAGTCGCCAGCGAAGCGCCGGGTCTGTCATCATCGGTGAATATTGGTGCCTTTAACCTTGGAAATGCATTGGGAGCGGCTGCTGGTGGTGCGGTGATTTCCGGTGGTCTGGGGTATAGTTTTGTGCCGGTGATGGGGGCGATTGTCGCGGGACTGGCATTATTGTTGGTGTTTATGTCAGCCAGAAAACAACCTGAAGCAGTTTGCGTTGCCAACAGCTAATAAAACAAAAACGCAGAAGGATAACCTTCTGCGTTACAGTTTGCAGGCAAAGTGCGATTTATCTTGCCAGATGTGGTGTTAACGCCTCATCCGCGTAGGTCTGATAAGCGTAACGCATCAGGCAATGTTGCATTTGCCATCAGTTATTATGCAGCGAGATTTTTCGCCACGAACTCCCAGTTCACTAGCGCCCAGAAGTGTTCCAGGTAGCCAGGACGCGCATTGCGATAGTCGATGTAGTAAGCGTGTTCCCAGACATCAACGGTCAGCAGCGGGGTCGCATCGGTGGTCAGCGGAGTACCGGCATTAGAAGTAGAAACGATAGCCAGTTTGCCATCGCTGTTTTTCACCAGCCAGGTCCAGCCAGAACCAAAGTTTTTGATCGCAGCATCAGTAAACTGCGCTTTAAAATCGGCAAAGCTACCAAAAGAAGTGGCGATAGCGTCAGCCAGTTCACCAGTCGGTTCGCCACCGGCGTTCGGTGCCAGGCAGTTCCAGTAGAAAGTATGGTTCCAGACCTGAGCAGCGTTGTTGAATACGCCACCTTCAGAGCTACGAATAATCTCTTCCAGTGATTTACCTTCAAACGCAGTACCTTTGATCAGGTTGTTCAGGTTAGTGACATAAGTTTGATGATGTTTGCCGTAGTGATACTCGATAGTTTCCGCAGAAATGTGCGGTGCCAGAGCATCTTTAGCATATGGTAGTGCAGGTAATTCAAATGACATTGCTACTCTCCTTTATTATTAATTGGCATACGTACAATAGCCTTATTGTGCGTGAGGATAGGGTAGCAAAATAAAAGGTGAGACAAAAGATGAACTTACCCTGTTGCTGTAACAACAGGGTAAAGTTTTAGCGAAGTGTTTTTGGGGTCATTACCCGACGAGCACCTACATAGTGGCGCTGCCAGTAATCTTCGCTTAAAGAAGTGATTTTAATTTCCTGTCCACTGCGCGGAGACTGAATAAATTTGCCGTTGCCAACATACACGCCAACGTGATCGGCGGTTCCGCGACCCTGAGTGCGGAAGAAGACCAGGTCGCCATTTTTCAATTCACTGCGATCGATCGGTGCGGCGTCACGCAGGTGATACATTTCGTTAGCTGTACGTGGAATACGGATCTTCACCAGATCTTTATAGGCGTAATAAACCAGCCCGCTACAATCGAAACCGGTACGCGGTGAGCTGCCGCCCCAGCGATATGGCTTGCCAATTTGTTGCATCAGTTTATTCATTGCCACGGTAGTGGCTTTCTGTACTTTGGCTTTATGTGCGTCAGCGAGGGTTCCTGGTGCGGCATTTTTAACTTTCACGCAATGTGTTTTATAACCCTTACGTTTAGTGCACTTTTCCGTAAAGCTGGCTGCCGCTGTTTTATTCACAACTTGTTTGCTGCGGTTTTTGGCGTTTTTAGAAGCGGTAATGGAGGATTTTTTTACGGAAGAAGCAGTTCTACTTTTAGTGGTACTTTTACTGGCGGCTTTTTTCGCTGTTTTCTGGCTGGCTTTATTGGTCTTTTTGGTGGTTGCCGTGCTTTTCTTTTTATCTGCTTTTTTGGTGATGTGAGTAGTAGCAGAACTCTCCCTGGCTTGCTTTGAAGCATGGGCCATAGGCGTTAAAGGCAGGGTGGTAAAAAGTAAAGCACAGAGCGTGATCGAAATACGGTTTATCCGCGCCACTGAGCGTCCCTCTGTTAAGGCAGGTCTATCATGCCTGCGTCTGATTTACAAAACTTGATGATTCTAATGCATAGAAGAAGAGAAAGTTAATAGCTTTTATTGTTAAAAAATATATTTCGTCGGTGAGCGTAAAAAAATGCAGCAGTGAAAGCTGGAAATGGTCATAAATACGCCAGTTTGCAGCGCAACAGCGAAGAAACGAATATTTGAAATGCAACAAATAGAGCAAAGGGATAAAATAGCAAAAGCGTGATGAAAATGTTATTTTCCGTTGCCGCACTGACCCGCTACAATGTCAGATTACTGCCGTAAAGAAGTTTGAGGAAGCAAGACAATGAGCACCACTATCGAAAAAATCCAACGCCAGATTGCTGAAAATCCGATCCTGCTGTACATGAAAGGTTCACCGAAACTGCCAAGCTGCGGTTTTTCTGCCCAGGCAGTTCAGGCGCTTGCCGCATGTGGCGAACGTTTTGCCTACGTTGATATCCTGCAGAATCCGGACATTCGCGCGGAACTGCCGAAATACGCTAACTGGCCGACTTTCCCACAGTTGTGGGTGGACGGCGAGCTGGTAGGTGGCTGTGATATCGTGATCGAAATGTATCAGCGTGGCGAACTGCAGCAGCTAATCAAAGAAACCGCCGCTAAATACAAGTCTGAAGAGCCGGACGCGGAATAATCCGTCCCGCAATACTGACGGAGGCTAACGGGCATCCGTCAGTGTTTTTTATCCCCAATCCAGCCCTTGTGGCGAACTGGAAAATCCCGCCTCACGCAGCAGCGTAAACATCGGCGTTTGCCGTACCGGTTGATCATTCACTTCTGTCAATGTAAAGCGTAGCCGTGGTTCGCGGCGTAGTGCGGTTGCCAGTGCGTGGAATACTTCTGGGGGGAGCAGTTCATCTTTTTCTTGCCATACCAGCATCTTCTTGCCGCCTTGTGCCAGGTAGAGCAACAATTTTCCGCCAGCAATGACTACCAGCGCCCCCGCCCACGGTTCATGCACTCGTCGCCCATAAGGGGAGTGTAAAATAATACGCCAGTCGCCAATTTCATCGTGACAGCGTTCGAGAACCAGGTGGCGACTTCCCGGAACAACAATTAACGCTATTCCCCGTGAATATCATGCATGATTCGTGGAATAGCCTCACTATAGATGCCTGAGTCATTACATGTCATCAGGCATCGACTCGATTACACCTCTTCAGCGGCAGGGAGCGGCCAGCCGCCCAGTCGTTTCCAGCGGTTGACGATTTCACAAAACAGCACGGCGGTGCGTTCAGTGTCGTACAGCGCGGAATGCGCCTGGGTGCTGTCAAAATCCATGCCAGCGGTCTGGCAGGCTTTTGATAATACGGTTTGTCCGAGAGCCAGCCCGGCCAGTGCCGCGGTGTCGAAAGTGACAAAAGGGTGGAACGGGTTACGTTTCAGTGAGGCGCGTTCTGCGGCAGCCATCATAAAACTGTGGTCGAAATTGGCATTGTGCGCCACCATAATGGCGCGGTTACAGCCGCTCGCTTTAATGCCTTTACGGACAACTTTGAAAATCTCATGCAACGCCTCATATTCGCTGACTGCACCGCGATCGGGATCGTTCGGGTCAATACCATTGAAGGCGAGGGCTTCTGGTTGCAAATTAGCGCCGACAAACGGCTCGACGTGAAAATGTAATGTGGTGTCCGGCATCAGCCAGCCTTGTTCATCCATTTTCAGGGTGATGGCGGCGATCTCAAGCAGTGCATCGGTTTTGGCGTTAAATCCGGCGGTTTCGACATCGATCACAACAGGATAAAAACCACGAAAACGGTCGCACAGACCGGTAAGTTGAGCGTTATCGGACATCTGATTCTCTTAATACGGAAAAATTGCAGCGTGCATTATGACAAATATTACCCGCTGATGCAGTAAAGATGCGGGCGCGATGAGTTCACGCCCGGCAGGAGATTAGTTGCCCAGACCGCGACCGGCGTCTTTCTCTTCAATCAATTCAATTTTGTAACCGTCTGGATCTTCCACAAAAGCGATAACCGTAGTACCGCCTTTTACCGGACCCGCTTCACGGGTAACGTTACCGCCGTTCTGACGGATTTTTTCGCAAGCTTCTGCGGCGTTATCGACGCTAAGGGCGATGTGACCATAAGCGGTGCCAAGTTCGTATTTATCCACGCCCCAGTTATAGGTCAGTTCAATTACCGCTTCTTCTGTTTCCGGGCCGTAGCCAACAAACGCCAGCGAGTATTTGTATTCCGGATTTTCGCTGGTACGCAGCAGTTTCATGCCCAGCACGTTGGTATAAAAATCGATGGAGCGTTGCAGATCGCCAACGCGCAGCATGGTGTGAAGAAGACGCATCTTTATATCCTCAAAATGGCTAACAGATTCAAAATGTTGTTTTAGTATAGCGGCGGTTTTGCGCCGCTCGCAATGTTGGATTACAGCGTAGGGTAGTCGGTATAACCTTCCGCACCGCCGCCGTAAAAACTTTCGGCACGCTGTGGGTTAAGCTCAGCTTTGCGCTGCAATCGAGCGACCAGATCCGGGTTTGCAATCCAGTCACGACCAAACGCCACCGCATCAATTAACCCTTTGCCGATCAGCGTTTCTGCTTTTTCTACCGTATATGCACCAGCCCCGATAATCGGGCCGTGGAAACGGGCGCGTACTTTTTCGCGGAACGCCTCGGTATATGGTTTGCCGCCTGCCCAGTCTGGTTCGGACATATGCAGATAAGCAATGCCGCGTTTACCCAGTTGTTCAATCAGATACAGCGCATCGGCTTCTTCATTCGGGCCGTTATCGGTGTTCTGGAAAGTACCAATTGGCGAAACGCGAATACCAATGCGATCGGCACCCCATTCTTTAATCCCGGCATCAACAACTTCCAGCACCAGACGAGCGCGATTTTCCACGCTGCCGCCGTACTGATCGGTACGATGGTTGGAGGATGGAGAGAGGAACTGATGCAGTAAATAACCGTGAGCGGAGTGGAGTTCCACCAGATCAAAACCGGCTTCACGGGCGTTGGCGATAGCCTGGCGGAAATCGTTGACAATACCCGGGATTTCTTCCAGCTCCAGCGCACGCGGCATGGTGGTTTCGACGCGGATCGCCTGACCATTTTCATCGCGCAGAGAAGTTCGTGTACCCGCACTAAGTGCAGAAGGCGCTACCGGTGCCTGGCCACCAGGTTGCAGGCTGGCGTGAGAAATGCGTCCCGTGTGCCAAAGTTGCACGGCGATATGACCATTTTCAGCATGAACACCGGCGGTAATTTTCTTCCACGCGGCGATTTGCTCCGGACTATGAATGCCTGGCGCGCCCGCATACCCTTTTGCCTGGGCGGAAACCTGGGTGGCTTCGCTAATGATCAAACCTGCACTGGCGCGTTGGCGATAATATTCCGCCATCAACGGAGTAGGGATATCACCCGGTTCAATGCTACGCAGGCGCGTCAGAGGAGCCATAAAGATACGGTTTGCCGCCGTGATTGCGCCCACTTTCAGTGGGGAATACAGTTTTTCAGATGACATAAAGACTCCCGGTCGTCTGGTGATAAAATAAAAAATGCCTGCTAAACGGCAGGCGTCGCAATAATGGTTTTGACATGTGTTAGCGCGTTTTCCAGAGGCCCGGAGCTGCGCGAAATTTTGGCTTGCAGATTGGCCCCCAACCACAACGCATAGAGAACTTGCGCCTGTTGCAGCGGTTCTCCGCAAAAGGTTAAACAGTGGCTATCGCGGCCATTTTCCAGCGCCTGGGCGAGCAGAGCGATGACCTGGCGCGCACCTTTATCCATCGCGCTGCGCATATCTTCTGACAGGTCGCACACTTCAGCAGAAAGTTTTACTGTCAGACAGCCGCTGATCGTCCCATGCTGGCAGAACTGGTTCAGCGTTTGCTGGTAATAGGCCAGAATACGGTCGCGGTAATTTCCCTCGCCAGATTGCAGCAACTCCGTCAGTCGTTGGTGGTATGCCGCGTAATGGCGTTCAAGCATGGCAACACCAAACGCCTCTTTAGAACGAAAGTAGTGGTAGAAAGACCCTTTTGGCACTTCGGCGGTCTTCAGTAATTCGCTTAACCCCATTCCGGTAAACCCACGCTGCAGGCAGAGTTGCTCTCCGGTTGCCAGGAGGTGTTCGCGAGTATCGTGTTCAGGATGTTTGTTCATGCGCTTGAGTGTAGTAGACCGGTCGGTCTAGTGCAAGCAAAGTTGCTACTTTGGGCATTAACAGCTTCAATAGTGGTAATAATCTTATATAAGGAGGGCGAGGTGGCGGAGCAATTAGAGTTCTTTCCCGTCCAGAGCCCATGCCGGGGAATTTGCCAGTCTGACGAACGCGGATTTTGCCGTGGCTGTTTTCGTAGCCGGGATGAGCGTTTTAACTGGAATAAAATGAGTGATGGTGAAAAACAGGAGGTTCTGCGACTTTGCCGACAACGACTTATGCGTAAATTACGCGCGAACAGGCCAACGTCATCAGACGAACCAGAGCAACCATCACTCTTTTGAGAGCAATCTTGCGTATACTCCTCTCATATCTGATAAGAGGAAGCGATTATGGTTCAGCGTATTACTATTGCGCCGCAAGGCCCGGAGTTTTCCCGTTTTGTGATGGGCTACTGGCGACTGATGGACTGGAATATGTCCGCACGCCAGTTAGTTAGTTTTATTGAAGAGCATCTGGATCTCGGTGTGACCACCGTGGATCACGCTGATATTTATGGCGGCTATCAGTGCGAAGCGGCATTTGGCGAGGCGCTGAAACTGGCACCGCATTTGCGTGAACGGATGGAAATTGTCAGCAAATGCGGCATCGCGACGACTGCGCGTGAAGAAAACGTTATTGGTCATTACATCACCGATCGCGACCATATTATTAAAAGTGCCGAACAGTCGCTAATTAATCTCGCGACCGATCATCTGGATTTACTGTTAATCCACCGTCCCGACCCGTTAATGGATGCCGATGAAGTGGCGGATGCGTTTAAACATTTGCATCAGAGCGGCAAAGTGCGCCATTTTGGCGTATCGAACTTCACGCCTGCGCAATTTGCCCTGCTGCAATCGCGTTTGCCATTTACTCTAGCCACTAATCAGGTGGAAATTTCTCCGGTGCATCAGCCGTTGTTGCTGGATGGTACGCTCGATCAACTACAACAACTGCGTATTCGCCCGATGGCCTGGTCTTGTCTTGGCGGTGGCCGTTTATTTAATGATGATTATTTCAGGCCGCTACGTGATGAACTTGCTGTGGTGGCGGAAGAATTAAACGCGGGTTCTATCGAGCAGGTGGTTTATGCCTGGATATTGCGCCTGCCATCGCAGCCGCTGCCGATTATTGGCTCCGGTAAAATTGAGCGTGTGCGTGCCGCCGTTGAAGCGGAATCCCTGAAAATGACACGCCAGCAGTGGTTCCGTATCCGTAAAGCGGCATTAGGTTACGACGTCCCGTAAGCACTTTCGGAATCGCCTCCGTTCAAATATGTGTCACTGGTTTACACTTATTCAGGTATGCACATTGAGCGGAGGTCTTATGAAACGTTTTAGTCTGGCTATTCTGACGCTGGTTGTTGCGACCGGCGCGCAAGCCGCCAGTGAAAAAGTCGAGATGAACCTCGTCACATCACAGGGGATTGGGCAGTCAATTGGCAGCATAACGATTACTGAAACCGATAAAGGTCTGGAATTTTCGCCCGATCTGAAAGCATTACCGCCCGGTGAGCATGGCTTCCATGTTCATGCCAAAGGAAGCTGCCAGCCAGCAACGAAAGATGGCAAAGCTACTGCGGCGCAATCTGCAGGCGGACATCTTGATCCCAAAAATACCGGTAAACATGAAGGGCCAGAAGGTGCAGGGCATTTAGGCGATCTGCCTGCGCTGGTGGTCAACAATGACGGTAAAGCAACCGATGCCGTCATTGCGCCTCGTCTGAAATCACTCGACGAAGTTAAAGACAAGGCGCTGATGATCCACGTTGGCGGCGATAATATGTCCGATCAACCAAAACCGCTGGGCGGCGGCGGTGAACGCTATGCCTGTGGTGTTATTAATTAAGAGGCTAGCGTACCCTGTGGTGGTGCCTGCTCAAGTTGCGAAAGCGAGCAGTACAGTCGCCAGACAATCGCCGCCAGCTCACGGGCAGCGGGTTGATGATGGCGGGCAAGGCTGTCGCAGATTCGCTGTAACTCTTCAAGTGTGGCCGCCAGTGATTTTTGCTGAACGCCACGCTCGCTCATCACTCCTCGCAACAATGAAATACAGTTATCTCGCACCTGCGATAAAGGATCGGAACGTGATTCCCAGTCGCGCAATTGCCAGACAACATGTGAACAGTTCAGCAGCACCACGCCCCAGCGTAATAACCAACGGCGAGCCAGCGCGTCCTGGCTGTTACTCAACTGGCTGACGTGATGATAAGTGAGCGATTCAAATTCGCTTTCACTCAGGGTTGGGTGACGGCTAAGTTGATCGACAAAATCCCGTCGCAGTGCGCGAATATGACGGCGGCTTTTGCGGGCATCGGACCCCGGTCGCAAAATGGCGAATGCTAACCATGCCAGCGCCACGCCAACGATTTTTGCCAGGTTATCGTTAAGAAAATCAGCAAAATCATACACCGGAGGATTAGTGACAGCGATAAACGACCCCATAAATACAATCAGTTGTCCCCACAGCGCGGCCAGTTTTGGCATCTGCAACTTGAGAAGCTGCATTGTCGCCAGTAGCGGGAAGAGAAACAGCAAAAATTGCCACAGATCGCTAATCTGAACCATCAGGCCAAACTTAACCACAAAACTGAATAGCGAAAGTAATACCAGCGTGCGCATCAGTAGCGACAACGACTTAAACGGTGCCGCGACTGCGGAGTAAAGTACGCAACTAATTGCTGCCAGCGTTAATGCATTGGCACCAGCATCCCATTGCGAGGCAATACTCCATGCGCCAATCATCATCAATGTACAAAATGTACGCAGTCCGCTCCACATAGCTTCGGCATTATCGGTATGACGTGCCAGACCAGATGCGCGAGGGAGCCTGGTATGATCATCTGAGCTGCTTTCCAGGCGATGCAATTCCTGACTACTTTGCAGATAAAGGTGGCAAAAATAACGTAATCGGTGCCAGAAGGCGACGTGCCGGTAGTCGGCTAAGTTGGTTGGGCGTAGCGGGGCAATAATGCGCGCAACGGTGTAAAAATTTGTTTGCGAGTTGGCGAGCACCGTCAGTAACTGTTCGATAATTTCCCGTGTGGCACCGGGCGGTGAGGGCTAGTTGAGCAACATACGTCGCAGGCTGGAGATGACGCTGGTCATACGTAATTGCTGGTGGAGTAGTGCATTCAGGCGTGCATTTTGCTGGCGGAAACGATAGTGGCTCCAGAACGCCTGAATACGCAGCAAATTCATGGTCAGTATTTGCCCAATTACCAATTCATGTGCTGTGCGAATGGCATCGGTCGTTTCGGGCTGCCAAAGCAAACGGGCATGCTCCAGTAAACGAGCATGCATGTTTTTCAGTGCGGTTAAAAGAGCGGTGGCATCAGAACTGCTCGGCAGGATCATCATCATCATGCCGCCGCAAAGAATACCGACAATCACTTCACAAACACGTGCCTGAGCGATATCCCATAGCTGGCTGGCTTCAGTAATATTGACCATCGGAAAGGCGATAATGGCCGCAGTATAGCCCGCCAGTTGAAATGCATAGGCCACGTTATTCGTGAAATGCGCGCAGGCCCAGGTACAAAAGCCAAGCCACGCAGACATGCTCAACAGAAAAAACCACGGCTCGTTGAGAGTATGTCCGGCAAGAATCAGTGCCGCGATAGCTCCGAGCAAACTGCCAGCAATACGTCCCATGCTTTTGCTGATGACACCGCCAACGGTGGGGAAGCTGACCACCGCCGCCGAGGTCATTGCCCAGTAAGGTTCATCAAGATTTAAATAATAGGCAACCGTCAGCGCCAGACACATGGCAATGGTGTTGCGTAACGCATAACGCCATTGCGCCAGCGTGGCTCTGAACCAGGGGAAATTGTGCAGCAACCATGGCGGTACGTTCATTACGGGCCTACAGCGATACTACAGGTGGTGCCGGATACCAGCGTGACATCGCCGGGGACGTTATCGAGAGCAAAACGAACAGGAACACGTTGGGCGAGACGAACCCAGGGAACGTTAGGTTTAACGTCGGGAATCAGGCTGGAATCATTTTCCACACTCTGATCATAAATCGCCCGACCAATACTGGAAACGTGACCCTGTAACGTTTTATTGTCGCTGTAGAGTGTAATTTGTGCTGGCGCACCGCCCCGGATATGGCGCAATTTGGTTTCTTCAAAATAACCAATGGCGTAAAACGAATGGCTGTCCACCAGAGCAAACAGTGGTTTTCCGGTGTCGGCGTAGTCACCGATGCGGGTGGTGAGATTAGTGACCCATCCACTCACCGGGGCGCGAATTTCCGTTTGCGCCAGTTGCCATTGTGCCTGTTTCAGCGTTGCTTGTGCGGCATCGACACTTGCCTGCATCGCTTTAACATTGAGGTTAGCGGTATCCAGCTCTTCGGCAGAGATAAAGTTTTGTGAGAGATGGCGGCGACGGTTAGCTTCATTATTGGCTTTGGCGAGGTCAGATTGCGCTTTTGCCAACTGAGCCTGGGCATTAAGCACAGCAATCTGAAAGGGCGTTTTATCGATAGAGAACAGAATATCACCCGCGTTAACCAACTGGTTGTCTTTTATATTCAGCTCAACAATACGTCCAGACACCTGTGGCGTGATAGAAACCTGTTCTGCGCGTATTTTTCCGTCGCGTGTCCAGGGGGACTGCATGTAGTAGTTCCATAGCCACCATCCGGCAAGAACTGCAAAAACCGCTACAATAGTTGTTGAGAAATATTTAATGGTTTTAATTGACATAGTTACCACGCAATCAGTATTGCCAGGGCAAAGCAAACGCAAATCGCAAACAGCGACAAATCCATTAACAAGGGATGCCAGATGTCTCCGGCGTAGATTTTGTCGCGAAGCAGGCGGTGTATAACGAGCCAGATGACAAATCCAAGCGCGAACGCTTTGAAAAACGGAGGAAAGTAGATGGATGCACCGAACACCAGATCTTGTAAGGGTAATCCTGTTGCACTATGCATAAACTTCACAAAATAGATTCCTTTACGGCTGAATATATTGCTTTAGATTAATAAATATTCTTTATGTGCGAGAAAGTTACTCGCTATTTCTGAAAAGCATGTCTGATGGTAAGCAAATGCAGCAATACATTTGTTTTAGCAATACAATTGCTGCACACTATTCTAAAAGCTGTATAATATCTTAGCAAGCTAATTATAAGGAGATGAAATTGGAATCGCCACTAGGTTCTGATCTGGCACGGTTGGTGCGCATATGGCGTGCTCTGATAGACCATCGCCTGAAACCGCTGGAGTTAACGCAAACCCATTGGGTAACGTTGCACAATATCCATCAGTTACCTCCAGACCAGTCGCAAATTCAACTGGCAAAAGCGATCGGCATTGAGCAGCCTTCACTGGTTCGTACGTTGGACCAACTGGAAGAAAAAGGGTTAATTTCGCGTCAAACTTGTGCCAGTGATCGTCGGGCCAAACGCATTAAACTGACGGAAAAGGCGGAGCCGCTGATTAGCGAAATGGAAGCTGTGATTAACAAAACCCGGGCGGAAATTTTGCATGGGATTTCCGCAGAGGAGCTGGAACAATTGATTAAGCTCATTGTAAAAATTGAGCATAACATCATAGAGTTACAGGCCAAAGGGTGAAATGAAGGAGGCGTGTGGCCAGTTACCTGACCACACGTTAACGTGTTTAGCGCGGGGAA
This sequence comes from Escherichia sp. MOD1-EC6098, assembly GCF_002965865.1. Lineage (NCBI taxonomy): Bacteria > Pseudomonadati > Pseudomonadota > Gammaproteobacteria > Enterobacterales > Enterobacteriaceae > Escherichia > Escherichia sp. MOD1-EC6098. The sequence goes on from NZ_PTSN01000014.1 coordinate 87,031, forward strand.
ACAGTCACCTGGCTGCCGTTGCTGGCCAGAATGACACGTTGTCCCGGAGAGAAGTGGGTATTGCCCTGTTTCTGTACCACCATGATGGTGTTGCCATCATCTTTACGAATTTCCAACTCCACACCCTGGGTTTTGTTTATTGCGCTCTGCACGCCCTGACCGGCTACACCGCCTGCGATAGCACCTGCCGCGGTAGCCAGAGAACGCCCGGTTCCGCCGCCAACGGTATTTCCAAGGAAGCCACCGAGAACCGCACCGCCAATTGCGCCGATAACGTTGGAATCATCACCACCCTGAATTTGTACCTGTCGTACATTAACGATTGTGCCATAGCTGACATTCTGCACTTGCTTCGCTTCAGAGGCGGTATAGACATCACCAGAAAGGGTATCGTTGTTGACACAACCTACAAGAGACAGACCGACCATTGATACAACCAGTACGCGCTTAATCATTGAAAAATCTCCTGATTACCATGAAACGCCTCACAAGCATCCCTCATGGCCAAAGTAAATGGCATTGGTATAACTATGATTACATGTTCCACTAAAACATGATGGAATCATAATTAGAATACGGTTAACCAAGTATAAACAAAACATTCATAGTAGTTATTGATATAAATATAATGTTTTCCTACCAACGGTAAAAATCGGCACTCATGCATGGAATTCGCGAGAGGTTTGTGTTTGAGTGGAGCGCAAACGTCAGGTTGAAAAAGGATGAACTATGAAATCAGGCCGCTTTATTGGCGTAATGTCAGGCACTAGTCTGGATGGTGTCGATGTTGTGCTGGCGACAATCGATGAACACAGGGTGGCGCAGTTGGCAAGTTTGAGTTGGCCGATCCCTCCATCACTTAAACAAGCGGTGCTGGATATTTGCCAGGGACAGCAGCTTACACTTTCGCAGTTTGGTCAACTGGATACTCAACTTGGTCGCCTGTTTGCCGATGCCGTTAACGCATTGCTCAAAGAAGAAAATTTGCAGCCGAAAGATATCGTTGCTATTGGTTGCCACGGTCAGACTGTATGGCACGAACCCACGGGCGTCGCGCCGCATTCTCTACAGATTGGGGATAACAACCAAATTGTGGCGCGCACTGGAATTACTGTCGTCGGGGATTTTCGCCGTCGCGATATCGCCCTGGGTGGACAGGGCGCACCGCTGGTGCCAGCGTTTCATCATGCATTGCTGGCTCATCCTACTGAGCGGCGTATGGTGCTCAACATTGGTGGTATTGCCAATTTGTCACTGCTCATTCCTGGGCAACCGGTGGGTGGCTACGATACCGGACCGGGTAACATGCTGATGGATGCGTGGATCTGGCGTCAGGCGGGTAAACCTTACGATAAAGACGCTGAATGGGCACGCGCGGGCAGGGTCATTCTCCCTCTGCTGCAAAATATGCTTAGTGATGCGTATTTTTCCCAGCCTGCGCCAAAAAGCACCGGGCGTGAATACTTTAACTACGGTTGGCTGGAGCGTCACCTGCGTCAATTCCCGGGCGTTGATGCGCGCGATGTCCAGGCGACGCTGGTGGAACTGACAGCAGTGACCATTTCTGAACAGGTGTTATTGAGTGGTGGTTGTGATCGTTTGATGGTATGTGGTGGCGGAAGCCGTAATCCATTAGTGATGACGCGACTTGCTGCCTTGCTGCCAGGAACGGAAGTGACCACCACTGATGCTGTCGGCATTAGCGGTGATGACATGGAAGCATTGGCCTTCGCCTGGCTTGCCTGGCGGACGCTGGCGGGGCTGCCTGGCAATCTGCCCTCGGTCACTGGCGCAAGCGAGGCGACGGTATTGGGCGCAATTTTTCCCGCAAACCCGCGATATCAGAGTTAACTGAATTTTTCCTACTGCTTCTGCCGTTACACTTGGATGTTGAGGAGAGCGTTTTGCTCTCCGGACCAGGAAAGTCTTCGGGATATGTTTATGAAAAAACTGTTACTGATCTGTTTACCGGTGCTTCTCACCGGCTGTAGCGCGTTCAATCAACTGGTTGAGCGCATGCAAACCGATACGCTGGAATACCAGTGTGATGAAAAACCGTTGACGGTAAAACTGAATAATCCACGTCAGGAAGTCAGTTTTGTCTACGACAATCAATTACTGCACCTTAAACAGGGCATTTCAGCATCAGGCGCGCGTTATACCGACGGTATCTACGTTTTCTGGTCGAAAGGCAATGAGGCGACGGTCTATAAGCGTGACCGCATTGTCTTGAATAACTGTCAGTTACAAAATCCACAGCGTTGAGATTTTTCCAGGGGCGGCGCACAATAGCGTCACCCACTGACAATCCGTAAAGAAAACCATGTCTGATAACGACGAATTGCAGCAAATCGCGCATCTGCGGCGTGAATACACCAAAGGCGGTTTACGCCGCCGCGATCTTCCCGCCGATCCATTAACCCTTTTCGAACGCTGGCTCTCCCAGGCGTGTGAAGCTAAGTTGGCTGATCCTACAGCGATGGTCGTCGCGACCGTTGATGAACATGGTCAGCCTTATCAGCGCATCGTTTTACTCAAACATTACGACGAAAAAGGTATGGTGTTTTACACTAACCTTGGCAGTCGCAAAGCGCATCAAATCGAACAAAATCCGCGCGTTAGCCTGCTTTTCCCCTGGCATACTCTTGAGCGCCAGGTGATGGTTATCGGTAAAGCGGAACGTCTTTCGCCTCTCGAAGTGATGAAATATTTTCATAGCCGTCCCCGTGACAGCCAGATTGGCGCGTGGGTATCGAAGCAGTCCAGCCGTATTTCCGCGCGCGGGATCCTTGAGAGTAAATTCCTTGAGCTGAAGCAGAAGTTTCAGCAGGGCGAAGTCCCTTTACCGAGTTTCTGGGGCGGTTTCCGCGTCAGTCTTGAGCAGGTTGAGTTCTGGCAGGGTGGTGAGCATCGTCTGCATGACCGCTTTTTGTACCAGCGTGAAAATGAGGCGTGGAAAATCGATCGTCTCGCACCCTGAAAAGATGCAAAAATCTTGCTTTAATCGCTGGCACTCCTGATTCCGGCACTTTATTCTATGTCTCTTTCGCATCTGGCGAAAAGTCGTGTACCGGCAAAGGTGCAGTCGTTATATACATGGAGATTTTGATGGCAAGCAGTAACTTGATTAAACAATTGCAAGAGCGGGGGCTGGTGGCCCAGGTGACGGACGAAGAAGCGTTAGCAGAGCGACTGGCGCAAGGCCCGATCGCGCTCTATTGCGGCTTCGATCCTACCGCTGACAGCTTGCATTTGGGGCATCTTGTTCCATTGTTATGCCTGAAACGCTTCCAGCAAGCGGGCCACAAGCCGGTTGCGCTGGTAGGCGGCGCGACGGGTCTGATTGGCGACCCGAGCTTCAAAGCTGCCGAGCGTAAGCTGAACACCGAAGAAACTGTTCAGGAGTGGGTGGACAAAATCCGCAAGCAGGTTGCCCCGTTCCTCGATTTCGACTGTGGAGAAAATTCTGCTATCGCCGCGAACAACTATGACTGGTTCGGCAATATGAACGTGCTGACCTTCCTGCGCGATATCGGTAAGCACTTCTCCGTTAACCAGATGATCAACAAAGAAGCGGTTAAGCAGCGTCTCAACCGTGAAGATCAAGGTATTTCGTTCACCGAGTTTTCTTATAACCTGTTGCAGGGCTATGACTTCGCCTGCCTGAATAAACAGTATGGTGTGACGTTGCAGATTGGCGGTTCTGACCAGTGGGGGAACATCACCTCTGGTATCGATCTGACTCGCCGTCTGCATCAGAATCAGGTGTTTGGCCTGACCGTTCCTTTGATCACCAAGGCTGACGGCACTAAGTTTGGTAAAACTGAAGGCGGAGCCGTATGGCTGGATCCGAAGAAAACCAGTCCGTACAAGTTCTACCAGTTCTGGATCAATACCGCTGATGCCGACGTTTACCGCTTCCTGAAGTTCTTCACCTTCATGAGCATTGAAGAGATCAATGCCCTCGAAGAGGAAGATAAGAACAGTGGTAAAGCACCACGCGCCCAGTATGTACTGGCGGAGCAGGTGACGCGTCTGGTTCACGGTGAAGAGGGTTTGCAAGCCGCGAAACGTATTACCGAATGCCTGTTCAGCGGTTCTTTGAGTGCGCTTAGTGAAGCGGACTTCGAACAGCTAGCGCAGGACGGCGTACCGATGGTTGAGATGGAAAAAGGCGCTGATCTGATGCAGGCACTGGTCGATTCTGAGCTTCAACCGTCCCGTGGTCAGGCGCGTAAAACTATCGCGTCCAATGCCATCACCATTAACGGTGAAAAACAGTCCGATCCTGAATACTTCTTTAAAGAAGAAGATCGTCTGTTTGGTCGTTATACCTTACTGCGTCGTGGCAAAAAGAATTACTGTCTGATTTGCTGGAAATAATGCACTAAGTGGAAAAGGGGAGTGAGAAATCACTCCCCTGGTTTTTATACAGGGAACACGATGAAAAATATTCTCGCTATCCAGTCTCACGTTGTCTATGGTCATGCGGGTAACAGTGCGGCAGAGTTTCCGATGCGCCGCCTGGGCGCGAATGTCTGGCCGTTGAATACCGTTCAATTTTCTAATCACACCCAATACGGCAAATGGACTGGCTGCGTAATGCCGCCCAGCCATTTAACCGAAATTGTTCAGGGCATTGCCGCCATCGATAAATTACATACCTGTGATGCTGTACTCAGTGGTTATCTGGGGTCGGCGGAACAGGGGGAACATATCCTCGGTATTGTCCGTCAGGTGAAAGCGGCGAATCCACAGGCGAAATATTTTTGCGATCCGGTAATGGGGCATCCTGAAAAAGGTTGCATCGTCGCGCCGGGTGTGGCGGAGTTTCATGTGCGTCACGGTCTGCCTGCCAGCGATATCATCGCGCCGAATCTGGTGGAGCTGGAAATCCTCTGTGAGCATCCGGTACATACCGTCGAAGAAGCCGTTAAAGCTGCGCGCGAACTCATTACGCAAGGGCCACAAATTGTGTTGGTTAAACACCTGGCGCGTGCGGGTTACAGCCGCGATCGTTTTGAAATGCTGCTGGTTACTGCCGATGAAGCCTGGCATATCAGCCGTCCGCTGGTAGATTTTGGTATGCGTCAGCCGGTCGGTGTTGGTGATGTGACGAGCGGTTTACTGTTGGTGAAACTGTTGCAGGGCGCAACGTTGCAACAGGCGCTGGAACATGTGACTGCCGCAGTATACGAAATTATGGTGACCACCAAAGCAATGCAGGAATATGAGCTGCAGGTGGTTGCAGCACAAGATCGTATAGCCAAACCGGAACATTATTTCAGCGCAACGAAACTCTGAAATACCTCTTTTCGGCCCACAGTTTCCTGTGGGCCGATGACTATTACTGCAATCCTTCCGCCGTCAACGCAGCTTTCACCGCCGGACGTTCAGCCATACGTTGCATAAATGCCGCAATGTGCTCTAAACCCTCCAGATTCAGTTTCACCGCGTATGCCCAGCGCAGAACCGTAAACAGGTAGGAATCAGCAATAGTAAAACGTTGCCCACAGATCCAGTGCTCATCTTTCAGCGCGTCGTTAACATACTGCAGTTTTTTCTCCAGTTGTGCGCGCGCAATCGGTTTGAACTCTTCTGGTGTAGCCGGGTGAAACAGCGGGGTAAAGCCTTTATGTAGTTCGGTGGCAATATAGTTCAGCCATTCGATGGTTTTATAGCGCGAAATACTATTTACCGGAGCCAGTAATTGACGGTCGGGTACGCTATCGGCAAGGTATTGCATAATCGCCACGCCTTCTGTCAGTAGCGTGGCATCATCGAGCAGTAACGCAGGAACCTGTCCCTTAGGGTTAATGGCAAAGTAATCATCACCATTTTCGAGGCGTTTTTTCATCAAATCCACACTGACGAGCGTAAAATCCTTTCCGCTCTCACGCAGGGTGATATGGGAAGCAAGAGAGCAGGCGCCCGGTTTATAGAACAGTTTCATCGGTAACTCCTTTTGGCTGTGGTTTAAAGAATGGTAGTGCGTTGTTGAATAAAAAAAAAGCCGCTAACGAAAAGTTAGCGGCTTGTAAAAGAGTTTCCCTGAAATTTATGCTACGGCAGCTTTCGCTGCTTTGTCTGCAGCATCGTCCTGAGTCATGCGATGCAGTTTCGGTGCGGTCAGCAGCATCAGCACTGCGATAACGGCAGTGGCGACACCAATCTGCAAGAACACGCGGCCATACACATCCAGCGACATCAGCGGATCGGTTACGTTATCCGGAACAGCCATCATGCCCGCAACATAACCACCAATCAGGTTTGCACCGGCAGTGGTCAGGAACCAGCTACCCATAATGAAGCCCATCAGACGCTGAGGAACGAGCTGAGCAACCATTGCCAGACCCAGACCGGAGATCATCAGTTCACCGATACTCTGCAGGCCATAGCTTGCTACCAGCCAGCCTACAGAAACGATACCGGCGTCAGAAGCAAATTTCGCGCCCACTGGCAGGATCAGGAATGCGCCAGAACACATCACCATACCGATTGCAAATTTGGTCGGCATCGGCAGAGTGTCGCCCATCTTGTTATAGATAGCGGCCAGAATCGGGCTACCAATGATGATCCAGAATGGGTTCAGCGCCTGATACTGTTCAGGTTCAACCGCCATCTCCAGAATGGAGTGTTCAACGTTACGAATCGCAAAGAAGTTCAGCGACGTCGGCATCTGGCTGTACAGCACGAAGAAGATGATTGCTTCAAGCATCAGAATGAAGGCAACGATCATTTTACGACGCGCAGCACCTTTCATGGCGAACGCTTCTTTACCGAAGATAACAACGATACCGAAGGCAACAACGCCCAGCGCCATACGCGCAACTTCCTGGTTGTGCAGCAGCCAGGTTGCAACCGCGATCAGTGCCACAACGCCAATAATGGTCAGCAGCAGGTTACGGTAGTTGACTGGTTCAAAGTCAGGTTTCGAACCGTACTGTTTAACCCAGCGCTGGCAGAAGGCAAAGTTAACAATGGTGATCAACAGACCGACTACGCTAAGCGCAAACGCGACGCTCCAGCCGTATTTAACCGCCAGCCACGGGGTTGCAATCATAGAGAAGAAAGAACCGATGTTGACGGACATGTAGTACATGGTAAATGCACCGTCCAGACGCGGGTCGTTTTTCTCATAGCAAGTCGAGAGCAGCGAAGACGGGTTGGCTTTAAACAGGCCGTTACCGACAGCAATTGCCGCCATACCCATATAGACGATACCTGCGTCGTGACCAGACCACGCAACCAGCGCATAGCCAATCGCCAGCACGATAGCGCCAAGCATAATGACGCGTTTAGTACCCAGTACCTTGTCACCTAACCAGCCGCCGATAGCGACCAGACCATAAACCAGGGCACTAAAGGAAGAGAAAAGTGTGATTGAATCCGCTTCAGACATACCCAGTTGTTTAACCAGGTAGACAGCCATAATTCCTTGTAGGCCGTAATAACCAAAACGTTCCCATAACTCAATCGAGAAGATGAGATAGAACGCCTTCGGTTGTTTGAAAGCGTTCAAACTAACGCTTTCTGTTGGTTTTTGGTTTGCAGTGGACACTTTTACCTCTTTTTTTACATCCCATATTAACGGGGGTGCATTCTCGCGTGATGTCTAAAAAACATACGCGCAATTGTTATAGTGGGAGGGGAAACGGCAGGTAATGTTCACTATCTTGCACTTTCAGACAAGTCCTTTGTAATAATCTGTTACATATAACTGACCTGGAGAATTCATCGGTTTTGGGAAATGTTATCCAGCGTTAAATTTTTCAAAAAACGTAACGGCAGATTTTTTCACTACTTGAGCCGGGTAATAATTCCTCTTTGGCGATATGTTCTGCTATAAGGTGTTTCATGTAGTGGGATAGTCCATTATCTGAAAAATAGCCAGTGTAATGTTTTGTAGGTTTCAGGTCGGATTGAATCAATGCTTTGTTAAATTTAACTTTTGAGGTGCATTATTTTTACATTTGTGTATCAGTGTGATTTCGATCACAAATGAATAGAAAATTTCGCTATTAAAAAAACAATTAACCTGCATTTTTGGTTATTCACAAACGGATTGCCTAATGATGCCGCAGCGAGGCGGCATCATTAACGTTAGAAAGTTGTTTTTGAAGAGGATGAGTAGCGGTAATGGATGAAGAAACGGCAGTACCTGTTTGTGTCAGATGTCAACTTTCTCTTTGTATTCACAAAGATCTTCAATAATGCAGGAGCCACAGCGCGGTTTGCGGGCAATGCAGGTATAACGCCCGTGAAGGATTAACCAGTGATGGCAGTCGACTTTAAATTCTGCAGGAACTACTTTTAGCAGTTTTTCCTCAACTTGTTCGACGTTTTTCCCGGGAGCAAATTGGGTGCGGTTGCAGACACGGAAAATGTGGGTATCTACAGCAATGGTCGGCCAGCCGAAAGCGGTATTCAACACCACGTTAGCTGTTTTGCGTCCAACGCCGGGCAATGCTTCCAGCGCAGCGCGATCTTCCGGAACTTCGCCATTATGCTGCTCCAGTAAGATACGGCAGGTCTTGATGATATTTTCCGCTTTGCTGTTATATAACCCAATGGTTTTGATATACGGTTTCACGCCTTCAACACCCAGTTCGAGCATCGCGGCAGGCGTATTGGCTACCGGGTAGAGCTTCGCTGTTGCTTTATTAACGCTGACATCAGTGGCCTGGGCAGAAAGTAGTACAGCAATCAGCAATTCAAAAGGCGAACTGAAATTAAGCTCGGTTGTGGGATGAGGATTGTTCTCACGCAGGCGGGTGAGGATCTCCAGTCGTTTTGCTTTGTTCATCAGACATTCCCTGTTTCACCGTTTTGCAACTCGCGTTCAGCGGCTGCTTCAGTGCGGCGCTTTTTCATTTTTTCATCAATCAGGTATTTTCCTGCCAGCATCAGTCCCAGGCCAATAAATGCCCCTGGTGGTAACATTGCGAGCAGGAAAGGGGAATCAGTGTGGAAGATCTCCACGCGCAATACTTTTGCCCAGTTACCCAACAGCGCATCGGCACCGTCAAATAACGTTCCGTTGCCGATAATTTCGCGCAGTGAACCCAGCACGAACATTGCGCAGGTTGCACCCATGCCAATCGAAAAGCCGTCCAGCGCCGAAAGCGCCGGACCTTTTTTTGCAGCGAAGGCTTCAGCGCGACCAACAACGATACAGTTAGTGACAATCAGCGGAATAAAAATTCCTAACGATTGATACAGACCAAAGGCGTAGGCGTTGATCAGCATTTGTACGGCACTGACCACCGAGGCGATGATCATCACGTAAATAGGAATACGGATCTCGGCTGGCGTCCAGTGACGCAGCGTCGAGATAGTCAGGTTGGTGAGAGTCAACACCAGCGTAGTCGCAAGCCCTAAACCCAGTGCGTTGGTGGCAGTTGACGTGACTGCCAGCAGCGGGCAGAGACCGAGCAACTGAACCAGTGCGGAGTTGTTCTTCCATAACCCCTGAACAATAACGTCTTTAATTTCGCTCACGGTCTATTCTCCACAGGCAGGAAGTTGAGAAAGTTGTTCTGGTAACGTTTGGGCGTACAACCCGGCGCGTTTTACCGCATTCACCACCGCGCGAGGCGTAATGGTCGCGCCGGTGAACTGGTCGAAATCACCGCCATCTTTCTTTACCGCCCAGTGAGCGTCATTTGCGGTGCTGATTTTTTTACCCGCAAAATGAGTGATCCAGTCAGAGAGGCGCAGTTCGATTTTATCGCCAAGCCCTGGCGTTTCGTGATGTTCTGGCACGCGTGTGCCAAGTACAGTGCCGTTAAAATCGGCTCCGACCAGTAGCTGAATCGCGCCTGAATAGCCATCCGGCGCAGTCGCTTCCAGAACGGCAGCTACCGGCTGGCCATCCTGTTTAGCGATGTAAACCCGATGTTCACCTTTACCCAGCTCAGGCGCATTCACTAAATAGCAACTTTGTGCCAGCTCATTGTTATAGCGTTCGGCTGGCAACACCTGATCAAATAACGTCTTTTGTTGCAGGCTGGCCTGTTCAGCAATCGTCGTTTTGGTCATCTGGTTGATGGCCGCCGTTAAACCTGTTGAACCGGCGGCAAACAGTGCCAGCGTAATACCGTGTTTTCGGATAGTTTTCAGCATGGTTTATCCTTTGCGATGGCCGTAAACGCGCGGACGCGTATAGTAATCGATCAGAGGAACCGTGATGTTCGCCAGCAGGACAGCAAAAGCCACGCCGTCAGGATAGCCGCCGAAACTGCGGATCAACCAGACTAATAAGCCCGCCAGTGCGCCAAAAATCAGACGACCACGATTAGTCGTAGAAGCGGTCACCGGATCGGTCAGAATAAAGAATGCGCCAAGCATGGTCGCGCCAGACAGCAGATGAATTTGCGGTGATGCCAGCGTCTCCGGTGAGAACAACCAGCCCAGCGTTGCGCATAGCGCCAGCGTCACTAAAAAGCTGACGGGAATATGCCAGCGAATCGCTTTCTGCCATAGCAACCACACGCCGCCAACCAGCCAGGCGAGGTTTACCCATTGCCAGCCAGCGCCTGCCAGAATACCGCTGTAGATCGGATACTGCATAATTTGCTCAACTGAATGACCGGCGCGGACAGAGGTTTTGAACGTATCCAGCGGCGTCGCTTGGCTGATACCATCAATGCCTAAGCGTAGCGTGTTCATATCACCGCCGCTGACGGTATGGCCGCTGAAGATAACCTGCACAGCGTCGATAAATCCAGGGATGTTGACCGCAATCTCATGCGGCGGCAACCAACTGGTCATCTGTACCGGGAAGGAGATCAGTAATACTACATAACCAATCATTGCAGGGTTGAATGGGTTTTGCCCCAGACCGCCATACAACTGTTTAGCGATGATCACCGCAAACACCGTACCCAGCACGACCATCCACCACGGCGCGAGAGGTGGAATACTTACCGCCAACAATAAGCCTGTTAGTAATGCTGAGTTATCTTTCAACGTTGCGGCTACTGACTGCTTGCGCAGCTTAAGCACAAGCGCTTCGGCTAACAATGCACTGACCGATGCCAGCAGGATCTGAACGAGAGTGCCCCAGCCAAAAAACCACAGTTGTGCCGCGATTCCAGGCACGGCTGCGAGCAGTACCAGCAGCATAATGCGCGATGTCTGGCGCTGGTTATGGGTATATGGGGAGCTAGCTATTCTGAATACCATTTAGTCCTCGTTTACAACCTTTTGCTGGGCGGCTTTTTTTGCCTGAACGCGGGCAATAGCCGCGGCAACTGCCGCTTTACGCGGATCAACCTGTTCTTCCGGCTCGGCGTTAGTCTGCTGCTGTTCCAGTTTTCGTGCTTTGGCACGAGCAATAGCGGCCTCGACGGCAGCTTTACGCGGATCAACCTGTTCTTCCGGCTCGGCGTTAGCCTGCTGCTGTTCCAGTTTACGCGCTTTGGCACGGGCAATAGCGGCCTCGACGGCAGCTTTACGCGGATCAACCTGTTCTTCTGACTCGGCGTTAGCCTGCTGCTGTTCCAGTTTGCGTGCTTTGGCGCGGGCAATAGCGGCCTCGACGGCGGCTTTGCGCGGATCAACCTGTTCTTCCGGCTCGGCGTTAGCCTGCTGCTGTTCCAGTTTGCGTGCTTTGGCGCGGGCAATAGCGGCCTCGACGGCAGCCTTGCGCGGATCAGCAACGGTTGTTGCGTCGTTGATCTGTTGTAATTCTGCCTGCTTCGCTCTGGCTTGCGCTTTACGCGCTTCCCGTGCTGCAATAATTGCGCTGTTATCCGGACGTTCGCCAGCTTTGATCACAATAGGCTGCGTGGCCTGGGCCTGCTTCTCTTTCACACGTGCCAGTGCGGCAGCAATCGCGTCTTTGTCTTTGGCTGCAGGTTGTACCGCCGCGCTCTTATGTCGTTCAAGACGCGCGGCTTTTTCGCGCTCCAGACGTGCCTGACGGGCTTCAAAACGCGCTTTTGCTTCTGCGGCGCGTTTCTCTTCCTGACGAATGGCGGCAATTTCTGCTTTTTCCTGACGGAAATATTGCACCAGTGGAATGTTGCTCGGGCAAACCCAGGCGCAGGCCCCACATTCAATACAGTCGGCAATGTTGTGCGCGGTGGCTTTATCGTGCTGCTGACCTTTGCTGAACCAGTACAACTGTTGCGGCAGAAGATCGGCAGGGCAGGCGTCAGCACAGGCGCTACAGCGGATGCAGCTTTGTTCTTCCTGCGGTTCACCGAGTTCACTGGCCGACGGCGCCAGCAGGCAGTTAGTGATTTTGACGACCGGCACATCCAGCCACGGCAATGTAAAGCCCATTAGCGGGCCGCCCATAATCACCATTTGATCAGCAGAAGGACGGAATCCGGCATCATCCAATAAATGACGCACAGGTGTACCCAGTCGCGCCCAGACGTTGCCCGGACGTGCAATGGCTTCACCAGTCAGCGTCACCACGCGCTCGGTAATGGGCTCGCCATCGATAACTGCGCGTTTCACCGCGTAAGCGGTGCCGACGTTTTGCATTAACACACCGATATCTGATGAACGGCCGCCGTGTGGCACCTGCTTCCCGGTCAGGATGTAGGTTAACTGTTTGGCACCGCCGGAAGGATATTTAGTTGGAATAACCCGTAGAGCGATATCGCGGGAGTCTGCCAGCACTGCGCGCAGCATGGAAATCGCCTGTGGTTTGTTATCTTCAATACCGATAAGAATTTCGCGCGGTTGTAGGATATGCGCAAGAATGCGAATGCCTTCCACCACCTGAGCAGCGCAATCCTGCATCAGACGGTCATCGGCGGTAATATACGGTTCGCACTCGGCAGCATTGATAATCAAGGTTTCGATTTTATCGCCGCCACCCTGCAATTTAACACCCGTAGGGAAGCCCGCCCCCCCCAGCCCGGCGACGCCAAACTGATGAATACGTTCAATTAACTCTTCCCGGCTACGTGAGCGGTAATCGCTCCAGCCGTCACGTGGGATCCAGCAGTCTTCACCATCAGCATCAATAATCACGCTTAACTCAGCTAATGCTGAAGGATGAGCCGTAGAGTGGGGGGCAATAGCTGTAACGGTGCCGGAGGTTGGTGCGTGAACCGGCAGCATTTTGCCGCGACCGCGAGTGAGTGGCTGACCGCGCAGCACTTTATCCCCGACGCTAACACACAGCTCACCTTCAGCGCCAATATGTTGCTTCAGCGGAATGACAAATCGCTGCGCCAGTGGCACCTGGCGTAGAGGCGTACCGTTGGACTGGGTTTTCATTTCCGGTGGATGAATACCGCCGTTGAAGTCCCAGATTTTATTTTTTTTGAAAGCAGAAAATAACTTAAACATGGTGTTCCACGGGAATGATGCGCACGGGAATGGTGTTCAGATCCCATTTCCAGGAGTCAGGCGTTTCTGCGACCGGTTGTAAGGAGATGCAGTGTGTAGGGCATGGGTCAACGCAAAGATTGCAGCCCGTGCACAGATCGCTCATCACTGTATGCATTGCGCGGGTAGCGCCAACAATGGCGTCTACCGGACACGCCTGAATGCACTTAGTGCAGCCAATACAGTTATTTTCATCAATAACTGCCACCATGCGCGCAGGCGTCAACTCTTGCGCTTCGCCATCCAGCGGCTGTGGCTCGACATTAAGCAACTCGGCAATTTTCAACATCACAGCTTCGCCACCAGGTGCGCAGCGGTTGATTTTTTCGCCATTACAACTGATGGCTTCCGCATACGGACGACAGCCTGGATAACCGCACTGACCACACTGGCTTTGCGGTAAAATTTCGTCAATTTTCTCAACGACCGGATCGTCTTCCACCGCAAAACGGCGGGAGGCATAACCCAGAATGGCGCCAAACACCAGGCCCAGCAGGCTCACGGCGGCAACGGCAATCCAGATAGCATTCATTACAACTTCACCAAACCACTAAAGCCCATAAAGGCCAGAGACATAAGACCCGCAGTAATCAGCGCAATGGCATTACCACGAAAAGGGGCCGGAACATCGGCCACAGCAAGACGTTCGCGAATGGCGGCAAAAAGCACCATCACCAGCGAGAAGCCGACAGCAGCAGAAAAACCGTACAGCGCCGACTGCAAGAAATTGTGCCCGAGGTTGATATTCAGCAACGCTACGCCGAGCACCGCACAGTTGGTGGTGATAAGCGGCAGAAAAATCCCGAGTAGCCGATAAAGTACCGGGCTGGTTTTACGCACCACCATCTCGGTGAACTGCACGACTACGGCAATCACCAGAATAAACGCCAGGGTGCGCAGATAAATCAGATTGAGTGGGATTAAAATCCACGTGTCGATAAGCCAGGCGCAAATAGACGCCAGCGTCATCACAAATGTTGTTGCCAGCCCCATGCCCATCGCGGTTTCCAGCTTTTTGGAAACCCCCATAAACGGACAGAGCCCCAGAAACTTGACCAGTACAAAGTTATTGACCAGTACAGTTCCGACAAACAGTAACAGGTAGTCAGTCATTTTTCGGCCTGAAATAAAAAAGCCGCCTATTATCCGTTAATCCAGAGCAGGCGACAACAGGTTAACTGTAAGGTTATTACGGATTCACAAACGTCGCTTTCACCCGCGACGAGCGTTTGAAATAGGGGACGATCAATGCAGTTGCCAACAAAGTAAACAGCAACTGGCGAACGGCTACACCATCTTCAACCGGAGAAAACGCGAAGGCTTTAACTGCCAGTAATACGGAAATCAGTAGCCAGATAATATAATGTTTAGGAACACAACGCCGACGTTTAAAGAAAGCGATGGTTAACCACAGTGTGTAATACCACATAGCGATGGCGGTAATAAACGAAACGCCCCATGAGATTTGCGTTGTCAGGGATTGTTCGCTGAGCGTTTTAAATGTTTGAGGAGAAGATAACGCTGCGGAGTACAGCAACAGCGCCAGCGTCGTACTCAGTAAGGCAACTAACAGCCAGGCTAACGGGCCAAGCAACCAGCCTCCAATACGTTGTGGCGTTGTGGTGGTCATAAGTTCTCCAGAATAGCGACAGCAAACGGGCAAATCTAATTTTAGGGGCGTCATTATAAAGCTTTTATAACCGATCGCTACTTTCTTTATTGAACGTAGTGCCAGACCGATTTCGGAACCTGTCCGAGGTCAAACAAACGCCCGCCAGAAACCAGCTCTGCTCGGCGGTGATCGGCTGCACGATACATATTTATAATATCCTGATCGTCCGTCAGGGTGTAATTAAGATGATCGTAGAGTTTTTCCAGGCTTTCGAGTGAATTGATTTTACGAAATTTTAATAAGTATTCCTGAGCTGTCATAAAAGATCCATTAAATAACTAATACCAAAGTGGTAGGCATTATATGTAATGATAAAATCTCACCATAGGTGAACGTTAAAGCAATAATAAGAATGTGCTGATGGCAAATAATTCTGGGATGAAATACTGCTAATAAAAGAGTAACGCGCTTTACTATCCCTGACAATCGTCAACAACACCGTGCAAAATAATAAATTCCTGGTTTAAATACCCGACAAGTCAAAACATGCACCCGGACGGGCTGCATGTTGCCCTGCAAACGCAGAGATTACTTGTGTTGTACCGGAGTACTCTGTTCAGGCGGCTGGTAGTTGTCAATGTGACTCGCCACGCCAAGAAGAATGACTGAAACGATAAGAACGATCCAACCTGTTAATTCAATAAGACGATTCATTACTGCCCACATCTATGTTGATTGATCCATTAACTAAGGCCGTAAATGTTACTTAGCAATAATTGCTCCAGCAAGATTTTTACTGATGTTTTTGCGATATTTATCTTTTGCCTTCAGAAAATTCGCTCTTTTTTTGACTTAAGTTAAATAACCCCCCGTATTGCAGGCAGGTTATTAAACTGTTGAGAGAGGGTAAAGGATAGTGTCAAATAGCATCATACTTCAATGAGAGGCAATGACATGAGCGACAACATCCGTGTTGGGTTGATTGGGTACGGTTATGCGAGCAAAACCTTCCATGCTCCCCTGATTGCGGGCACGCCCGGGCTGGAGCTGGCGGTGATCTCCAGCAGTGACGAAACAAAAGTGAAGGCTGATTGGCCAACAGTTACGGTTGTCTCTGAACCGAAGCATCTCTTTAATGATCCTAATATTGACCTGATTGTCATTCCTACGCCCAACGATACCCATTTTCCGTTAGCAAAAGCGGCACTGGAAGCGGGTAAACATGTGGTTGTTGATAAGCCTTTCACCGTGACACTGTCACAAGCACGGGAGCTGGATGCTCTGGCAAAGAGTCTTGGGCGCGTGTTGTCAGTGTTTCATAACCGTCGCTGGGATAGCGATTTCCTGACGCTAAAAGGTTTGCTCGCGGAAGGCTTGCTGGGGGAAGTGGCTTACTTTGAGTCTCATTTCGACCGCTTCCGTCCACAGGTGCGCGATCGCTGGCGTGAACAGGGCGGCCCCGGTAGCGGTATCTGGTACGATTTAGCGCCGCATTTGCTCGATCAGGCTATTACGCTGTTTGGCTTACCCGTCAGCATGACCGTAGATTTAGCACAGTTACGCCCGGGAGCGCAGTCGACAGATTATTTCCACGCCATTTTGTCCTACCCACAGCGGCGGGTCATTTTACACGGCACTATGTTGGCGGCAGCAGAGTCGGCACGCTATATCGTTCATGGTTCTCGCGGCAGCTACGTTAAGTATGGACTCGATCCACAGGAAGAGCGGCTGAAAAATGGCGAACGTTTGCCGCAGGAAGATTGGGGCTATGATATGCGTGACGGCGTACTTACCCGTGTTGAAGGTGAGGAACGCGTCGAAGAAACACTGCTGACGGTGCCGGGAAATTATCCGGCTTACTACGCTGCTATTCGTGATGCGTTGAATGGTGACGGAGAAAATCCGGTGCCGGCAAGTCAGGCGATTCAGGTGATGGAACTCATTGAACTTGGTATCGAATCCGCCAAACATCGCGCGACGCTGTGCCTGGCGTGATAATCGATTTTTGGAGCCGGATAAAGCGACTACACTGCATCCGGCGATGAATTCAAATGCCTGATACGACGCTTACGCGCCTTATCAGGCATGTTCTTACTTCGCAGTCACTTTTTCTCTCAGAGCACGTTTCTCATCGGCGCTCAAAAACGCCATTTCCAGACCGTTAATCTGCGCCTGGCGAATTTGCTCGCGAGATAAACCCGCAGCGGGTGCGGCGACGGTATATTCGTGAATGATATCTACGCCCTGAACCCCCGGATCATCAGTGTTAATGCTGGCGCAAATACCATGCTCAAGGAACGTTTTCAGTGGATGTGCCACCAGAGAGGCTACGGTACTGGTCTGAATATTTGAGGTCAGACAGGATTCAATACCAATTTGCTGTTCGGCAAGAAAATCCATCAGCGCCCGATCTTCAATGGCTTTTACGCCATGTCCAATACGTTCCGCCCCCAGTTCACGAATAGCCTGCCAGATGCTTTCCGAGCCAGCAGCTTCACCTGCATGAACAGTAATATGCCAACCCGCATCACGTGCGCGATTGAAGTGAGAAAGGAACAGACTCCCCGGGAAACCAAGTTCATCACCGGCTAAATCCAGCGCGGTAATCTGGTCACGGTGGGCTAAAAATGCCTCCAGTTCTTGCTGGCAGGCGGCTTCGCCAAAGGTTCGACTCATAATGCCGATAAGATTCGCCTGCACACCAAAAGTGCGGCAACCTTCACGCACGCCATCAATGACGGCTTCAACCACGCCCGCAACAGGCAACTGATGCGTCATCGCCATGTAGCCTGGCGAAAAACGTAGTTCGACATAGTGCAGGCCGTTTCGAGCGGCATCTTCAATATTTTCAAATGCCACGCGACGGCAGGCATCAAGAGAAGCGAGAACTTTAACGCCCCAGTCAAGTTTGCTCAGGAAGCTGACCAGATCGGGTTCGTTGGCGATGACCTGAACGTGGGGGATCAGCGTTTCCAGCGATTGTGCAGGAAGTGAAATATTATACTGGCGGCCAAGTTCAAGGATGGTCTGGGGACGAATGTTGCCATCAAGGTGGCGATGGATATCAGTTAATGGCAGGGTGGTATCAATCATGGTCGCACTCTTTTTCTGGATATAAAAGTGCGCACCATTATAAAAACAAAGCAGGGTAAAAATCTACGATTGCGCAACGATTATTTGCGTTGCGCAATCGCAATCAACGTACAGTGCGGATGGCGTTAATTAATCCGGCGACACCTTTTTCCAGTTTCGAACGAGGGCATCCGGCATTGAGACGAACAAAGCCACGGCCTTCTTCGCCGTAGGTATATCCCGGCATGATCGCCACTTTTTCTTGCTCAATCAGGACTTTTTTCAGTGCATTGTCATCAATGTTCAGAGGCCGTAAATCAAGCCAGGCGAGATAAGTGGATTGTGGGGGCTGCCAGTTGAGTTCCGGGAACGCGGCGTTCATTGTATTGGCGATATACCTCAGATTGTCTTTCAGATAGACACGTAAGGCATCCAGCCACGCTGCGCCTTGCTGATAGGCGGCGATATGTGCTGTTAATGCCAGTACAGAAGGGGAGGAAAGCCCATCACGACCTTTCAGTGCTGATAAATACGTCTCGCGGCTCTCGCTGTTTTCAATGATACCGTAAGCTCCGGTCAGGGCAGGAATATTGAAACTTTTCGAACCAGAAGTCAGCAGCGCCCAGTCTCCGCGCGCCACGTTGCTCCAGGGAATATGTGGTTGCTCATCCCATACCATATCCATATGGATTTCATCGGAGATAACGCGTACACCATAGCGTTCGCAAAGGTCTGCCATTATCTCCAGTTCATCGCAAGTCCAGACTTTACCCGTGGGGTTCTGCGGGCTACACAGGAGCATAATTTTACATTCTGGTTTCGCCAGTACAGCTTCCAGTTTTGCCATATTGCAAAACCAACCGTCCTCCCGCTTCTCTAAAGCAACGGGCATCACGGTGCGCTGATTACCTTCAATGGCTTTGTAAAATGCGTCGTAAGCGGGGGTATGGATCATCACGCCTTCACCGACGGCAGACCACTGGCGAATCAATTCCGACACCATATAGATAACAGAAGGGCCATAAACCACCGACTGCGTATCAATAGCGGTGTTATGTTGGGTGGAAAACCAGTGGGCAATTGCCGCGAGAAACTCATCGTTTTTCCAGCGGCTGTAGCCAAACACACCGTGCATCAGGCGCTGATTCAGCGCCTCGATAATGCAGGGTGCGGTGGCAAAATCCATGTCTGAAATCGTGAACGGCAGCAGATCCGCAGAGCCGAAACGGTCAGCGACATAGTCCCATTGTGTACACCATGTTCCATGACGATCCACGACCTTTGAAAAATCGAACATATTTTATCCTTATGCCTGAACAGTGCGCATCAAACCGGCCATTTCATCTTTTACCGATTGAACTTGCGGCCCAATAACAACCTGCAGGTTATGTTGATTCAATTGAACTACGCCAATTGCCCGATTGTCCTTCAGCGCCTGCACATTCACAAGCGACATATCTTTCACAGACAAACGCAGGCGAGTAATACAGTTATCAAGGCTGACAATATTGTCGGCACCACCCAGGGCTTCGAGGATTGCCGGAACGTTGTAACCTGATTTACCGGGCGTACCGACAACGGCTTTTTCGATTGAGCTGGCGATTTCACTGTCGCGCCCCGGTGTTTTCAGATTGAAGCGGGTGATAGCGAAACGGAAGATGACGTAGTAAACAACAAACCAAATTGCCGCCACCACTGGCACCATGTACCACTTAGTCGACAGACCATGCAAAATACCGAATACCACAAAGTCGATGATATTACCGTCGGTATTACCGATGGTGACACCGAGAACGGACATGACAGTGAAGCCGAGGCCGGTTAACAGTGCGTGGATGACATACAGGACTGGCGCAACGAACAGGAACAGGAACTCCAGCGGTTCTGTGGTGCCGCCAACGACACAGGCGATCAGGCCAGAAATCAGCAGGCCTTTAATTTTATGGCGATTTTCCGGGCGTGCGCAGTGATACATGGCTAATGCCGCACCAGGCAGGCCGCCGAGGAAGGCAGGCATTTTTCCCTGGGAGAGGAAACGCGTAGCGCTTTCAGAGAAACCGTGTGTGGTCGGGCAGCTTAATTGCGCCTGGAAGATAGTCAGCGCGCCGCTTACGGTTTGACCGCAGACTTCCTGCGTGCCGCCCGCATCAGTAAAGCGAATTAATGCCACCAGAATGTGATGCAGACCAAACGGCAACAGCAGACGTTCGCCAGTACCAAACAGCATCGGTCCGAAATCGCCTGCGCTATTGATCATATGACCTAATCCACTAATGCCCATAGCAAATATCGGCCAGACTAACGGAATTACCAGACCGACAAGTCCCATCACCAGTGAGGAGATAATGGGCACGAAGCGGGTGCCGCCGAAGAACGCCAGCGCATCTGGCAGGCGGATATTATGGAAACGCTCATGCAGCATCCAGACAATGATACCGGCGATCACTGCACCGAGGATCCCGGTGTCGATCGACTGGATCCCAAGAATACTCTGGATATTATTGGCTTTCAGAACGGCTGCATCGGTGGTTGGTAGAATGCCTTTATTGGTCAACCAGAAGTTAACCGCAAGGTTCATGACCGCGTAACCGACAAAACCCGCGAATGCTGCAACACCTTTGTTTTCACGCGCCAGCCCGAGTGGGATTGCAATACAGAACATCACTGGCAGAAAGCTAAAAGCAAACGAGCCAACCTTACTCATCCAGGTAAAGATGGCCTGCAACACGGGGTTACCCAATGCCGGGATTAGGGTGATGACATCGTGGCTGCTAAGGGAACTGCCAATTCCGAGCATAATGCCGCAGAACGACAATAACGCCACGGGTAACATAAAGGTTTTGCCTAACTGCTGGAAGAATTCCCACAGCGTGACTTTCGGTGCTGCTTTCGCCGTCATAAAACGACTCCTTGTTGAGAACAGTCTGGATTCAATAAATTGCGCGAGAAGATAAAACGTTTTATCAAATTTTAGTGAGGCATAAATCACATTACGCAACGATAATAGCGGGTATAAGATAAATTAAAGGTAAAACGTTTTATCTGTCACATAATCAGGGAGTAGGTCATCTGCATGGCTACCGCCAAAAAAATCACCATTCATGATGTTGCGCTGGCTGCGGGCGTGTCAGTCAGTACCGTTTCGCTGGTGCTTAGTGGCAAAGGGCGAATATCTGCCGCCACGGGAGAACGGGTTAACGCGGCCATTGAAGAGTTAGGCTTTGTGCGAAATCGCCAGGCATCTGCGCTGCGCGGCGGGCAGAGTGGCGTAATTGGCTTAATTGTGCGCGACTTATCTTCGCCGTTTTACGCTGAATTAACGGCCGGGCTGACAGAGGCACTGGAAGCACAGGGGCGGATGGTTTTTTTGCTCCACGGCGGTAAAGATGGCGAGCAACTGGCCCAGCGATTTTCACTGCTACTGAATCAGGGTGTCGATGGTGTGGTGATTGCCGGTGCGGCAGGAAGCAGTGATGACCTGCGGCGCATGGCAGAAGAAAAAGACATCCCGGTGATTTTTGCATCCCGTGCCAGCTATCTTGAAGATGTGGATACTGTTCGCCCGGATAACATGCAGGCAGCGCAGTTATTGACGGAACACCTTATTCGCAATGGGCATCAGCGTATCGCCTGGCTGGGAGGGCAAAGTTCCTCTTTAACCCGCGCGGAACGAGTGGGTGGATATTGCGCAACACTATTAAAATTTGGTCTGCCGTTTCACAGCGATTGGGTACTGGAATGTTCTTCCAGCCAGAAGCTGGCTGCGGAAGCTATAACGGCGCTTTTGCGCCATAACCCGACCATCAGCGCGGTGGTGTGCTACAACGAAACCATTGCGATGGGCGCGTGGTTTGGTTTACTGAAAGCAGGGCGGCAAAGCGGCGAAAGCGGGGTCGATCGTTATTTTGAGCAACAGGTTTCATTAGCGGCATTTACTGATGTAACGCAAACTGCTCTTGATGATTTTCCGATTGTCTGGGCCTGCACACCTGCGCGGGAACTGGGCTTTACGCTTGCCGATCGCATGATGCAAAAAATCAGTCACGAAGAGAATCACTCTCGAAATCTGATTATCCCCGCGCGGCTCATTACGGCGAAATAATCTCTCTTTATCTGCTATACCTGGTAGTGTCTTTTCCCCGAGGTTAATGATAAAAAATGTGGCACACAGGCGGTGCCTTTTAATTTATTTACTGAAGTTCACAGGAGGTTTATGTGTTTAATTCTGACAACCTGAGACTCGACGGAAAATGCGCCATCATCACCGGTGCGGGTGCTGGTATTGGTAAAGAAATTGCCATTACATTCGCGACAGCAGGTGCATCTGTGGTGGTCAGTGATATTAATGCCGATGCAGCAAATCATGTTGTTGATGAGATTCAACAGCTTGGTGGACAGGCATTTGCCTGGCGTTGTGATATTACTTCCGAACAGGAATTATCTGCTCTGGCAGACTTTGCCATCAGTAAGTTGGGCAAAGTGGATATTCTGGTTAACAACGCGGGTGGCGGTGGTCCTAAACCGTTTGATATGCCAATGGCGGATTTCCGCCGCGCTTATGAACTGAATGTGTTTTCTTTTTTCCATCTGTCACAACTCATTGCGCCAGAAATGGAAAAAAATGGCGGAGGTGTTATTCTGACTATCACTTCTATGGCTGCAGAAAATAAAAATAAAAACATGACTTCCTATGCGTCATCTAAAGCTGCGGCCAGTCATCTGGTGAGAAATATGGCATTTGATCTGGGTGAAAAAAATATTCGGGTGAATGGCATTGCGCCGGGGGCAATATTAACTGATGCTCTAAAATCCGTTATTACGCCAGAAATTGAACAAAAAATGTTGCAGCACACGCCAATCAGACGTCTGGGTCAACCGCAAGATATTGCTAACGCGGCGCTGTTTCTGTGTTCACCTGCTGCCAGTTGGATAAGCGGGCAAATACTCACCGTATCCGGCGGTGGGGTACAGGAGCTTAATTAATCGCTAGCAGGCCGGTAAACAACTGAGTGAGTGTTGTTTACCGGTACAGCGAGTTCAGCAGTGAAAAAACGCCAGAAAACTGGTAACCATGTTATGTTCATTGGTTGACCAATTATCGTGTGAATAGTAAACGAATCGGGTGTGCCTTCGCACTATTCAACAGCAATGATAGGCGCTCACCTGACAACGCGGTAAACTAGTTATTCATGCTAACTATATTGGTTTAACGATGGATAACATGCAGACTGAAGCACAACCGACACGGACCCGGATCCTCAATGCTGCCAGAGAGATTTTTTCAGAAAATGGATTTCACAGTGCCTCGATGAAAGCCATCTGTAAATCCTGCGGTATAAGTCCCGGGACGCTTTACCACCATTTCATTTCTAAAGAAGCCTTGATTCAGGCAATTATCCTCCAGGATCAGGAGAGGGCGCTGGCCCGCTTCCGGGACCCTATCGAAGGGATTCATTTTGTAGAATATATGGTCGAGTCGATAGTCTCCCTGACGCATGAAGCCTTTGCCCAGCGGGCGCTGGTGGTAGAGATTATGGCGGAAGGAATGCGCAATCCGCAGGTTGCCGCTATGCTCAGGAATAAGCATCTGACAATCACCGAATACATCGCCCAGCGTATGCGCGATGCCCAGCAAAAAGGTGAGATAAGTCCTGACATTAACACGGCGATGACCTCTCGTTTATTGCTGGATCTGACCTATGGCGTACTGGCCGACATCGAAGCCGAAGACCTGGCGGGTGACGCGTCATTTGCCCAGGGATTACGTGCGATGATTGGCGGTATTTTAACCGCATCCTGATATCTTCTTGCCGCGGGCCGGTGACCACTGCGCCCGCATTTAATGTCCTTAACAGCACCATACCAAAACGTTCTCGCCTGATCGCAAAATCCCGTTAACACATACACCACAATCATATGTCACGGAAATTTAGCGTTTTAAGCTACTCGAACGAGCGTTCGGTTGCTTATTTTGTAGCTTCTGTCAACGTTGTTTTAGAGATTAATGCGATCCATGTCACGCTGTGGGTATTGCAGTTTTTGGTTTTTTGATCGCGGTGTCAGTTCTTTTTATTTCCATTTCTCTTCCGTGGGTTTCTCACAGATAACTGTTTGCATTGCTTAATTGGTTAACTAATCAAATTAAAGGTTGACCAGTGTTTTTATCTTAATGAGGAGTCCCTTATGTTACGTCCTGTAGAAACCCCAACCCGTGAAATCAAAAAACTCGACGGTCTGTGGGCATTCAGCCTGGATCGCGAAAACTGTGGAAATGATCAGCGTTGGTGGGAAAGCACGTTGCAAGAGAGTCGGGCGATTGCCGTACCAGGCAGTTTTAACGATCAGTTTGCTGATGCGGATATTCGTAATTATGTGGGCAATGTCTGGTATCAGCGCGAAGTCTTTATACCCAAAGGTTGGGCGGGCCAGCGTATCGTGCTGCGTTTCGATGCGGTCACTCATTATGGCAAAGTGTGGGTTAATAATCAGGAAGTGATGGAGCATCAGGGCGGCTATACGCCGTTTGAAGCCGATGTGACTCCATATGTGATTGCCGGAAAAAGTGTGCGTATCACCGTTTGTGTGAACAATGAGCTGAACTGGCAGACTATCCCGCCGGGAATGGTGATTACCGACGAAAACGGCAAGAAAAAGCAGTCTTATTTCCATGATTTCTTTAACTACGCCGGGATCCACCGCAGCGTAATGCTCTATACCACGCCGAACACCTGGGTGGACGATATCACCGTGGTGACGCATGTAGCGCAAGACTGCAACCACGCTTCCATTGACTGGCAGGTGGTGGCCAATGGTGATATCAGCGTCGAACTGCGTGATGCTGATCAGCAGGTTGTCGCAGCCGGACAAGGTCACAGCGGAACCTTGCAAGTGGTGAACCCGAATCTCTGGCAACCCGGTGATGGGTATCTCTATGAACTGTGCGTCACCGCAAAAAGCCAGACAGAGTGCGACATCTATCCACTGCGCGTCGGTATCCGCTCGGTGGCAGTAAAGGGTGAACAGTTCCTGATCAACCACAAACCGTTCTACTTCACTGGCTTTGGTCGTCATGAAGATGCGGATTTGCGTGGCAAGGGATTCGATAACGTGCTGATGGTGCACGATCACGCATTGATGGACTGGATTGGTGCCAACTCTTACCGCACCTCGCATTACCCTTACGCTGAAGAGATGCTCGACTGGGCTGACGAACATGGCATTGTGGTGATTGATGAAACTGCCGCCGTCGGCTTTAACCTTTCTTTAGGAATTGGTTTCGAAGCGGGCAACAAACCGAAAGAACTGTACAGCGAAGAGGCGGTCAATGGGGAAACCCAGCAGGCGCACTTACAGGCGATTAAAGAACTGATTGCGCGTGACAAAAACCACCCAAGCGTGGTGATGTGGAGCATTGCCAATGAACCAGATACCCGCCCGCAAGGTGCCCGGGAATATTTCGCGCCACTGGCAGAAGCAACGCGTAAACTCGACCCGACACGACCGATCACCTGCGTCAATGTGATGTTCTGCGACGCTCACACCGATACCATCAGCGATCTCTTTGATGTGCTGTGTCTGAACCGTTATTACGGCTGGTATGTCCAAAGCGGCGATCTGGAGACGGCAGAAAAGGTACTGGAAAAAGAACTGCTTGCGTGGCAGGAGAAACTGCATCAGCCGATTATCATCACCGAATACGGGGTGGATACGTTAGCCGGTCTGCACTCGATGTACACCGATATGTGGAGTGAAGAGTATCAGTGCGCGTGGCTGGATATGTATCACCGCGTCTTTGACCGTGTTAGTGCTGTCGTTGGTGAACAGGTATGGAACTTCGCTGATTTTGCGACTTCGCAGGGCATTCTGCGCGTTGGCGGTAACAAGAAAGGGATTTTCACTCGTGACCGCAAACCAAAATCGGCGGCTTTCTCGCTGCAAAAACGCTGGACTGGCATGAATTTCGGTGAAAAACCGCAGCAGGGAGGCAAAAAATGAATCAACAACTCTCATGGCGCACCATCGTCGGCTACAGCCTCGGTGACGTTGCCAATAACTTCGCCTTCGCCATGGGGGCGCTCTTCCTGTTGAGTTACTACACCGACGTCGCTGGCGTCGGTGCCGCTGCGGCGGGCACCATGCTATTACTGGTGCGGGTATTCGATGCTTTTGCTGACGTCTTCGCCGGACGGGTGGTAGACAGCGTAAATACCCGTTGGGGCAAATTCCGCCCCTTCTTGCTGTTCGGCACTGCACCGTTAATGATCTTCAGCGTGCTGGTTTTCTGGGTGCCGACCGACTGGAGTCATAGCAGCAAAGTGGTGTATGCATATTTGACTTATATGGGGCTGGGGCTTTGTTACAGCCTGGTCAATATACCTTATGGCTCACTGGCAACTGCCATGACCCAACAACCACAATCCCGCGCCCGTCTGGGCGCGGCTCGCGGGATTGCCGCTTCGCTGACCTTTGTCTGCCTGGCTTTTCTGATTGGCCCGAGCATTAAGCACTCCAGCCCGGAGGAGATGGTGTCGGTATACCATTTCTGGACGATTACCCTGGCGATTGCCGGGATGGTGCTTTACTTCATTTGCTTTAAATCGACGCGCGAGAATGTAGTGCGTATCGTGGCGCAGCCGTCATTGAAGATCAGCCTGCAAACGCTGAAACGGAATCGTCCGCTGTTTATGTTGTGCATTGGCGCGCTATGCGTGCTGATCTCGACCTTCGCGGTCAGTGCTTCGTCGTTGTTCTACGTGCGCTATGTACTGAATGATGCCGGGTTGTTTACTGTGCTGGTGTTGGTGCAAAACCTGGTCGGCACAGTGGCATCGGCACCGCTGGTGCCGGGAATGGTTGCCAGAATCGGTAAAAAGAATACCTTCCTGATTGGCGCTCTGCTGGGAACTTGTGGTTATTTGCTGTTCTTCTGGGTTTCAGTCTGGTCGCTGCCGGTGGCACTGATCGCGTTAGCCATCGCTTCAGTGGGTCAGGGCGTTACCATGACGGTGATGTGGGCGCTGGAGGCCGATACTGTAGAATATGGTGAATACCTGACCGGTGTACGCATTGAAGGGCTTACCTATTCATTATTCTCATTTACCCGAAAATGTGGACAGGCAATAGGGGGTTCAATTCCCGCCTTTATTTTGGGATTAAGCGGATATATTGCGAATCAGGCACAAACGCCGGAAGTTATTATGGGGATCCGCACATCAATTGCCTTAGTCCCTTGCGGATTTATGCTACTGGCATTCGTTATAATTTGGTTTTATCCGCTGACTGATAAAAAATTCAAAGAAATTGTGGTCGAAATTGATAATCGTAAAAAAATGCAGCAGCAATTAATCAGCGATATCACTAATTAATATCTTATAAAAATAATCAGAACATCAAAGGTGCAACTATGAGAAAAATAGTGGCCATGGCCGTTATTTCCCTGACGGCTGCCTCTGGCCTTACCTCCGCTTACGCTGCACAACTGGCTGACGATGAAGCGGGACTACGAATCAGACTGAAAAATGAATTGCGCCGGGCTGACAAGCCCAGTGCTGGCGCGGGAAGAGATATTTACGCATGGGTGCAAGGAGGATTGCTCGATTTTAATAGCGGTTATTACGCTAATATTATTGGCGTCGAAGGTGGAGCCTATTATGTTTATAAATTAGGTGCTCGTGCTGATATGAGTACCCGATGGTATCTTGATGGCGATAAAAGTTTTGGCTATGCATTGGGTGCGGTAAAAATAAAACCGAGTGAAAAGAGTTTACTTAAATTAGGTCGTTTCGGGACAGATTATAGTTATGGTAGTTTACCTTATCGTATTCCGTTAATTGCTGGCAGTTCGCAACGTACATTACCGACCGTTTCTGAAGGAGCATTAGGTTATTGGGCTTTAACGCCCAATATTGAACTGTGGGGAATGTGGCGCTCCCGGGTATTTTTATGGACTGATTCAACAACCGGTATCCGTGATGAAGGTGTTTATAACAGCCAGACCGGAAAATACGATAAACATCGCGCTCGTTCTTTTTTAGCTGCCAGTTGGCATGATGATACCAGCCGTTATTCTTTGGGGGCATCGGCACAGAAAGATGTTTCTAATCAGCTACAAACTATTTTTGAGAAAAGCATTTCGCTCGCCCAGGATTATGCGCTGAAAGGGGAGTTGCTCGGCTTTTATGCGCAACTGGAAGGCTTAAGTCGTAACACCAACCAGCCCAATGAAACGGCGCTGGTTAGCGGCCAACTGACGTGGAGCGCGCCGTGGGGAAGCGTGTTTGGTAGCGGTGGTTATCTGCGTCATGCGATGAACGGAGCCGTGGTGGACACCGATATTGGTTATCCTTTCTCGTTAAGTCTTGATCGTAACCGGGAAGGTATGCAGTCCTGGCAATTGGGTGTCAATTATCGTTTAACCCCGCAATTTACGCTGACATTGGCACCGATTGTGACTCGCGGCTATGAATCCAGTAAACGAGATGTGCGGATTGAAGGCGCAGGTATCTTAGGCGGTATGAACTATCGGGTCAGCGAAGGGCCGCTACAAGGGATGAATTTCTTTCTTGCAGCCGATAAAGGACGGGAAAAGCGCGATGGTAGTACGCTGGGCAATCGCCTGAATTACTGGGATGTGAAAATGAGTATTCAGTATGACTTTATGTTGAAGTGAAAAAACGCCGGAGAGAAAACTCTCCGGCGTTTTGGCTGTGAATTACTGTTGCGGGATGGCCGGTACAGCCGGAACGGTAAGTGCTGGCATCGCAAACATACCGACAAAATCTTCCAGCGACATTTTCTGACCATTCAACGTGATCTGACCGTTAGCATATTGCAGGCTGGTGGTGATGGCATTGTCCTGCAAGGTGGTCAGACGGAACATCTGGCCCATTGCTGATGCACCTTCAACTTGCTGTTTCGCCAGCTTTTTAGCTTGATCTTCCTGATAGCCTTCCAGCTTCGCCACCTGAGTCATCAGTTCGGTTGCCATATCGACCGGAATAGTCAGTTTTGCATCCAGAGATTTAACCGAGCGATCAACTTCCTGCGCCAGTGTTTGCGGCGCTTCTTTAGTCGCTGCCGGATCTTTCAGGAACAGCGACAAATTCAGCGCGCTTTCACCCTGACTGTTTTTCCAGCTTAACGGCGCAATCGTAATTACCGGATCGCCTTTTAACATCAGCGGCAGGGCGCTAAAGAAGGCTTCCGTCACTTTCTCCTGATAAAGTTCGGCATTGTTGGCAATCTCTGGCTGTGCCAGTAACGCCTGTGTTTGCGCGTTATATTGCTGGCTAAACTGATGCCAGGCTTCACCGTCAATCTGACCGACTTTTAAAGTCAGCTTGCCGCTGCCCAGATCCTGATTCTGTACCTTCAGGCTGTTTAGCGAGTAATCCAGTTGGCTATTGATCGTTTTACCGTCATTAACCAGGTCTGATTTACCACTGATCTCCATGCCTTCCAACAGAGCCAGTTCTTTGCCTTCCACTGAAATGGTCATTTTTTCCAGCGACAGTTTTTGGTTACCCACGCGCTCACCGAAACTTGCCAGCGTGCTGGAACCATCGGTTTTCAGATTATTAAAGGTCAACTGCACTTTCTGGTTGTATTCGTTAACTGCATCGACCCGACCGCTTTGCGCCTCCCCGGAAAGGGAGATGGCTTTACCGTCTCGGTCAGCATTTAACTGGAACTCACCGCCGCTAAAGGCGACTTTTTCATCTTTTTGCTCGTAATTCAGTGGCTTGAGCGAGATATCTGAACTGGAATCGCCGCTGTAACCGATGCGAGAGTTAATCTCAAAAGGTGTATCTCCTTTTGCCATATCAAACAGTGGCTTGCTCACAGCGTTATTGACCAGCGTGGTTTGAATCGACGCCATCGACGGGATCAAATTCAGTTTTTTAAGCTGGGCCAGAGGGAAGGGACCGTGGTCAACAGATTCATTGAAGATGACGCTCTGGCCACTTTTAATCCACGGATTTTCTTTCCCGGCGATGGGCTTCACCACTAATTGCAACTGGCTGCTGAACACGCCGCGATGATAGTTTTGATAACTCACTTCCAGGTTGGATTCAGGAGCTGTCAGTTTGAGTTGCGCGTTCGCCTGTGCGACCATGTCTTCGAGATGGGTTTCAATCTTCTTGCCTGTGTACCATGCGCCGCCTGTCCAGACTACGCCGAGCGCAACAATGACGCCTACCGCTACCAGCGATTTATTCATAATGATTATCCATAAATGAAATCAGGCGGACTGGCCGCCTGAAGTGTTATAAGCCTTTAATAAGCTTAGCAAGAGATGTTAATTATTTCAGTAAGCTCTTACAGCTTGTTGTAAACACGCGCTAAACGTCCGTGGCCTTTCACCGTCACCGGCGACTCATTGGCGGCAATAAATGCGGACTCACCCGGTTTAAGCGCTAACTGTTGAGAACCTTTACCCAGTGTTGCTTCGCCTTCAACGCAGAACAAAATGGCGGCACTTTGCTGGCTGATGGTAGTTTCTTCATCGCTAAGGTCATGCAGCGAGAAAGCAAAATCATCAACCGGAATCGGGAAGTCCAGCTCTGCACCTTGTTTCACCGGCTGGGTCAGCAACTGGCTGGCCGGTTTGGCTTCAAACTTAACGTTGGCAACCAGCTCCGGAATATCAATATATTTTGGCGTCAGACCCGCACGCAGCACGTTATCGGAGTTCGCCAT
This sequence comes from Escherichia sp. MOD1-EC6098, assembly GCF_002965865.1. Lineage (NCBI taxonomy): Bacteria > Pseudomonadati > Pseudomonadota > Gammaproteobacteria > Enterobacterales > Enterobacteriaceae > Escherichia > Escherichia sp. MOD1-EC6098. The sequence continues at coordinate 117,767 of NZ_PTSN01000014.1, forward strand.
CACTTCCAGCGCCACGCCTTGCAGGTAGGCGTGTGGTGTTTCAGCGAACAGGAACATCGCTTCACCAGGGTTCAGTTTTACCACATTCAGTAACAGTGGGGAGAACAGGCCGCTGTCATCCGGGTAAAATTCAGCAATTAAACGAATCGTTTGCCACGGCTCACCCTGTTGGCTGTCGAGCGCCGATTTCAAAATCGCCAGCGCGCGGGATTTCTCTTCACCCTGCATATTCAACAGGCTGGCGAACAGTTCGCTTAAACGTTCGGCATTGGGCTGCTGTAAAAAATGAGCAATCGCCGGATGCGCGCCCGCGACGGGCTGGAGCAGGGAAACAATCTCGGAAAACTCACGAAACGCGTTCATCGCGAGGAAAGGGGTCAGGGCAAAAACCAGCTCTGGCTTGTGGTTAGGATCTTTATAGTTACGCTCGGCGGCATCCATTGGAATGCCGGCGGCATTTTCTTTGGCAAAACCGATTTCAGAATTGCGTTTATTTGGATGAACCTGAATGGAGAGCGGCTGGGCTGCGCATAACACTTTGAACAGGAAAGGCAGTTCGCCAAAACGCCTGGCAACGGCATCTCCCAGCAGAGTTGATTTATCACCCTCAATCACATCACGCAGTGAAACGATATCTCCGGCGGCATTGTGCACACGTGAACTGCTCTTCGGATGTGCGCCCATCCACAATTCAGCCATCGGCTGGTTGGATGGATTTTCCATGCCATAAAGTTCAGTCAGTGCCGTTTTGCTTCCCCAGGCATAGTTTTGCACTGAGTTAATAAGTTTTTGCATGATCAATCCCTGTTTGAATGTGGAAATTAATCCCGCTATTAAAGCAAGAATCCTACGGGAAGTAACCTGGAGCCGCAAAAAGTCGTACTAGTCTCAGTTTTTGTTAAAAAAGTGTGTAGGATAATGTAACTCGCTTTTAACAGGGCAATGGAACACCCGCCCAGAGCATAACCAAACCAGGCAGTAAGTGAGAGAACAATGTCAAACAAACCCTTTCATTATCAGGCTCCTTTCCCACTCAAAAAAGATGATACCGAGTACTACCTGCTGACCAGCGAACACGTTAGCGTATCTGAATTTGAAGGGCAGGAGATTTTGAAAGTCGCGCCAGAAGCGTTAACTTTGTTGGCGCGTCAGGCGTTTCATGATGCGTCATTTATGCTGCGTCCGGCTCACCAGCAGCAAGTGGCCGATATCCTGCGCGACCCGGAAGCCAGCGAAAACGACAAATATGTGGCGCTGCAATTCCTGCGCAACTCCGACATCGCCGCAAAAGGCGTTCTGCCAACCTGCCAGGATACCGGCACCGCGATAATCGTCGGTAAAAAAGGGCAGCGTGTATGGACCGGTGGTGGTGATGAAGCGGCGCTGGCGCGCGGTGTCTATAACACCTATATCGAAGATAACCTGCGCTACTCGCAAAACGCACCGCTGGATATGTATAAAGAGGTGAATACTGGCACCAACCTGCCAGCGCAGATCGATCTTTATGCTGTTGATGGCGACGAGTATAAATTCCTCTGTATCGCCAAAGGTGGCGGTTCAGCAAACAAGACGTATCTCTATCAGGAAACCAAAGCGTTACTGACGCCAGGGAAACTGAAAAATTATCTGGTTGAGAAAATGCGTACGCTGGGCACGGCGGCGTGTCCTCCGTATCACATTGCCTTCGTGATCGGTGGTACATCTGCGGAAACTAACCTTAAAACAGTAAAACTGGCTTCCGCTAAATACTATGACGAGCTGCCAACGGAAGGGAATGAGCACGGTCAGGCGTTCCGTGATGTGGAGCTGGAAAAAGAGTTGCTGATTGAAGCGCAAAATCTTGGTCTGGGGGCGCAGTTTGGCGGTAAATATTTTGCCCATGATATCCGCGTGATTCGTCTGCCACGCCACGGCGCATCCTGTCCGGTTGGTATGGGCGTTTCCTGTTCTGCTGACCGTAATATCAAAGCGAAAATCAATCGTCAGGGGATCTGGATCGAAAAACTGGAACATAATCCAGGCAAATATATCCCGGAAGAATTGCGTAAAGCAGGGGAAGGCGAAGCGGTGCGCGTTGACCTTAATCGTCCGATGAAAGAGATCCTCGCACAGTTGTCGCAGTATCCCGTTTCTACCCGCTTGTCGCTGAACGGCACGATTATTGTCGGTCGTGATATTGCCCACGCCAAACTGAAAGAGCGCATGGACAACGGCGAAGGGTTACCGCAATACATCAAAGATCACCCGATTTACTATGCTGGTCCGGCAAAAACGCCAGAAGGTTATGCCTCCGGCTCTCTTGGCCCAACGACCGCCGGACGGATGGATTCTTACGTCGATCAACTGCAAGCGCAGGGCGGCAGTATGATCATGCTGGCGAAGGGTAATCGCAGTCAGCAGGTGACCGATGCTTGTAAAAAACATGGTGGCTTTTACCTTGGCAGTATCGGCGGCCCGGCAGCAGTGCTGGCGCAGGGCAGTATTAAGAGCCTGGAATGTGTTGAATATCCGGAACTGGGTATGGAAGCTATCTGGAAAATTGAAGTGGAAGATTTCCCGGCATTTATCCTTGTTGATGATAAAGGGAATGACTTCTTCCAGCAGATTCAACTCACGCAGTGTACCCGCTGCGTGAAATAAGCGGGCGGATAAGGCGTTCACGCCGTATCCGGCATGAACAAAGCGTACTTTGCAAACAATCTGAGCCGCCCTTTACTTCGGGGCGGCTTTTTTACATGGCACGAAAGACCAAACGTTTGTTACCAAATAGTAAATAATGAGTGAGCTAAAAGTTGCTTAACGAAAGCAAAACAGAAAGAAAAAATTAATCAGGTGAGGAGCAGGCCATGAATACAGTACGCAGCGAAAAAGATTCGATGGGTGCGATCGATGTCCCGGCAGATAAGCTGTGGGGCGCACAAACTCAACGCTCGCTGGAGCATTTCCGTATTTCCACGGAGAAAATGCCCACCTCACTGATTCATGCGCTGGCGCTGACTAAGCGTGCAGCGGCAAAAGTTAACGAAGATTTAGGTTTACTCTCTGAAGAGAAAGCGAGTGCTATCCGTCAGGCAGCGGATGAAGTGCTGGCGGGACAGCATGACGATGAATTTCCGCTGGCTATCTGGCAGACGGGTTCCGGCACGCAAAGCAACATGAATATGAACGAAGTGCTGGCCAATCGGGCGAGCGAACTGCTCGGTGGCGTGCGCGGAATGGAACGTAAAATTCACCCTAACGACGACGTGAACAAAAGCCAAAGTTCAAATGATGTCTTTCCGACAGCAATGCACGTTGCGGCGCTGCTGGCGCTACGCAAGCAACTCATCCCGCAGCTTAAAACACTGACACAAACGCTGAATGAGAAATCGCGCGCATTTGCCGATATCGTCAAAATTGGTCGTACCCACTTGCAGGACGCCACGCCGCTGACACTGGGCCAGGAGATTTCCGGCTGGGTAGCGATGCTGGAGCATAATCTCAAACATATTGAATACAGCCTGCCGCATGTGGCGGAACTGGCGCTGGGCGGTACAGCGGTAGGGACGGGGCTGAATACCCATCCGGAATATGCCCGTCGCGTAGCGGATGAGCTTTCGGTAATTACCTGTGCGCCGTTTGTTACTGCTCCGAACAAATTTGAAGCACTGGCGACCTGCGATGCACTGGTTCAGGCTCATGGCGCGTTGAAAGGGCTGGCGGCGTCACTGATGAAAATTGCGAACGATGTCCGCTGGCTGGCTTCAGGCCCTCGCTGTGGCATTGGCGAAATCTCAATTCCGGAAAACGAGCCGGGCAGCTCAATCATGCCAGGGAAAGTGAACCCAACGCAGTGTGAAGCGTTAACCATGCTTTGCTGTCAGGTGATGGGAAACGACGTGGCGATCAACATCGGTGGCGCTTCCGGTAATTTCGAACTGAACGTCTTCCGCCCGATGGTGATCCACAATTTCCTGCAATCGGTGCGCTTACTGGCGGATGGCATGGAAAGTTTTAACAAACATTGTGCAGTGGGAATTGAGCCGAATCGTGAGCGAATCAATCAATTGCTCAATGAGTCGCTAATGCTGGTGACTGCGCTCAACACCCACATTGGCTATGACAAAGCCGCTGAGATCGCTAAAAAAGCACACAAAGAAGGGCTGACTTTAAAAGCCGCAGCCCTTGCGTTGGGGTATCTTAACGAGGCCGAGTTTGATAGTTGGGTACGACCAGAACAGATGGTCGGCAGTATGAAAGTCGGGCGTTAATCTGCAACATACAGGTGCAGCCGTGGAATGATTAAGCGAAGCGGCTGCGCCTGGGGTTTGTAACGGTGCTGCACATTGTCGGCATCATAATTTAGCAGCTCGCCAACGTCCGGCACACCAGCACCATTATCCCGATTAACCAACGCGATAAGCGGCGTAGGGCAGGCATGTTGTACCTGTTTTTGATCTCCCTTATACCAGACACGGGCAATTGGCTGCACCTTCACCGGACGTTTGATTTTTAATTTCGCATCCTGCGGCAGGGCGGCGATATCCTGATACTCACGCTCCAGTTTTCCTTGCCACTCCTCGCGCGTCCACGGCGCGACGCTGCGTGGTGATTTCAGGCTTTTTTCCAGTTGAGCCAGTACTTCATCACGATGCAAATTCTTAATGATATGCTTATTCGCCCAGCCAAAACGTAAAGTGGCAGGATCGTGAAGAACCGTGAGCGTGCGGTAAGCGTTAAGGGTAATCAGTCCCGGCAAATGACGATGTACCCATTCAAAACGCGCCGCCGTGGGGAGTTCTGACTCAACCGTGACGATATGTTCAAAAGTGGTTTTGAGTTGATTGATGCGCTGAATATGACTTGCCAGCGCCGCTTGTGAAAGATTATCGACCTGATAACACAACACGCCAGGCAGACGAACAGCGGCCTTGCTGCTGCGGTTTTCGGACTGTTGCTGAATAAACAAATGGCGGAAATGACGTAGTGCCAGCGCCTGCGCCTCTTTGCCGAGATGTTGCTTAACTTCAATGCAATTCAGCGGATTATGCTCATCCGCTTTTTTGACTTCCGGTAAAGAGAACACGCGGGCAACCAGCAACTTGTGCTGCTCAAGCTCAGCGGCAAACGCGGCCAGTTCTTGCTCCATCTGACGAAAGGTAGTATTGAGTCGGTCAACGAGATCGTAACGAGCCATAAAATCACCACTTTAGTTACAACATACTTATTATATAACACAACGGCGGTAACTTGACCACCGTGCGCGTAGTGTCAGGCAGAGGTAAATTGCGGGATGTTATGCCATAACGGCCAGCTAAACGAGAAGCGGGCACCACCCAGTTCGCTGGAGTCACAGTTAACCGTGCCGCCCATTGCCAGTGCAATAGAGTGGACAATCGCCAGTCCCAACCCACAACCGCCGGTTGAACGGTCACGGCTAGGATCGAGACGCACAAAGGGTTCAAAGACATGCTCGCGATCCTGTGGGGCTATTCCTGGCCCATCATCTTCGACAATTAATGTCGCTCTGTTTCCTGCCAGTAGCAGGCTGGTTTCTACGGTTGAATGGCAGTAGCGCAGGGCGTTATTGATCAAGTTATCCAACACGCGCGCCATTAAGCGCATATCCAGCGCCGCATAATGACCTTGCATGAGCGTTTTTATCCGTACCGTTTTGTCGGGGTTAACAGCCTGGATATCGGCCAGATGTGTTGACAGCCATAACGGTAGGTCTGGCTCGCTAAGATGCAACTCATTTTGCGGGCGGTCTAATCGGGCATAGGTCAGCAGTTCTTCGATCAAGGCTTCCAGTTGGCTGATATCACGATTCAGAGCCTGAGACTCTGTTTCACTCAGGTTATCGCTCATCTCCAGCCGATAACGCAGGCGCACTAACGGCGTTCGCAGTTCGTGAGCAATCCCGTCGATAAGCTGTTTTTTGCTGGCAATTAATGCATTGATATTGTCCGCCATCTGGTTAAATGCTACGCCCAGTCGTTCAAAGCTCGAACCATCATCAAAGTGAATGCGTTCATTGAGATGGCCATCGCCAAATCGTTGCGCCGCTGCTTCCAGTTTTAACATGTCCTGCCAGTGCGGACGCATCCAGATAAATACTGGAAAGGCGAGAGAGATGGCAATAAAGGCAATCAGCGTGATATCCAACAAACGCATTTGATGGAGGTAATAGAGATAAGGAACGGGACCGACGGCCAGCACGTAGTGGCTGCGTGGGATGCGTTGCAAAAAAGTGTACTGATCATCCAGAGCAACAATCTCACCGCCACGCAGTCGGTGCATGGAAATTTCATCGAGATGATACTTACTCAAGGGTTCGACGCGCAGATCGAAAGAGAGATTTAAATCCATCTCCTTCAGCGTTTTTCCCCAGTCGTGCGGGGGGATCTCCCGCAACTCGCTACGCATCAGGTACAGCGAACTGTTCATCAAATCATCCAGCGACTGTTTGCCCGCGCGTTCGGCGGTAAATTTGTACACCAGTCCAACCAGCAGGGACATCACCAGAAAGCAGACAAACAGTAAAAGATAAAACTGGATAAACAGTTTTTTCATCGCTTACTCCCATGCATGGGGCGCAAAAAGATAGCCTTTGTTACGCACAGTTTTAATACGATACGGTTCAGCAGCGTTATCGAGCAGTTTTTTTCTTAACCGCGAAATAGCCACGTCCACGCTACGATCCAGACCGTCATAACTGACGCCGCGTAAATTTCGCAACAACGCATCGCGATCCATAATTTGCCCCGCATGAGTGGCTAATTCCCAGAGCAGTTCGAAATCGGCGGTAGAGAGTGAAATCTCAGTGTTAGCAAGGGTGACTACGCGGTTAATAGGGTCGATGGTCAACGTGCCGAAATGCAATGCTTTGTAGGGCGTCAGAGGCGTTTCCTGAATGCCTTTGGTCAGCGTCGCTTGCTCATTCTGACGCAAATGTAAACGTAGCCGAGCCAGCAGAACTGCAGGAGGAGTCGTTTTGAGAATATAGTCGCAGGCACCCATTTCCAGCGCCAGAATGTGGTTCATATCACTGTCGAGGGAGGTCAGCAGAACGATTGGTCCGGACCACTTAGAACCTAAATCGCGACAGATAGTCATGCCGTCTTTGCCTGGTAGCATGATATCGAGTAGCACCAGATCCGGATTTTCCCGCAGGATCGTTTCTTCTGCATGGTCGCCGCGAGGTTCTATGGTTACCTGCATATCATGTTTCGCCAGGTATGCGGCAATCAGTGAACCAACTTCTGCGTCATCTTCCACAAATACGATAGTGTTCATATTATTCACGGTAGATATAAAAACGTCACAATACACTGCACCGTTTTTACTTACTATCAATCGTTTCTAAACAAGTTTGCATCAGGTATTCTACTAAGGACTTGTTATGGAAGTGTTAAGGTAAAAAGATGGGGCTGGTAATCAAAGCCGCGCTTGGTGCGCTGGTGGTGGTGTTGATTGGTGTATTAGCAAAAACGAAAAATTACTACATAGCCGGGCTGATCCCGCTTTTCCCAACCTTTGCGCTCATCGCGCATTATATTGTTGCCAGCGAACGCGGCATTGAAGCCTTACGCGCAACCATCATTTTCAGTATGTGGTCGATCATTCCTTATTTTATTTATCTGGCGTCGCTGTGGTATTTCACTGGAATCATGCGCTTGCCCGCGGCTTTTGTAGGTTCTGTGGTGTGCTGGGGACTAAGCGCATGGGTGCTGATTATTTGCTGGATGAAACTGCATTAACGCAGATGTCGACCTCCATCAAGCGGGAAACTGCGCCCGGTAACAAAGCAACTGGTGAGCAAGTAATCGACCAGATCGATCACCTCTTTCTCGCCAGGCGCGGTTTTCATCAGCGATTTATTCAGCGCCTGTTGGCGATATTCAGCATCATCATGTTCATTAAACAGGATCAGCGACGGTGCAATAGAATTCACTTTCACTTCCGGTGCCAGCTTGCGGGCAAATGAGCGGGTCATATTATCCAGGGCTGCTTTGCTTGCTGCATAGGCGATATGGTTGTCGCTGCCTCGTTCCACCACATAATCGGTGAAGTGAATAATATCGCTGGCGGCGTGCCCGTGACCACGCAGTAATCTTTCCAGAGCGTGGTTAAGAAGGTATGGGGTATTAACGTGGATTTGCATCATGCAGGCCAGCACGTCAGCCAGTGGCGTACCTGGTTTTTCTGCCATCCACGCGCTGGCATTGTGCAAAATGGCACGCAGGCCGTGGGTGCTTTTTAATACTTTATCGGCAAATGCCATCACGCCATCATTCGTCGAAAAATCAGCCTGAATACACTGTGCTCCCGCCTGAATCAGGCTATCAATGGCAGGATAGTGCGTCCGATAGCTGACAATCACCGGTTGCTTTTGATTAATAAAATGCCAGGCGAGGGCGAGGCCGATGCGACGGCCTCCGCCAGTGATTAATATTGGCAAGGGCTGGGTATTACCCATCGTTATCTCCTTTGCTATCCAACGATGGGACGAACGTTATCCCACCAGCATCCAGGTCGCCGGAACTGCGGCAATTAACAGCATGCCAATCAGTACCATTTCCTGACGATTCAGAACATTATCATGTGTATGCGTTTTACGCGCGTACAGGAATACCAGCAACCCCGGCGCATACAGAACGACGGACAACAACAGGTGCATTGGACCAGAGGCGTACAATAACCATAAGCCATAAATGCAGGCACCGACACCTACCGCTTTATGCAGCGGGCGGGTTGCGATTTTCAGCAAGAACGCGCCAACAAGGAAATAGGGCACCAGAATCATTTCTGAGGCAATGGTTAGCAACGTGTTGTAATCGGAACCGGTCAGCCAGATTAGCACCAGACAAATTTGCACGCAGATGTTGGTCAGCCACAGCGAGGCGGATGGCGCAGCCTGTGCGTTCTGGCGGGCAAAAATGCGCGGGAATGCTTTATGGGTCGCTGCCAGGAAGGGGACTTCTGCCGCCATAATGGTCCAACTTAAATATGCGCCACAAACGGAAACGATCAATCCGGCAGCGATGATAATCTCGCCCCACGGCCCCATCATTTTCACCATCAGGCCCGCCATAGACGGGTTACGAATTTCCGCCAGTTCAGGACGCGCAACCACGCCCAGCGAAAGCAGAGTGACCAGTAAATAAACGCCCAGCGCGGAAAGTACCGCCAGGAGTGTCGCTTTGCCGACATCATGTTTATTACGCGCACGCGCAGAAACCACCACCGCACCTTCCACACCAATGAATACCCACAGGGTGATCAGCATGGTGTTTTTCACCTGTTCCCACACCGGTACACCAAGTGCAAGGCCAGAGAAGTCGAGTCTGAAGGTGTCCAGTTTGAACATCATCAGCGCCAGTACAATAAACAGTCCCAATGGCAACAATTTTGCCAGCGTTGCCACCAGGTTAATGCTGGCAGCGGTCTGTACACCGCGCAGGATCAAAAAGTGAACAATCCACAAAAGTGCGGATGCACCGACGATCGATTGCCAGGTGTTGCCATCGCCAAACAGGCGCAGTTCCGGCGTATCGGTGAAGAAACTCAATGCAGAAAAGACGATCACCAGATAGGAGACGTTAGCGATAACCGCGCACAGCCAATATCCCCATGCGGAGCAGAAACCAATGAGTTCGCCAAAACCTTCACGAGCATAGGTAAAGATGCCGCCGTCAAGATCGGGACGAATGCGTGTCAGGATCAGCATGGCAAAGGCGAGTAATAAAATGCCAGCGCCAGTAATGCCCCAACCGATGAGCAGTGCTGCCGGGCTGGCAACCGCAGCCATATTTTGTGGCAGACTGAAAACACCTGCGCCCAGCATTGAGCTTAATACCAGCGCGGTGAGTGCGCTCAGTCCCAGTTTCTTTTCCATCGATATCCAGTGTTTAAAAGGTGTTCAAAAGAATAAATATTAGGGCAGGACGCATAAAAATGGTGTTTGCCACTGAAGCGCGGGATTTTACGAAGAGATGTGTCTGCATGCAATGGTCACGGGGAAATTTGTGACTAAAAATGCTAAAGGCGGCATAAAGCCGCCTCATTGGGATACTGAATAGTTATTTATACAGGTCTGCGCTGATGGTCAGATTATTACCACGTTCCTGCCACTGGCGGGTGATGTGGTAATACTTCGCACCTTTCTTCGCGGCACGTTTAGCAACCTGGTAGGAGACTTCGGTCATGTTACCGTAGTTACCTGAGAACTTAATGCTGTCGAACGGCACCATCATCGCTGCGGTTGCCTTGTTCAGTTCTTCGACTTTAGTGCCGTCAGGGAGCGTGACAGTGTAACGTCCGCCTTTTGAGGACTGAGTTTCGAAGAAACGACCAACTTCGGAACTTGGTGATGCGGTAGTGGCAACACCCGGGATTTCAACTTTCTTCGCGGCTTCGCCACCGGCAGCCAGGGCTGCACGTCCGGCTTCGGAGTCTGCCGGGATCACATCCGGGCTTTGGACTACACGTTTCTTAGCATCTTTTTTATAGATGAACGCTGTAATGCGTTGGTTACCGCCCTGGTTGGCATCGATTTGGCGAACGATGTAGAAAGAGTATGCGCCTTTTGCTTTCGCCGCTTTGGTGATGGCGTCATTCACTTCCGGTTGGCTACGGTAAAAGCCCTGGACGGTGACAGTGTCAAACGGCTCAATCAGAACGGCCTGGTCTTTTGGCAGTTCAACCACACCGTTAATCACGCGATTTTTTTCGGTTTCTGCTTTTTCAGCATCAGACTTATAGAGATCGGCAACCACTCGCCAGTTACCGCTGTTACCGAAATCTGACGTGTCGACAACATAAAAGGAGGCTGCACCTTCTTTATCAGCACGACGGGAAACGGCTTTCACCGCCTCGCCAATGGCATTGAAACGTCCGGTAACCACTACACGATCAAAAGGTTTAACCGCTGCCGCTTGCTCCGGTGTCAGTTCTGTTGCTGCGTTAACGGAGAATGCCGTAGCAGAAAGCAGTGCCGACGCCAGGAGGGTGTTCTTAAGCTTCATAAAAATAATCCTTCGCCTTGCGCAAACCAGGTACTGGTATTGTTATTAACGAGAAACGTGGCTGATTATTGCATTTAAACGGTGTAACTGTCTGCGTGATTTTTCATATCAGACTTCCTGATTTGATTTTAAACCTGATCGAATAACCATCTGTGATTAAAAAGTAACCGTAGCAACATACAACGGCTGAAACGGCTGAATTGTATAAGTTAATTTAATGTTAAGTGACAGTTTGCACCGGGGTGATCTCATGTTTTACCTGGCTATCGGAGACAATTATCGCCCTTTATCCGTTGTTCTATGGTGTTTATCTCACTATCAAGGCTGAATCGTTAATATTTTTCGAGTTAACGCCGAAATAGTGATTTTTGGCGCTAGATCGCAAGCATTATTTTCAGTACGTTATAGGGCGTTTGTTACTAATTTATTTTAACGGAGTAACATTTAGCTCGTATATGAGCGGCTTGTGTGGTTCCTGACACAGGCAAACCATCATCAATAAAACCGATGGAAGGGAATATCATGCGAATTGGAATACCAAGAGAACGGTTAACCAATGAAACCCGTGTTGCAGCAACGCCCAAAACAGTGGAGCAGTTGCTGAAACTGGGTTTTACCGTCGCGGTAGAGAGCGGCGCGGGTCAACTGGCAAGTTTTGACGATAAAGCGTTTGTGCAAGCGGGCGCTGAAATAGTAGAAGGGAATAACGTCTGGCAGTCAGATATCATTCTGAAGGTCAATGCGCCGTTAGATGATGAAATTGCGTTACTGAATCCAGGAACAACGCTGGTGAGTTTTATCTGGCCTGCGCTGAATCCGGAGCTAATGCAAAAGCTTGCGGAACGTAACGTCACCGTGATGGCGATGGACTCCGTACCGCGTATCTCACGCGCGCAATCACTGGACGCGTTAAGTTCGATGGCGAACATCGCTGGCTATCGCGCCATTGTTGAGGCGGCGCATGAGTTTGGGCGTTTCTTTACCGGGCAAATCACCGCGGCAGGTAAAGTGCCTCCGGCAAAAGTGATGGTGATTGGTGCGGGTGTTGCGGGTCTCGCGGCCATTGGTGCGGCAAACAGTCTCGGTGCGATTGTGCGTGCGTTTGATACCCGCCCGGAAGTGAAAGAACAAGTTCAAAGTATGGGCGCGGAATTCCTCGAACTGGATTTCAAAGAGGAAGCAGGCAGCGGCGATGGCTATGCCAAAGTGATGTCGGAAGCGTTCATCAAGGCAGAAATGGAACTCTTTGCTGCGCAGGCAAAAGAGGTCGATATCATTGTGACCACCGCGCTTATTCCAGGTAAACCGGCACCGAAACTGATTACCCGCGAAATGGTTGACTCCATGAAGTCGGGCAGTGTGATTGTCGATCTGGCCGCACAAAACGGCGGTAACTGTGAATACACCGTGCCGGGTGAAATCTTCACTACGGAAAATGGCGTCAAAGTGATTGGTTATACCGATCTTCCGGGGCGTCTGCCAACACAATCCTCACAGCTTTACGGCACCAACCTTGTCAATCTGCTGAAGCTGTTGTGCAAGGAGAAAGACGGCAACATTACTGTTGATTTTGATGATGTAGTGATTCGCGGCGTGACCGTGATTCGTGCTGGCGAAATTACCTGGCCGGCACCGCCGATTCAGGTTTCAGCCCAGCCACAGGCGACACAGAAAGCCGCACCGGAAGTCAAAGCGGAGGAAAAATGCACCTGTTCACCGTGGCGTAAATACGCCCTGATGGCGTTGGCAATCATCCTCTTCGGTTGGCTGGCAAATGTTGCACCAAAAGAGTTCCTCGGGCATTTCACCGTGTTCGCGCTGGCGTGCGTTGTGGGCTATTACGTGGTGTGGAATGTATCGCACGCGCTACATACGCCGCTGATGTCGGTCACCAACGCGATTTCAGGGATTATTGTTGTCGGAGCACTGTTGCAGATTGGCCAGGGCGGCTGGGTTAGCTTCCTTAGTTTTATCGCGGTGCTTATAGCCAGCATTAATATTTTCGGTGGCTTCACCGTGACTCAGCGTATGCTGAAAATGTTCCGCAAAAACTAAGGGGTAACATATGTCTGGAGGATTAGTTACAGCTGCATACATTGTTGCCGCGATCCTGTTTATCTTCAGCCTGGCCGGGCTTTCGAAACATGAAACCTCTCGCCAGGGTAACAACTTCGGTATCGCCGGGATGGCGATTGCGTTAATCGCTACTATTTTGGGGCCGGATACTGGCAATGTTGGTTGGATCTTGCTGGCGATGGTCATCGGTGGCGCAATTGGTATCCGCCTGGCGAAGAAGGTCGAAATGACTGAAATGCCGGAACTGGTGGCGATCCTGCATAGTTTTGTGGGGCTGGCGGCGGTGCTGGTTGGTTTTAATAGCTATCTGCATCACGATGCGGATATGGCTCCGATTCTGGCCAACATTCACCTGACGGAAGTATTCCTCGGTATCTTCATTGGTGCGGTGACCTTCACCGGCTCGGTCGTGGCATTCGGTAAGTTGTGCGGAAAAATTTCGTCTAAACCGCTGATGCTGCCAAACCGTCACAAAATGAATCTGGCTGCTCTGGTCGTTTCCTTCCTGCTGCTGATTGTGTTTGTCCGCACCGAAAGCGTTGGCCTGCAAGTTCTGGCATTGCTGATAATGACCGCCATTGCACTGGTCTTCGGCTGGCATTTAGTGGCTTCCATCGGTGGCGCAGATATGCCAGTGGTGGTGTCGATGCTGAACTCTTACTCTGGTTGGGCGGCAGCGGCCGCGGGCTTTATGCTCAGCAACGACTTGCTGATTGTGACCGGTGCGCTGGTCGGTTCTTCGGGGGCAATCCTTTCTTACATCATGTGTAAGGCGATGAACCGTTCCTTTATCAGCGTCATTGCGGGTGGTTTCGGCACCGATGGTTCCTCTACCGGCGACGATCAGGAAGTGGGTGAACATCGCGAAATTACGGCGGAAGAGACGGCGGAACTGCTGAAAAATTCGCATTCAGTGATCATCACCCCAGGTTACGGCATGGCAGTCGCGCAGGCGCAATATCCGGTGGCAGAAATCACCGAGAAACTGCGTGCCCGCGGTATCAACGTGCGTTTCGGTATTCACCCGGTTGCGGGGCGTTTGCCTGGGCATATGAACGTATTGCTGGCAGAAGCGAAAGTGCCGTATGACATCGTGCTGGAAATGGACGAGATCAACGATGACTTTGCTGATACCGATACCGTGCTGGTAATTGGTGCGAACGATACGGTTAACCCGGCGGCGCAGGACGATCCGAAAAGCCCAATTGCCGGTATGCCGGTACTGGAAGTGTGGAAAGCGCAGAACGTGATTGTCTTTAAACGTTCGATGAACACCGGCTATGCTGGTGTGCAAAACCCGCTGTTTTTCAAGGAAAACACCCACATGCTGTTTGGTGACGCCAAAGCCAGCGTGGATGCGATTCTGAAAGCACTGTAACCTCAACGGCCTCTGCGGAGGCCGTTACTCTTTCTTGAGATCGCTTAACAGCACGGCGATACTTTGACCTCCCACTGTTTGTTCAAGCGCAATTTTGACAATAATCGTCAACGGCACCGAAAGCAGCATCCCCACCGGTCCTAACAACCATCCCCAAAAAATTAACGACAAAAAGACCACCAGTGTGGAAAGCCCCAATCCGCGTCCCATAATGCGTGGTTCCAGAATATTACCGAAGACCAGATTAATCAGCAGATATCCCGCCAGCACCAACAACGCTTCGTAGAAACCATTAAACACCAGTACCTGGGCGATAGGGGGAATAGCCGCAAGGACCGAACCAATATTAGGAATGTAATTAAGCGCAAAGGCCAGCAATCCCCAGACAAAAGCAAAGCGAACGTCCAGTGCTGCGAGCATCGCCCAGGCGACCAGTCCGGTGATGATGCTGATGGCCGTTTTCAGCACCAGGTAATGCGACACACTGTCAATCGCGCGCTGAATCGCCGCCATTCCTTCGACCGGACGTGCCATCATTTGCTGGAGTTTGCCGGGCAGTTGCGGAACTTCGAGCAGCATAAACAGCACCGTCAACAGCAATAAAAATATTGATGACATGGCGTTAGATAACTGCGTCAGTAAGTTGGTCAGCAACGTCATCGCCGCGTTCGGGTCAATGTAATGCGCCAGTTGGTCAACTGAGACATCAATACCCACGCGCTGTAATAAAGGCTCCAGAGCTTGCAGAGGCTTTATGATTGAGCTGCGATACTGTGGCAAAGTGCGGGTCAGTTCATTGAGTGTTGAACCGAGATAGGCCAGCATAAGCACCATCGCCATTACGATGATGGTCATTAAAATCGACACCGCCAGTACGCGCGGTACTCGCCAGCGAACCATGCGTTGTACCAGCGGGTTAAGAATGACTGCGATAAATAGGGCGAGGATAAAGGGGACGATGATATCGGCGGCAAACCGGATACCGCAGAGAATAATGACCAGCATTCCCAACATAATGACGATTTTTAGGCCATTGAGCGTGATGATCGGCTTTGCCATGTTTATCCCCGTTTTTTTCTTCGCTAATAATATTTTTTCTGCGGCATTATAACGAAAATCAAACTACTCAGGTAAAGATATGAAAATGTTTTGAGTTAATTCTTAAGCTATGATACAAATCAGGCGTGTACAACTACCGAGGACAATTATCATCCGCGATGACGAGAAGCAACACTGCGGATAATTGTAATATTATGGACAATTTGTTCAGGACGTTATTTTCTACATTTACCCATCTTCGTACCTCATCCAGCATCTTGCTCGCAGGCGAGCAACACTGGCGCAACGCGCTTTAGTCCTTTCTTCTGTCAAAGCTGGCGCTCTGCGCTGGACTGAATACTTTTCTTTGGTTTCGCTGAATTCAGCGAACATTAAAATAATTCTCTTGCAGGGGAAGGACGATGTATATTTATTGGGCTTTATTAGGTCTGGCTATTGCCACAGAAATTACCGGAACGCTATCAATGAAATGGGCGAGCGTCAGTAACGGTAACGGTGGATTTATTTTAATGCTGGTGATGATTTCACTGTCATATATATTTCTTTCTTTCGCCGTGAAAAAAATAGCGCTTGGTGTGGCTTATGCTCTGTGGGAAGGCATCGGTATTTTATTTATTACGCTATTTAGCGTTCTGTTATTCGATGAAAGCTTATCGCTGCTAAAAATTGCCGGGTTAACAACCCTGGTTGTCGGGATTGTGTTGATTAAATCTGGTACACGCAAAGTACGTAAACCCTCGCTGGAGGTGAACCGTGGCGCAGTTTGAATGGGTTCATGCCGCCTGGTTGGCACTGGCAACTGTGCTGGAAATCATGGCTAACGTCTTTTTGAAATTTTCTGACGGCTTTCGCCGCAAAGTTTATGGCTTGCTCTCGCTGGCGGCGGTGCTTGCTGCCTTTAGCGCGCTTTCGCAGGCCGTTAAAGGGATCGACTTGTCTGTAGCCTATGCATTGTGGGGTGGGTTTGGTATTACCGCCACTTTAGCTGCGGGGTGGATCTTGTTTGGTCAACGTTTAAATCGCAAAGGCTGGGTTGGCCTGATCTTGCTATTGGCCGGAATGATCATGGTGAAACTCGCCTGATGACCACGCTGCCCGACAATGCGGGCAGCGTTTGAACATTATTGCCGGGTCAGTTCTTCTAACTTGTCGCGAAAACCGGTGACAGAAATGGCCCGGTTATCGGCGCGCCAGCGATCTTTCGCTGCAGGAGCTGAACTTTGCACACCAATTAACTGCCAGCCGTCATCAGTATGCAGCATCAGTGGCGAACCGCTGTCACCCGGCAGGGTATCGCACTGATGCGACATCACCGAGGTTTGCGCCCAGCCAGTCACTTCGCAATTTTGATGGCTGTATAAGGTATCAAGATGATCTTCGGGATACCCCGCCTGAGTCACTTTACGACCAGCCGCTTTTAATGCGGCGGTAAGCGCGGCTTTATCTCCCTCAAATAATGGCAACGGCGTAATGCCAGAAGGGGGATTGCGCAGCACAATCAAACCGAAATCCCACGGCGCGGCTGCGGGCGGGACAATCCAGCCATCACCATCAGCCTTTAACCGTTTCCCTAGCGTCGGATCAACACGACCTTCAATATCGTGGATCTCATAGCGCCATAGCCCTTTATTCGAAACAAAACGCAGCGCAATTGCTTTGTCTGGTTTACCTTTTGGTGGCGTTAATAAACAGTGGCCCGCAGTTAATGCGAGATTAGGCGCAATCAGCGTCGCCGTACATAAATTGCCGCTGGCCGTTTCCAGTTGCCCAACCGCATCCCACGGCGATTGGGTCGTGTTATTTACCGGTACACGATCATCATGACCAAAAAATAGGGTGCTGACCTCATCATGAGCCGATTTAGGATCGTCCGGTTTATCCGCAAACACAAATGCAGATGTCAGACTAATTGCACCCAGTACTACAGCAATGGTTGTACGCATATCACACTCTGGCGAGTAATTATGATTATTAAAAGCAAACCCTCGTAAATACTATAGACGGGACGGGATGAAAGTGGGAGTAAAATCAGATAACTACGCTCAGGAAAGATAAAAACGGGCGGCAATCAGCGCACATAAAATAAGGATGATAAGAATGAACTCAAAGCGATAACGGCCCACCATAGTACCCTCCGCTAAAGGCGGTGCTAAACGTTACCCGCTTAGCACCGTAATTTTCAGGCGCGAGGGGGCGCGCCACTATTGCTGTCGAAAACTTATGCGGCTGGCTGTGCTGCAGGTTTTGTCGGTTGTTGCTGGCTGTGTTTTTTGCTGTGCTTTTTGGCGGCCTGTGCTTTTTGCTCAGGTGCTTTCTGTTCAGTTTTTGCTTTTTTATGATGTTTTTTAGCCGCTTGCGCTTTCTGGGCGGGCGCTGCTTTATGCTGTTTTTTATGATGAATGGTTTTTGCAGGTGCTGCTTTGGTAGCAGCAGTCGGAGCAGGCGTGGTCGCAGTCTCTGCGGCAAAGGCAGCAGAAGAGAGACCCATAGCAGCGGCAACAACCAGAGCTAATACTTTTTTCATTGTCATACCCTCAATTTGGTTTTTTATGCAACCCCACTGCGGGGCCGATGTAATGACTATATCTCTGGAAATAGCAGGCTTCCGTGAGTGGTTGGTTTCGGCATGTAACGATATGTACAAAGCGAGTAGCGATGACGTGAGAAATAATAACGCATTGTGACTTAAGGAGATTTTCCCACCAATATCGGTAGTATTGATTGACTTAACTTTTTCATTACCTATAAATTGGTAGAATCACCGTGTATTAACAATAAATGACACACAGCAAAATGAATCCGTTTATTTGGGTGCTTATTATCCTGATGGCGTTAGATGCACTGCGAGAAATGGCCGGCACTTCGTCTATTTTGGGATGGTTATTAACGTTGAGTTGAGCAGACAATAAGCCCGGACAGGTTTTAACTCAGTCCGGGCTTATTTTTCAGGCGTGCAGGCGATGATGTAAACGTGTTCCGACCAGAATAGCGACCACCAACATCACGGCAATAAATGCACCGACGCCGTTCCAGCCATAGTTATGCCAGAAGACGCCACCTAATGTCCCTGCAATACTTGAACCCAGATAGTAACAAAATAGATACAGCGAGGAAGCCTGGCCTCTGGCGCGTTTAGCACGTGGGCCAATCCAGCTACTGGCGACAGAGTGAGCGGCAAAGAATCCTGTAGAGAAAAGCATCATACCGGCAAAAATCAACCACAGTGGGTTGAACAATGTCAGGAGAAGGCCAAAAAGCATGACACCTGTCGAAAATAACATCACCGGACCACGACCGAAGCGGGTAGTCATGGTGCCTGCTTTTGGCGAACTCCAGGTGCCAGTCAAATAGACTAGCGATAATAAGCCAACCACGGCCTGACTGACATGCCAGGGGGGAAGCATCAACCGATAACCAATGTAATTAAACAGAGTGACGAACGACCCCATCAGCAAAAAACCTTCGACGAATAATAAGGGTAATCCCTGATCACGGCAGTGCAGACGGAAGTTAATAAACAGCGTTTTTGGGCGCAACGAGGATGGGCGGAAATGGCGTGACTCCGGGAGGATTTTCCAGAACATTAACGCTGAGGTCAGAGCGAAACAGCCAATAACCGCCAGAGCAATTCGCCAGTTAAAGAAGTCAGTAAATACCCCGCTGATTAAGCGCCCACTCATACCGCCAATTGAGTTGCCGCTGATGTACAGCCCCATTGAAAATGCCACAAAACTGGGGTGGATCTCTTCGCTAAGGTAGGTCATGCCAACGGCAGCTACGCCGCTTAACGACAGACCAATCAAGGCGCGCATAATCAAAATACCGTGCCAGCTAGTCATCATCGTCGAAAGTAACGTGCAGATGGAGGCCAACAGTAGTGCCGTCACCATCACCGGCTTGCGACCTATGGCATCGGAAAGTGGGCCAGTAAATAGTAAACCAATGGCAAGCATGATCGTTGAAATTGACAGTGAAATACTACTGTTAGCAGGCGTTAAGCCAAATTCTTGCGAAAGCACCGGAAGAATAGGCTGCACACAATAAAGAAGCGCAAAGGTTGCCAGCCCGGCCGAGAATAGAGCCAGAGTGACACGCATAAATTGCGGCGTACCGCGTTTAATGAATTCGTTTGTCCGGGAAAGGTTTTTCTTGTCAGTGTCACTTGCCGGAGTGCCATCAACAGTTGTAGTACGACTCACTTGAAATCCTTGCTAAATATGCCCGTGATGTGGGATTAGGAATAGATTAGGAAAATCGAATTGTTATGTCTAATATATTAATAGTCTCAAATAAGATGTTTAAAATATGAATATTGAATTGCGCCACCTTCGTTACTTCATTGCTGTTGCGGAAGAGCTGCATTTTGGTCGCGCTGCTGCCCGACTGAATATTTCACAACCGCCGCTAAGCCAGCAGATTCAGATACTGGAGCAACAAATTGGCGCGCGACTGCTGGCACGAACCAATCGCAGCGTAATGCTGACGGCAGCAGGGAAGCAGTTCCTTGCTGATAGTCGGCAAATCCTGTCTATGGTGGATGCGCTGCCGCTCGCGCTGAACGCCTGCATCAGGGAGAGGCGGGAGAGTTACGCATTGGCTTTACCTCATCAGCGCCATTTATTCGCGCAGTATCTGATACCTTATCGCTGTTTCGTCGCGAATTTCCTGATGTTCATTTGCAGACACGCGAGATGAACACCCGCGAGCAAATAGCACCCCTTATCGAAGGGACGCTGGATATGGGGTTGCTACGAAATACTGTGTTGCCGGAGACGCTGGACCACGCGGTCATTGTGCATGAACCACTTATGGCGATGATCCCGCATGATCATCCTTTGGCCAATAAATCGAATGTAACGCTGGCAGAACTGGCAAAAGAACCCTTTGTTTTTTTTGATCCGCACGTAGGGACGGGGCTGTATGATGACATTCTCGGCCTGATGCGACGTTACAATCTCACCCCAGTCATCACCCAGGAAGTCGGCGAGGCGATGACTATCATCGGCCTGGTTTCCGCGGGTCTTGGCGTTTCGATTTTGCCCGCATCTTTCAAACGCGTACAACTCAATGAAATGCGTTGGGTATCTATTGCGGAAGAGGATGCGGTTTCTGAGATGTGGCTGGTTTGGCCAAAACATCATGAACAAAGCCCGGCAGCACGTAACTTTCGTATTCAGCTACTGAATGCTCTCTGATGAGGAAAAATTCAGCAAAAAATCCCGAAAAATGTGCTGTCAATCACATGGCTAAGTAAAAATTTGACGTTACGCATTGAAGTGCTTCACCATAGCCTACAGATTATTTCGGAGCGCGAAAATATAGGGAGTATGAGGTGGTTGCTGAAAACCAGCCGGGGCACATTGATCAAATAAAGCAGACCAACGCAGGTGCTGTATATCGCCTGATTGATCAGCTTGGTCCCATTTCGCGTATCGACCTTTCTCGCATGGCGCAGCTCGCGCCAGCCAGTATTACCAAAATTGTCCGCGAAATGCTTGAAGCGCACCTGGTGCAAGAGCTGGAAATTAAAGAGGCTGGAAACCGTGGCCGTCCGGCGGTGGGGTTGGTAGTAGAAACGGAAGCCTGGCACTATCTTTCTTTGCGTATTAGTCGTGGCGAGATTTTTCTTGCACTGCGTGATTTAAGCAGCAAGTTGGTGGTGGAAGACTCGCTGGAGTTGGCGCTGCAGGATGAATTACCGCTGTTGGATCGCATCATTACTCATATTGATCAGTTTTTTATTCGCCATCAGAAAAAACTCGAGCGCCTGACTTCTATTGCCATTACCATGCCGGGAATTATTGATACGGAAAATGGTATTGTACATCGTATGCCGTTCTACGAGGACGTAAAAGAGATGCCGCTCGGTGAAGCGCTTGAGCAGCATACCGGTGTACCGGTTTATATTCAGCATGATATCAGCGCATGGACGATGGCCGAGGCCTTGTTCGGCGCATCCCGCGGAGCGCGCGATGTGATTCAGGTGGTTATCGATCACAATGTGGGAGCGGGTGTGATTACCGATGGTCATCTGTTACACGCAGGAAGCAGTAGCCTTGTGGAGATAGGCCACACTCAGGTCGACCCCTATGGAAAACGCTGTTATTGCGGTAACCACGGCTGCCTGGAAACCATCGCCAGTGTTGACAGCATTCTTGAACTGGCGCAATTACGTTTGAATCAATCCATGAGTTCGATGTTACACGGACAGCCGTTAACCGTGGACTCATTGTGCCAGGCGGCACTGCGGGGCGATCTGCTGGCAAAAGATATTATTACCGGTGTGGGGGCGCATGTTGGGCGCATTCTTGCCATCATGGTGAATTTATTTAACCCACAAAAAATACTGATTGGTTCGCCGTTAAGCAAAGCGGCAGAAATCCTGTTCCCTGTCATTTCTGACAGCATCCGTCAGCAGGCGCTTCCTGCCTACAGCCAGCACATTAGCGTCGAAAGCACTCAGTTTTCTAATCAGGGGACGATGGCGGGAGCCGCATTGGTAAAAGACGCTATGTATAACGGTTCTTTGTTGATTCGTCTGTTGCAGGGTTAACATTTTTTAACTGTTCTACCAAAATTTGCGCTATCTCAAATTGGGGCAGGAAAGCATAACTTAGACTTCCAAAGTTGAATTATTTTCCTGGCTTATATTTGTGAAGCATAACGGTGGAGTTAGTGATGCTGAAGCGTTTCTTTATAACAGGTACAGACACTTCTGTAGGGAAAACGGTGGTTTCCCGCGCATTGCTACAAGCGTTAGCCTCCCAGGGAAAAACGGTTGCGGGGTATAAACCCGTAGCGAAGGGGAGCAAAGAGACACCCGATGGGCTACGTAATAAAGATGCCTTGGTGTTGCAGAGTGTTTCATCTATTGAACTGCCTTATGAAGCAGTCAATCCCATTGCGTTAAGCGAAGAAGAAAGTAGTGTGGCGCACAGTTGCCCGATCAATTACACCCTCATTTCAAATGGTCTGGCTAACCTGACGAATAAAGTCGACCATGTGGTGGTCGAAGGCACTGGCGGCTGGCGTAGTCTGATGAATGACCTGCGTCCGCTCTCTGAATGGGTGGTTCAGGAGCAGCTACCGGTGTTGATGGTGGTGGGCATTCAGGAAGGCTGTATTAACCATGCGCTTCTGACCGCACAGGCGATTGCGAACGATGGTCTTCCGCTCATTGGCTGGGTGGCTAACCGTATCAACCCAGGGTTAGCACATTACGCTGAAATCATAGATGTATTGGGTAAAAAACTCCCGGCACCGCTCATTGGCGAACTGCCTTATTTGCCGCGCGCAGAACAGCGTGAACTGGGGCAATACATCCGCTTACCCATGCTGCGCAGTGTGTTGGCGGTAGATAGAGTCACGGTGTAACGTCCGCGACGTTACTGACGCAATCACACAAGCAATTAATAAACCGGGGAGTAGCTGATACTCCCCGGTCATTTCGCATATCATCAATGTCGACATAATTGGCGCATGCGTGGTTGCAGCCAGTAGTGTTGCCATCCCGGTTAGCCCAAGTAACAGCGTAATTTCTTCTCCGCCAGGAAGCCATAACCCCAGGCTACGACCATACAGCATACCAATAGCCAGTCCGATAAATAGTGTTGGCGTAAACACACCGCCTGGCGCGCCGGAACCACTGCTGGCCAGCACGGCAAAAAGTTTGCAAAGAAAGATCCCTGCAATGACCGTAAGCAGTGGCGGGGCAGTTAAAAAGGATTGTACCGTACTATAGCCGTTGCCCCACACAGCCGGTGTGAGCAGGGAAAGCAGTCCCACGATCAAACCTCCCAATGCCAGTTGCCAGGGGGGCGCAAGTTTGAGATTAACAAAGCCCCGATGACTGGCGTTCATTAGCTTTAAAAACAGTGGACCGCACAGTCCCATCAGTACACCAGTACTAATAATCAGCGCATAGTCACGGGTCTTAACTATTACTGAGAGTTGCACGCTGTAGAGCAAAGCATCGCTATTATTAAGAAGATGGCTGACAAGCAGTGCCACTACGGCGGAAATTACCACCGGACCGAGAGAGGCCAGCATCATGGTGCCAAACAGCACTTCAGCAATAAACAAACTTCCGGCAAGCGGGGCGCGATAGGCCGCAGCCATCCCCGCAGCAGCGCCACAGGCAATCCACAATTTCCACTCTTCACGCGGTGTAAGACGTTGTGCAAACCAGGAGGCGGCAAGCGCTGCCAACAGGATCATCGCACCTTCACGTCCAATGGCACTGCCGCTCGTCACCACCAGCAAAGACGCGAAAGATTTGACCAGACTGGTGGCATAATCAAACTGCCCATCGGTTTGTAATGCCTCCATATAATCGGTAGGCGCGTGAGGGCGTTGTTGCGTGAATTTCTGCCATCCCATCAGCAATAGACCTGCTGCCAGTCCGCCAAGTGCCGGAGTTAGCAGGCGACGCCACGGCGAAAGGTTCATGGCAGCATTAACCAGACTTCCGGAATCATTGTTCAGGAACAACCACTCCAGCAACAGCATCGCATGATGAAACCCTGCGACGGCAAGAGCCGCGAGAATACCGATCACCGTCGCAATAAACAGACGGCGGAACATGGTGCGTAGATCCGGGTAGATGTGTAGATGATGCATGAGCAGAAATGGCAAATTAAACACAGGCATCTATTTTGCGGGAAAAGGGGTCTGGAGCAAAAGCTGTATGTGCTTTATGAGAAATTAATCGTGACGTTGTCACTTATTTTATCCGAAAGGCGTGCAGTTACCGCCTTTCGGTCATACTAACGATTATTCAACGAAACAGAGGCTTAACCGCGACAGGAATTAACAATTGTGACTGCCATTGTGCCAGTGTTAAACGGGCCAGCTCACCGAGTGAGCGATAAAAAGGGTGTTCTGCTTTTTCGATAAACACCTCAAGAAAACGTGTCGACCACGGTAAAAGGTGCCACGCCAGCAATTCTTCGCACTCGGTCTGGCGACCGTTCTCTGCCAGCCATGCCGCCATCAATAGCAGTGAACCAAAATGATCTTCCGGTTCGTTTTGTTTCATTTCAAACTGAATGCCTTTTTCGCGCATCCATTGACGGAGCGCCAATGTAGAATCGCCAAACAGCACCGATTCGCGATCCAGCCAGACAGATCCCCACGGCGGTGACGGTAGCGCATACGGGCCGACAAACAGCCGTTGCCAGGCCTGATTACGCGACTCTTCACACTCTTCCTTAAAAGTCGTTACCAGCGGTGCTAATGACGTTTGTGACAAGGGCCACTGGGTATCCCAGCCGTCGCCGGTTAACGCAGAAACCAGCGGAGAGGCTTCTGCACTCTCTGGAGCGTAATAAAACAGCGCGCCCAGCACGCGCGCCGCGACAGAAAAATTATCTTGTTGTGAAAAATGCGTCATTCTTATCATCCTGAAACGTGCGGGGTAACCCGCACTAATTTGTTAACCTGCGACGGCCATTCCGACGGTCATATGCAGGCCATAAAAGAGCGCACGCCCGATCATCTCGCCATCAGGTATGAGGATTCATTCCCGCACAAACCCGGCAAGGGTTATGGCGTGGATTAGTGAACACAGCCTGCATCTTAGACCAGTGCATAACAATACCACACGCGCCAGACCTGGACGTAGACCTGATAAGACGCGTAAGCGTCGTATCAGGCAGCCACAGGTTTATTGCTGCGGTTCGGCAGGGCCACTATCATGGGTTGGTTGAGAGTGGGCAGAAACATTACCGCTGGTGGTGCGGGTATAGAGAATTTTATGCGTGTCGTTGGCACAATGCCCGACGACCTGTGAATCAGGCTGATCAACCTGATCATTCGGCACAATACTTAAAGTGAAGCTGCTTTCCGGGACGCCGTTATTGATAATGCGCTGTGAAATATCGCTTTTTATACGCTCACAAGAATCCGACGCGGCGAGCACTGTGGATGAGGCCAGGGCGAGCAGAAGTGCGGCACTACAGGCGACGTTTTTCATCATTGGCTCCTTACATGAATATTACTACCTAAGCATAGCATTTCACGTGTAAATTACTGTATTTGCTACTATGATTGAGAATCATCTTTACTGTCAGGTGACTGATGTGAATGCCAAATTACTGCCATGTTTGCTCGCGATAACGCTTACAGGATGTGACCGCACAGAAGTAACGCTCTCTTTTACGCCAGAGATGGCCAGTTTCTCTAATGAATTTGATTTTGATCCGCTGCGTGGTCCGGTTAAGGATTTCACTCAGACATTAATAAATGAGCAAGGGGAAGTAACGAAGCGCGTTTCAGGTACTTTATCGGAGGAAGGCTGTTTTGATTCTCTCGAATTGCTGGATCTGGAGAATAATACTGTAGTTGCCCTGGTGTTAGACGCAAATTATTACCGTGATGCACAGACGCTGGAGAAGCGAGTACGTTTACAGGGGAAATGTCAGTTAGCGGAATTACCTTCCGCAGGGGTGAGTTGGGAAACCGATGATAATGGCTTCGTGGTTAAAGCCAGCAGTAAACAGATGAAGATGGAGTATCGGTATGATGGCCAGGGGTATCCGCTGGGTAAAACGACAATAAGCAACGACAAAACGTTATCTGTCACCGCGACACCGTCAAAGGATCCGATCAAAAAACTCGATTATACGGCCATTACTTTGCTGAATAATCAACAGGTTGGTAATATCAGGCAGACCTGTGAATATGACAGCCACGCCAATCCGGTGGACTGCCAATTAATCATTGTGGATGAGGGGGAAAAACCCGCTGTCGAACGGGTTTACACCATCAAAAATACCATTGATTATTATTAATGCTATTGCGCGGTCGGTTTCAGTAGAGTCTGCCCCTGCGTTTTATGTTCCGCCAGATACTGATGCTGGAATATGCACATGCGAATGGCATTGCGATATTGACCGTTAATAAAGAATTCATGCATCAGTTCACCTTCGACCGTAAAACCGAGCTTACGGTAAATATGAATCGCTTTTTCATTCTCTTTATCGACGATCAGATAAAGTTTATAGAGATTAAGAACAGTGAAGCCATAATCCATCGCTAATGTCGCGGCGCGGGTTGCCAGACCTTTACCCTGGTATTCCGGGGAGATGATTATCTGAAATTCAGCGCGGCGATGGACGTGGTTAATTTCCACCAGCTCTACCAGACCGGCTTTTTCGCCATCACATTCCACGACGAAACGGCGTTCACTCTGATCGTGAATATGTTTATCGTACAGATCAGAGAGTTCAACGAAGGCTTCGTAGGGTTCCTCAAACCAGTAACGCATTACGCTGGCGTTATTGTCGAGTTGATGCACATAGCGTAAATCTTCACGCTCCAGCGGACGTAGCTTAACACTGTGGGCGCTTGTCATAACGTGTCCTTACATTCCTTATATCAATAACAGGTTAGGGGATGATTACGCGGCCAGTACGACGGTCCAGACAGCGTAAAGTATTCGGCTCCCAGTAGGCATTAATGTTGGCACTCTGCTCACATTTATCGCGGTTATCGAATGCGGCGTCAGCTTTATCCCATTCTTTCTCGGTGCGTTTGTTGACTTTCTGACGCAGATTACGCGTGTCATTCCATTGCTCTTTTTCCATCGCCGCCTGCTGGCGACTCTGTGCGCTGTCGCCAGATTCAATCACCAGTTTGTTAGTTTCTGCATGAGTAGTTGCGCTAAATGCCAGTGCGCAAGGCAGCAGAAAAGCGAGCAGGCTGAGTTTTTTGCAGAGAGTGATATTCATGATTCATTCCTTGTATGAATGATTAAAGGCGATTTTACACGATCCACTGTGAACACGAAACGTAACAGAAGGATGTATATGTTGATGATATTATGTCGCCCTATAAATATACATGATGTCAATAAGTGACAAAGATGATTAAAACAACGTTACTGTTTTTTGTTACCGCCCTGTGTGAAATCATGGGTTGCTTTTTACCCTGGTTATGGCTGAAACGAAATGCCAGCGTCTGGCTGTTGGTTCCGGCGGGGATTTCCCTGGCGCTGTTTGTCTGGCTGTTAACGTTACATCCCGCAGCAAGTGGGCGAGTTTATGCGGCTTATGGTGGCGTTTATGTCTGTACGGCGTTGATTTGGCTGCGTGTGGTGGATGGGGTGAAGCTCAGTCTCTACGACTGGACAGGCGCGATAATTGCGCTTTGCGGTATGTTGATTATTGTTGCTGGCTGGGGACGCGCCTGATTTTTCTGGTCTATAAGATATTTTATTATCAATGACATACGTGTTGTCAGGGCACTGAAAAACAATAAGCTTTGACTATTTTTAGAACTATTCATGGCGCAAATATGCGCTTTTTTTTGTGATCGTTCTGGCTTTTTTTGATCTTCATACTTGTATGGTAGTAGCTCAGTTGCGTAGATTTCATGCATCACGATAAGCGATGCAAGGAATAGAACATGAAGATTGTAGGGGCTGAAGTTTTTGTTACCTGTCCGGGGCGTAATTTCGTCACCTTAAAAATCACCACCGAGGACGGTATTACCGGTCTTGGTGATGCCACCCTCAACGGACGCGAGCTTTCCGTTGCGTCCTATTTGCAGGATCACCTGTGTCCGCAACTTATAGGCCGCGATGCCCACCGTATCGAAGATATCTGGCAGTTTTTCTATAAAGGCGCTTACTGGCGTCGCGGTCCGGTGACTATGTCGGTCATTTCAGCCGTTGATATGGCGCTATGGGACATTAAAGCCAAAGCTGCCAACATGCCGCTTTACCAGTTACTCGGCGGCGCCTCTCGCGAAGGGGTGATGGTCTATTGCCATACCACCGGTCACAGTATTGATGAGGCACTGGATGATTATGCCCGTCATCAGGAACTGGGATTCAAGGCCATCCGCGTGCAGTGCGGTATTCCTGGCATGAAAACGACTTACGGTATGTCCAAAGGAAAAGGGCAGGCCTATGAACCTGCAACCAAAGGGCAGTGGCCAGAAGAGCAGTTGTGGTCAACGGAAAAATATCTCGACTTCATGCCAAAACTGTTCGACGCGGTACGTAACAAGTTTGGTTTTGATGAACATTTGCTGCATGACATGCATCATCGCTTAACGCCTATTGAAGCGGCGCGCTTTGGTAAAAGCATTGAAGATTTTCGCATGTTCTGGATGGAAGATCCGACCCCCGCAGAAAACCAGGAGTGTTTCCGTCTGATTCGCCAACATACCGTCACGCCAATTGCGGTGGGTGAAGTCTTCAATAGCATTTGGGACTGCAAACAGCTCATTGAAGAGCAACTTATCGACTATATCCGTACCACGCTGACCCATGCAGGCGGCATTACCGGTATGCGTCGGATTGCGGATTTTGCTTCGCTTTATCAGGTGCGCACAGGCTCACACGGCCCTTCCGATTTGTCACCAGTCTGCATGGCTGCGGCTTTGCACTTTGACCTGTGGGTGCCGAATTTTGGCGTACAAGAATACATGGGCTACTCAGAACAAATGCTCGAAGTGTTCCCGCACAACTGGAGCTTCGATAACGGCTATATGCATCCGGGTGACAAGCCAGGTATTGGCATCGAGTTCGATGAAAAGCTGGCGGCGAAATATCCCTACGAACCTGCTTATCTGCCAGTCGCACGTCTGGAAGATGGCACGTTATGGAACTGGTAAGGAGTAAAATAATGAAAAGCATCTTAATTGAAAAACCGAATCAACTGGCGATTATCGAACGGGAAATACCTACCCCATCAGCGGGTGAAGTGCGAGTAAAAGTGAAACTCGCCGGGATTTGTGGATCGGATAGTCATATTTATCGCGGTCATAATCCATTTGCGAAATATCCGCGCGTCATTGGGCACGAGTTTTTTGGCGTGATTGATGCCGTAGGTGAAGGCGTAGTGAACACCAGAGTTGGCGAACGTGTTGCGGTAGATCCGGTAGTCAGTTGCGGACATTGTTATCCGTGTTCAATTGGTAAGCCGAACGTCTGCACAACGCTAGCAGTATTAGGTGTTCACACCGACGGCGGTTTTAGCGAATATGCGGTAGTTCCGGCAAAAAACGCGTGGAAAATTCCCGATGCAGTGGCTGATAAATTCGCGGTAATGATCGAACCCTTTACCATTGCGGCGAACGTTACCGGACACGGTCAACCGACTGAAGATGACACCGTGCTGGTTTATGGCGCAGGTCCAATTGGTCTGACTATTGTTCAGGTATTAAAGGGGGTCTATAACGTTAAAAATGTGATTGTTGCCGATCGCATTGATGAACGACTGGACAAAGCGAAAGAGAGCGGAGCAGATTGGGCGATTAATAACAGCCAGACACCGCTTGGCGAAATATTCGCTGAAAGGGGTATTAAACCAACATTAATTATTGATGCCGCTTGTCATCCATCAATTCTGAAAGAAGCGGTTATGCTGGCATCTCCTGCGGCACGAATTGTGTTAATGGGATTCTCCAGTGAGCCGTCTGAAGTTATTCAACAGGGAATTACCGGCAAGGAACTCTCTATTTTTTCTTCTCGGTTAAATGCCAATAAATTTCCGGTGGTTATCGACTGGCTAAGCAAAGGTTTAATTAACCCTGATAAATTAATTACCCATACCTTTGATTATCAACATGTCGCTGATGCTATTTCATTATTTGAAAATGATCAAAAGCATTGCTGCAAAGTTTTACTCACTTTTTCTGAATAATATCAATAACAGCGGATAAGCAGTACGCATCTTACCTCTTATTTAGAGATAATAATTATGACAATAGAAAAACATGAAAGAAGCACTAAGGATTTAGTGAAGGCAGCGGTATCAGGATGGTTAGGTACGGCACTTGAATTTATGGATTTCAAGAGTCATGCGTGTTAACTATTTGATAAATATTAAATTAATTTTTCATTGCTTCGTTATGGGGCATGGTTGGGGCAAACTCACTTAACTGTGTATTTAACAAAGCTACCTGTGCATTATTGTTTTCAGACATCCATTTTCCGTATACCTGAAATACCATTTGCGCATCTGCATGGCCCATCTGGTTTGCTATAAATGCCGGGTTAGCACCAGCTGTCAGCGACCAGCAGGCATAAGTATGTCTCGACTGATATGATTTTCGATGGCGGAGTCCGGCACGTTTTATCGCTGCGTCCCACATCTGCCTTATTGAGTCAACGGTAAAATGGTCACCATAATTTTTTACTCTCGCTGACACTTCAGGTTGAAAAACAAAGGTGCATTTTTGTTTTTCTGTTCTGCCATACTCTCTGAGGTGAACATCAATGATATGCTCTTTGCTCAGTCTCGTTAATGTCATCTGACTCCGGAGAGCGTCGATTGCTGGCTTAATAAGATGAATGACCCGATTGGTTCCCGCCTGTGTTTTTGGTACCGTGAAACGGTCTTTTGCTAAATTTCTCCTGATCATCATTGTTCCATTTTTCAGATCTATGTCCTCCCATCCAAGTGCACACAGCTCACCAGGGCGAACGCCAGTATAAACAGAAACACACCATAAATTTTTTGCTTGCTGATTTCTGCACGCATCGATAAGACGGATAAATTCCTCCCGCGAAAGAGGATCCGGAATGGTTCTTGATTCCTTTAATGGCGAGATCCCCTTAAACGGATTATCTGCCAGGTAACCGTTATCAACACCAAACTGGAACACGGCGTTAAGATTTGTCATGTAATTATTTACAGTTACAGCCGATCTCCCTGGTTGTGTAACAATATAGTTACTTTTGGGGATCTGGTATCCAGTCAGTAGCTCTTTACGAACCTCCAGTAATTTTTCTTTATTAATCGATGAGGCAAGATTTTTTTCACCGATTATGCTCAGGATATTTTTGATGACGGCACGGTATGTGTTGAGTGATGTTTTGGCGACTTCAGTTTCTTTCAGTGCCAGAAATTTTTCAGCCAGTTCTTTTATGGTTAAATCTTGTCGGGCCTCACCAAATTTTTCCAGATTGCGTGAGGAGGGAAACTGTTTTGCATAGTCGAAAACACCAGTTTTTATTGCGTAACAAACAGAGGCGCGTAGTTCACCTGCAACGCGCCTGTTTTTTGCTGTGTCAGGAACCCCCAGATTTTCCCTGACTCTTACGCCTTTATAAACAAACCAGATACGTAATTTCCCTCCATGGTTTTCCACGCCTGTCGGATATTTCATTTCAACTTCTCTCATTAGTTAGTGTGGCTTTTAGTCAAGTAAGATGACGTCTTGGTCTCGCTGATGCCTGGCGCTCAATCCAGCGATCAATTTCTTCCAGGTTGTAAAAGCATGGACTGTTATCCCATGGCATACCGTCATGAGCGACATGCTTATATTCCCTTCCTTCCATAAACGATTTTTCCCGAGCCTTTTTTAACGTACCTTTTTTTATTCCTTTCAGCGCAATTAACTGCTCTTCGGATACCCATTTGCCGGGAGAGACAATCATGATTACTTCGCTCATCGATTTCTTTATCTCTTACATCAGACGAGCGCCGGTTGCAGAATACCAGTCACAACCGGCGACAGTTGAACATTAAGAATCAGCCTGACTCGGGATCAGTTTTTGCCAGATAACTGAAACGTATTTTGCCTGGTAACGGGCGTCATCAAGTGCATTATGGCGCTCACCTTCGAATGGAATAGCCGTTCTGGCATCGAAGTCTATGGCTTTCCCCAGCTCAACGATTGTGCGTACATCGCGATCGTTGTAGTAACGCCACGGGCAGG
>NZ_PTSN01000015.1:0-149285 GCF_002965865.1 Escherichia sp. MOD1-EC6098
ATGTATTTCAATTAGTTATACACATACATGATTAACATGCATTACTTAAGAATATTTCAGATTACATTCAAAGCAATTCTGCATAAATTAATGCCAACAGTCATGGGAATTTTGTATATACAAAGTCATATACAGTTTAATGAAATATATATGAGTATCAGTCATATCTATTACTCATGCAGGACGCAAATAGCCATAAAATTCACAGAGGTTAGCTAATGGATTTAGAAATTAAATTTTCATATCATTTCCCTGATGGGATAATACTGACAGAAGATGGTATTCTTACTAAAGGGAATGAGCAATCTTACATTCCCCCCAAAGAGCTAGGTGTATTATTTGTATTGCTTGAATCTGCTGGCAATGTTGTATCAAAAGATATGATCATCGAATCCGTGTGGAAAAATGTAATTGTAAGTGATGAGTCCCTTACACGTTGTATATATTCATTAAGATGTATTTTTGAACAAATTGGTTATACCCGTTGTATAGAAACCATATATAGAAAAGGTTACCGATTCAGTGGACAAGTATTCAAAATAAAAGGAAATCAATATAATGAAGCAGGAAGCACTATTGCTTTATTCCCATTTACAACGTCTCACAGCCACCAGGATCCATTAACACTTAATCAAGAGCTTATACAGTTCATTTCAAATAAAAAAAACGATAACCTATATATATACCCAATGGCTGCAACCCAGTATTGTATAGATAATAAATCCCAAACAGCTTTTCTGGCCAGATTCAAACCAGATTATTTTATAACAGGAAGGATTAACCAACATGACACATCAAACAGCTTATATGTTGAGGTGATCGATGCAAAAAGTTTTTATCTTGTTGCCAGCACTCATCTTCAGGCTGATGATATACAAAAAATATCACAATTTATAATAAGTAACTTGTATATGGTCATGAAGGCTCCTGAAACTGCACCAGGATTGATTAGCCAAAACGAATCATCTAATGAGCATGTTTTATCCAAAGAAATGTCTGCTGGGAAAAATGCACTAAATGAGTTCACACCAGAAAGCATTGTCAAAGCAATAACTATATTTGAAAACCTGATAAAAAAATACAATGCTCAGTTATTAATAAATGAATGCTATTGTCTGTTAGCTGAATGCCATATGTCTCTGGCTCTTCATGGTATATATGAACATAAACATGCTACTCAAAAGGCATTAGAATTTATAGATAAGGTATCAGATAAAGCTATTTTTGATGGTAAGATATTAGGAATTATGGGGCTGATAACTGGTCTTTCCGGACAAGCAACAACATCACGTATTTTTTTTGATCATGCACAAATAAAAATATTAGATGTCGCTTCCCTATACTACTATAAGTCACTGGTAAACATATATAATGAAAGAATTGAGGATGCAATCTCTTGTATAGAACAATCACTGTTACTTGAACCAAAAATACATAAAACTGCGGTAATAAAAAAATCCATTGATGCATATGTCTCTACAATGCAGAATAAAAAAAGCGTACTCTCTTATCACGGCACAGAGAAAGAACACCATTTAGCTATTATTAACAACATCCAAAAACTAAGGCAATTGACAAATTATAACAATACTATCGATTTTAATAATCAATATGCGGTAGCTTGATGCATTATAA
Organism: Escherichia sp. MOD1-EC6098; assembly: GCF_002965865.1. NCBI lineage: Bacteria > Pseudomonadati > Pseudomonadota > Gammaproteobacteria > Enterobacterales > Enterobacteriaceae > Escherichia > Escherichia sp. MOD1-EC6098. The sequence continues at coordinate 1,636 of NZ_PTSN01000015.1, forward strand.
AGAAATAATATATGAGGGCGTAAAAAAACTGGAGCGGGCGAAGGGAATCGAACCCTCGTATAGAGCTTGGGAAGCTCTCGTTCTACCATTGAACTACGCCCGCTTTGAGATGCGTAAGGCATTATAAACCTTACGCTCTTCTTAGCAAGTGTCTTGCTACTGACTGCTGATTAATTCACCATCAACACTTTGGTTTGCTGCCCTGTGGCGGCAAGTAGCGCAAAGGATCAATTGCCGTAGCACGGTAACGAATCTGGAAATGTAACCGCACGGATTCTGCATCAGTACTGCCCATCGTCGCTATCTTTTGCCCAGCCTTAACGCTTTGCCCATTGTTTACCAGCATCGTGTCGTTATGAGCGTAGGCTGTGATGTAATCTTCACTGTGTTTTATCATGATGAGATTACCGTAGCCGCGTAATTGGTTACCGACATACACCACCTTACCGGCACCGGCTGCGTATATTGGCGTCCCGCGCGCTGCAGCAATATCAATCCCTTTATTGCCGCCATCTGCCATTGAGTAAGGCATGATAACTTTTCCACTCGTTGGCCATAACCAGCAACGTTGTCCAACAGGTGGCCATGAAGATTTCGGAACCACTGGCGGCGGCGTTACTGACGCTGTTTTCGTCGTTGATTTGGCGGTATATTTCCGCGAACTGCGGTTGCTTTTTGCCCCACCAAGTTTCAACTTTTGGCCTACTTCGATGGTATAGGGGGGAGAAATGCCGTTGAGTCGGGCAAGTTCTTTTACGCTTGTTCCCGTGGTGCGTGAAATGCGATAAAGCGTATCCCCCCGTTTCACGGTGTAAACGGAGCCGGAATACGTTCCTGTGTCTGATGATTTGCTACCCGAACAGCCCGCCAGAAGCAGTCCAGCCGATAACAGCATCACGATACCCAGCATTTTTTTATTCGGGCGTCCTGCGCTCAAAATCTTTCCTCGCTCAAAAAACAAGACGCTATATCATAGCAGTCACCTGTCAGATACCCAATCCATTGCTCGGAAAATGGATGTACAAATCAAGAATTGTTAATGAATCTATTAGGATAGGATAACCACCATTAGTACATCATAACGAAAAAGAAAGCATCATGACTGCCTCCTAATATTCATTTATCACAATGATTTTTATCACACTCATATTGATACACAGCACTCTCTTGCTTTGCTGATAAAAACCACATTATCCCTGGCGTTTTATTAACAACATCACACTTCCCCCCTCCCCTCATGCTTATAGTCGTTTCTGGCGTAATTCTTGCCTTCAAAGACTAAATCATTGCCATAAGAACCAAATGTTCAAATCAAGGGGATTTCTATGGAAGCGCGGGAAGCAACCGCTACAGGTGAATCATGTATGCGCGTAGATGCCATTGCTAAGGTTACCGGGCGGGCACGATATACTGACGATTATGTTATGGCGGGCATGTGTTACGCGAAATATGTACGTAGTCCTATCGCACATGGTTATGCCGTAAGTATTAATGATGAACAAGCCAGAAGTCTGCCTGGCGTACTGGCTATTTTTACCTGGGAAGATGTACCGGATATCCCATTCGCCACGGCAGGGCATGCCTGGACACTTGACGAAAATAAACGCGATACCGCCGATCGCGCACTGTTAACTCGCCATGTTCGCCATCATGGTGATGCCGTTGCCATCGTCGTGGCCCGAGATGAACTCACAGCAGAAAAAGCAGCGCAATTAGTCAGTATTGAGTGGCAAGAATTACCCGTTATCACCACACCAGAAGCGGCACTTGCAGAAGACGCCGCTAAAATTCACAGCCGCGGTAATTTGCTTAAGCAAAGCACGATGTCTACGGGCAATGTCCAGCAAACAATCGATGCCGCCGATTACCAGGTGCAGGGACACTATCAGACCCCCGTCATTCAACATTGCCACATGGAAAGTGTGACATCGCTGGCGTGGATGGAGGATGACGCGCGAATTACCATCGTCTCCAGTACGCAGATCCCGCACATTGTTCGCCGCGTTGTCGGTCAGGCGTTGGATATTCCCTGGTCATGCGTGCGGGTAATCAAACCGTTTGTCGGTGGAGGTTTTGGTAATAAACAAGATGTGCTGGAGGAGCCAATGGCGGCATTCCTGACCAGCAAGCTCGGCGGTATTCCGGTGAAAGTTTCCCTTAGTCGTGAAGAGTGTTTCCTGGCGACCCGTACCCGCCACGCTTTTACCATTGACGGGAAAATGGGGGTTAACCACGATGGTACGCTGAAAGGCTATAGTCTGGATGTTCTGTCCAACACGGGTGCTTATGCCTCTCACGGCCATTCCATTGCTTCCGCAGGTGGTAACAAAGTCGCGTATCTTTATCCTCGTTGCGCCTACGCTTACAGCTCAAAGACCTGCTATACCAATCTACCCTCGGCTGGCGCAATGCGTGGTTATGGCGCACCACAAGTCGTTTTTGCCGTCGAATCAATGCTGGATGACGCCGCTACCGCGTTAGATCTTGACCCGGTAGAAATTCGTTTACGTAATGCCGCCCGTGAAGGCGATGCAAATCCACTCACTGGAAAACGCATTTACAGTGCCGGATTACCTGAGTGTCTGGAAAAAGGGCGGGAAATCTTTGAATGGGAAAAACGACGTGCAGAGTGCCAGAACCTGCAAGGCAATTTGCGCCGCGGCGTTGGCGTTGCCTGTTTTAGCTACACCTCTAACACCTGGCCTGTTGGTGTAGAAATCGCGGGCGCACGCTTGTTGATGAATCAGGATGGAACTATCAACGTGCAAAGCGGCGCTACGGAAATCGGTCAGGGTGCCGACACTGTGTTCTCGCAAATGGTGGCTGAAACCGTGGGTGTTCCGGTCAGCGATGTCCGCGTGATTTCGACACAAGATACCGATATTACGCCATTCGATCCAGGTGCGTTTGCTTCACGCCAGAGCTATGTTGCCGCGCCTGCGTTACGCAGTGCTGCATTGCTATTGAAAGAGAAAATCATCGCTCATGCCGCTGTAATGCTACATCAGTCAGCGATGAATCTGACACTGATAAAAGGCCATATCGCGCTGGTTAAAAGGCCGGAAGAGCCATTGCTGTCGTTAAAAGATCTGGCGATGGATGCTTTTTATCATCCTGAGCGCGGCGGGCAACTTTCTGCTGAAAGCTCGATCAAAACCACCACTAACCCACCGGCATTTGGCTGTACTTTTGTTGATCTGACGGTTGATATTGCGCTGTGTAAAGTGACCATCAATCGCATCCTCAACGTCCATGATTCGGGCCATATTCTTAACCCGCTGCTGGCTGAAGGTCAGGTACACGGCGGAATGGGAATGGGCATTGGCTGGGCGTTATTTGAAGAGATGATTATCGATGCGAAAAGTGGTGTGGTACGTAACCCCAATCTGCTGGATTACAAAATGCCGACCATGCCGGATCTGCCACAACTGGAAAGCGCGTTTGTCGAAATCAATGAACCACAATCCGCATACGGACATAAGTCACTGGGTGAGCCGCCAATAATTCCTGTCGCCGCTGCGATTCGTAACGCGGTGAAAATGGCTACCGGTGTTGCAATCAATACCCTGCCGCTGACGCCAAAACGGTTATACGAAGAGTTCCATCTGGCAGGATTGATTTGAGGATAACATCATGTTTGATTTTGCATCTTACCATCGCGCAACCACCCTTGCCGATGCCATCAACCTGCTGACTCACAATCCGCAGGCCAAACTGCTCGCCGGTGGCACTGACGTGCTGATTCAGCTCCACCATCACAATGACCGTTACCGTCATATTGTTGATATCCACAATCTGGCAGAGCTTCGGGGGATTACGCTGGCGGAAGATGGCGCGCTACGAATCGGTTCCGCGACGACCTTTACCCAGTTAATTGAAAATCTATTAACCCAGCGTCATCTCCCGGCGTTATGTGCTGCGGCTTCGTCAATTGCCGGGCCGCAGATCCGTAACGTCGCGACCTACGGTGGAAATATTTGCAACGGTGCCACCAGCGCAGACTCAGCCACGCCAACACTGATATATGACGCGAAGTTGGAGATCCACTCCCCGCGCGGTGTTCGCTTCGTCCCGATTAACGGCTTTCATACCGGGCCGGGCAAGGTTTCCCTTGAGCATGATGAAATCCTTGTCGCATTTCATTTCCCACCGCAGCCGAAAGAACATGCAGGTAGCGCGCATTTTAAATATGCCATGCGCGACGCGATGGATATTTCAACCATCGGTTGCGCTGCTCATTGCCGCCTGGACAACGGCAATTTCAGTGAATTACGCCTGGCATTTGGTGTTGCCGCACCAACGCCGATTCGCTGCCAACATGCTGAACAGGCTGCACAAAACGCGCCATTAACTCAGCAAACGCTGGAAGCTATTAGCGAATCAGTCCTACAGGATGTCGCCCCGCGTTCTTCCTGGCGTGCAAGTAAAGAGTTTCGTCTGCATCTCATCCAGACGATGACCAAAAAAGTCATTAGCGAAGCCGTCGCCGCGGCGGGGGGAACATTGCAATGAATCACAGCAAAAGTATTATCATTGAATGTGTCATTAACGGTATGCCTTTTCAGCTTCACGCCGCACCAGGAATGCCACTTTCGGAGATGCTCCGCGAACAAGGACTGCTTAGTGTCAAGCAAGGTTGCTGCGTTGGCGAATGCGGTGCCTGTACAGTACTGGTTGACGGAACGGCAATCGACAGTTGTTTATACCTGGCCGCATGGGCTGAAGGAAAAGAGATCCGCACGCTGGAAGGCGAAGCAAAAGGTGGCAAACTTTCTCATGTTCAACAGGCTTATGCGAAATCCGGCGCAGTGCAGTGTGGCTTTTGTACGCCAGGGCTGATTATGGCCACCACGGCAATGCTGGCGAAACCACGAGAGAAACCATTAACCATTACGGAGATTCGTCGTGGCCTGGCGGGAAATCTCTGTCGCTGCACCGGTTATCAGATGATTGTGAATACAGTACTGGACTGCGAAGAAACGAAGTAAAACGAAATCCGGCCTGAATTCAGGCCGGATTTACCGTGGTTACACGCTTAACAACTCATATTTTTTAATCTTACGATAGAGGGTAGCAATGCCGATACCCAGTTCATCAGCGACTTGCTTCTTGCTGTTATGACGTGAAAGCGCCTCGCGTATCATCTGTTTTTCCATCTCCTCCAGCGCCGTGCCGCCAGTATCATCAAGTGCCAAATGTGCCTCGCAAGCTTCTGGCATCTCACTTTGCTCCATCGCACCGTTATTTACCAGATTGGGTGGCAAAAGCGTGCTGTCAATGACTTCACCAGAAGGAACAACGTTGACCAGATATTCCATCAGATTGCTTAACTCTCGCAGGTTCCCTGGCCAATAATGCTTACGCAGTAACTCCACAACATCGGGAGCAATACCTGGGTAAACCGATCCCAAACGACGGGTATGTAGATGTAAAAAGTAATGCACCAGCAGTTCAATATCTTCCTGACGTTCACGCAGCGGTGGCAAAGTTAAAGGAATGACATTGAGTCGGTAGAAGAGATCTTCGCGAAATTTACCTTCGGCAATGAACTGGGCTAAATTCTGGTTGGTTGCAGAAATGATGCGGATGTCGACCTGTATTGGACTACTGGCACCAATCGGCAGGATTTCACGCGCCTCAATAGCTCGCAGTAATTTAGCCTGCAACATCAATGGCATATCGCCAATTTCATCAAGAAACAACGTGCCTGTATTCGCCGCCTGAATCAACCCTATTTTGCCGTTGGCTGAAGCGCCAGTAAATGCGCCTTTAACATAACCGAACAGCTCACTCTCCAGAAGCTGCTCCGGAATCGCCGCACAGTTGATAGCAATAAATGGTTTGTTCCGCCGTCCACTCAGCTTATGGATTGCGCGAGCCACCACTTCTTTCCCGGTGCCACTTTCACCAACGACCATAACACTGGATGGGCTAGGCGCAATGCGGCTAATGAGTCGTTTTAATTGCCGCATAACCCGGCATTCGCCAACTAATTGTTCAATATGCGGTTCATCAGAGGCATTCGCCACGGAAAAACTGGTATGAGATTGGTGAAATGCCATTAAAAATAACTGTCGGCCCTGTATGTTATGCAACTGACCAATTATCAATTCACTTTTATCATCCCACGAAACGATATGCTGCATATGGCCATGAGTAAAATTACTCTCAAATGTTAATGGCCTGAAACGAACAGGTTTCCCAACCATATTATTTTGAGCAACACCGAGAGTTTTTAATGCAGTCTGGTTAACAAACTGAACACGATTGTCTTCATCAATAACTAATACTCCCTGATCCATATTATCAATCATGGTAGCGAATATTTTACTTATATTATCTCCTGGCCCCTGATCTTCCAGAAGCTTTGAAACAAAAATAGTCGATATATGGCGAACGTAATCTGAAAATTCGCGTAAATTATCACTGATATGTTCTTGTTGCTCATGAGTAACAGCAATCAAACTTATTACCCCGACACAGCGTTCCTGTAGAATAACAGGCGTGCCCAGAAATGCCTTTTCACGACAACTCTCTTTACTGTCGCAACCTTCACAAAGGGGATCGAAGCGAGATTGTGTCACAACCTTTTCGGTTTTGGTTTCGAGGACATAGCGGAGCAAGCGCGAGTTGCCACTCAACTGGCGACCAAGAAATTTCCCATATGCGCCAGTTCCAGCGACGCGGCACAAGTTTTCATCAACGATCTCAACCTCAAGCTGCAAAACGCTGGCTAGCATTCTGGCAAAACGCTGAATTGTTGGTTGAATTTGCATCAATACTGACTGCGTAGAAACAAGCTCCATAGCTTTACCTTCCAGAATCACTTAAAAGTCGATCATTGAAGACGTTGATGGTTCACAGGTCATGACGATATTAACTCAGACAAATATAGCTTTGCTAAAAACATAGGATTTTTATCATTTTCTAATGAAATTATGGAAGTAATATCACATTTCTATATCAATATGAGAATTACGGGAGTGCATTTATCAAACTGACGACGATTTACCTGCCTCTTTATCTTATTTCTGATGCTTAGCAGCAAATAAATAACTGCATAAAAAAAGCCAATCGTTTCCGTATATTTTGATGTTCCATAGCACATCAATAATTTGTGATCAAACCCACACATTATTCGTTAAATTAGCATTTCATAACCATGCAGATAATTCTGGCATGTTTATTGTTAGTTCCTGGTATAGCTGTGAAAACACCAATCACATTGGCATGTCACAGTGAAATAAACCACTTTGCCTGTCATTCCACTATCGGGACTTTATGATGAAAACTGTTAATGAGCTGATTAAGGATATCAATTCGCTGACCTCTCACCTTCACGAGAAAGATTTTTTGTTAACGTGGGAACAGACGCCAGATGAACTGAAACAAGTACTGGACGTTGCCGCAGCGTTAAAAGCACTGCGTGCTGAAAACATCTCGACCAAAGTCTTTAATAGTGGATTAGGTATTTCCGTATTCCGCGACAACTCTACCCGCACCCGTTTTTCTTATGCTTCCGCGCTTAATCTGCTCGGCCTGGCGCAGCAAGATCTTGATGAAGGTAAATCACAAATTGCGCACGGCGAAACCGTTCGTGAAACGGCCAATATGATCTCCTTCTGTGCCGATGCTATCGGTATTCGTGACGATATGTATCTGGGGGCAGGCAACGCCTATATGCGTGAAGTGGGAGCCGCGCTTGACGACGGCTACAAACAGGGCGTACTGCCGCAACGTCCGGCTTTAGTTAACCTGCAATGCGATATCGACCACCCGACTCAGTCTATGGCCGACCTGGCATGGTTACGTGAACACTTTGGTTCACTGGAAAACCTGAAAGGTAAAAAAATCGCCATGACCTGGGCGTATTCCCCAAGCTACGGTAAACCGCTCTCTGTACCGCAAGGCATTATCGGCCTGATGACTCGCTTCGGTATGGATGTCACCCTGGCTCATCCGGAAGGCTATGACCTGATTCCGGATGTCGTTGAAGTGGCTAAAAACAACGCTAAAGCATCCGGCGGTAGCTTCCGTCAGGTCACCAGCATGGAAGAAGCATTCAAAGACGCAGACATCGTTTATCCGAAGTCATGGGCACCTTATAAAGTGATGGAAGAGCGAACTGAACTGCTGCGCGCGAACGATCACGAAGGCTTAAAAGCACTGGAAAAACAGTGCCTGGCACAGAACGCGCAACATAAAGACTGGCATTGCACTGAAGAGATGATGGAACTCACCCGCGACGGTGAAGCCCTGTATATGCACTGTCTGCCAGCCGATATTAGCGGCGTATCCTGCAAAGAAGGTGAAGTCACGGAAGGCGTATTCGAAAAATACCGTATCGCTACCTACAAAGAAGCCAGTTGGAAACCCTATATCATCGCCGCGATGATCCTTTCCCGTAAATATTCCAAACCTGGTGCACTGCTCGAACAACTGCTGAAAGAAGCGCAAGAACGCGTGAAATAACCCCTCGAGCCGATCGGCAGGTCGGCTCTCTATTTCCAGAGGCCAAAAGGATAGGATATGTCCGTTTTCTCATTGAAGGTTGATATCGTCGATAACAAATTTTTCAACGGCGAAACATCACCGCTCTTTTCGCAAAACCAGGCAAAACTGGCGCGCCAGTTTCACCAGAAAATTGCTGGCTATCGCCCAACACCGCTTTGTGCGCTGGACGATCTCGCAACTCTTTTTGGTGTAAAGAAAATTCTCGTTAAGGACGAATCAAAACGCTTCGGTCTGAACGCCTTCAAAATGCTCGGCGGTGCGTACGCTATCGCTCAGTTACTGTGCGAAAAATATCATCTGGATATCGAAACACTGTCATTTGAGCATCTGAAAAATGCCATTGGCGAAAAGATGACCTTCGCCACCACCACCGACGGCAACCACGGGCGCGGTGTTGCCTGGGCTGCTCAACAACTCGGTCAAAACGCGGTGATTTACATGCCGAAAGGTTCTGCTCAGGAGCGTGTAGACGCCATTCTGAACCTCGGCGCCGAGTGCATCGTCACCGACATGAATTATGACGATACCGTCCGCCTGACTATGCAACACGCTCAGCAACACGGCTGGGAAGTCGTACAAGATACCGCCTGGGAAGGCTATACCAAAATCCCAACCTGGATCATGCAGGGCTACGCCACATTAGCGGATGAGGCTGTTGAGCAAATGCGTGAAATGGGCGTTACGCCAACTCACGTCCTGCTGCAGGCTGGCGTCGGCGCAATGGCCGGCGGCGTGCTGGGATATCTGGTGGATGTCTATAGTCCTCAAAATCTGCACAGCATCATTGTTGAACCTGACAAAGCTGACTGTATTTATCGCTCTGGCGTCAAAGGCGACATCGTTAACGTTGGCGGCGATATGGCCACCATCATGGCGGGCCTGGCCTGCGGCGAACCGAATCCGCTGGGTTGGGAAATCTTACGTAACTGTGCCACCCAATTCATCTCCTGCCAGGACAGCGTTGCCGCATTAGGTATGCGCGTGCTGGGTAATCCCTACGGCAACGATCCGCGCATCATCTCCGGTGAATCTGGCGCTGTCGGTTTAGGCGTTCTTGCGGCTGTTCATTATCACCCGCAACGTCAAAGTCTGATGGAAAAACTGGCGCTGAACAAAGATGCCGTGGTGCTGGTTATCAGCACTGAAGGCGACACTGACGTGAAGCACTACCGCGAAGTTGTCTGGGAAGGCAAACACTCTGTAGCACCATAATCACCCTATTGGAAATAGCTCCCCGCCAAACGGGGAGTCAAAAATCTGGAGAAAAATAATGGCTAAGAATATTCCATTCAAACTGATTCTTGAAAAAGCAAAAGATTACCAGGCAGACATGACCCGCTTCCTGCGCGATATGGTTGCGATTCCCAGCGAAAGTTGCGATGAAAAACGCGTAGTGCATCGTATTAAAGAAGAGATGGAAAAAGTAGGTTTCGATAAAGTTGAAATCGACCCGATGGGCAACGTTCTCGGTTATATCGGCCACGGCCCGCGTCTGGTTGCAATGGATGCTCACATCGACACCGTCGGTATTGGCAACATCAAAAACTGGGAATTCGACCCGTACGAAGGTATGGAAACTGATGAACTGATCGGCGGTCGCGGTACTTCTGACCAGGAAGGCGGCATGGCGTCTATGGTTTATGCCGGTAAAATCATCAAAGATCTGGGGCTGGAAGATGAATACACCCTGCTGGTAACGGGGACAGTGCAGGAAGAAGACTGCGACGGTCTGTGCTGGCAGTACATTATTGAACAATCCGGTATTCGTCCGGAATTTGTGGTCAGTACTGAACCGACCGACTGCCAGGTCTACCGTGGTCAGCGCGGTCGTATGGAAATTCGTGTTGATGTTCAGGGTGTTAGCTGCCACGGTTCTGCACCAGAACGCGGAGATAACGCCATTTTCAAAATGGGCCCAATTCTTGGCGAATTACAAGAACTGTCCCAACGTCTGGGCTATGACGAATTTCTCGGTAAAGGTACGCTGACCGTTTCCGAAATCTTCTTTACCTCCCCAAGTCGTTGCGCTGTCGCAGACAGTTGCGCAGTTTCTATTGACCGTCGTCTGACCTGGGGCGAAACATGGGAAGGTGCACTGGAAGAAATCCGCGCGCTGCCTGCGGTACAGAAAGCCAACGCAGTCGTTTCTATGTACAACTACGACCGTCCGTCCTGGACTGGTCTGGTTTACCCAACCGAATGCTACTTCCCGACCTGGAAAGTAGAAGAAGATCACTTCACCGTTAAAGCGCTAGTGAATGCCTACGAAGGGCTGTTCGGCAAAGCACCGGTCGTTGATAAGTGGACATTCTCAACTAACGGCGTCTCCATCATGGGCCGTCACGGTATTCCGGTTATCGGCTTTGGCCCCGGTAAAGAACCTGAAGCGCACGCGCCAAACGAAAAAACCTGGAAATCTCACCTGGTAACCTGTGCCGCTATGTATGCGGCAATCCCATTAAGCTGGCTGGCAACCGAATAATTATTCATCACTTATTCCCCTCCGGTTCGCCGGAGGGTTTCTGGAGTTTGCTATGCGTGTATTGATCAAAAACGGCACTGTTGTTAACGCTGATGGGCAAGCAAAGCAGGATTTGCTGATTGAAAGCGGGATTGTTCGCCAGTTAGGTAACGATATTTCGCCGCAGCTCCCTTATGAAGAAATTGATGCCACTGGCTGTTACGTTTTCCCAGGCGGCGTGGATGTCCATACGCATTTTAATATTGATGTCGGCATTGCGCGCAGTTGTGATGATTTTTTTACCGGCACCCGCGCGGCTGCGTGTGGCGGTACAACAACCATTATTGACCATATGGGATTTGGCCCAAACGGCTGCCGGTTACGCCATCAACTGGAAGTTTATCGTGGTTATGCCGCCCATAAAGCGGTCATCGACTACAGCTTTCACGGTGTTATCCAGCATATCAATCACGCTATCCTCGATGAAATTCCGATGATGGTCGAAGAAGGGCTGACTAGTTTTAAACTCTATTTAACCTATCAATACAAACTCAACGATGACGAAGTGTTACAGGCGTTACGCCGTTTGCATGAGTCCGGCGCGCTAACCACCGTACACCCGGAAAATGATGCTGCTATCGCCAGTAAGCGGGCGGAGTTTATCGCTGCCGGGCTAACCGCGCCGCGCTATCACGCATTGAGTCGACCGCTGGAGTGCGAAGCGGAAGCCATCGCCCGAATGATCAACCTGGCAAAACTTGCCGGTAACGTACCGCTCTATATCGTCCACCTGTCTAACGGCTTAGGCCTGGATTATCTGCGCCTTGCCCGCGCGAACCGCCAGCCTGTCTGGGTTGAAACTTGTCCGCAATATCTTCTGCTCGACGAACGTAGTTATGACGCAGAAGACGGCATGAAATTTATTCTTAGCCCACCGCTGCGCAACGTTCGCGAGCAGGACAAGCTGTGGTGCGGCATCAGCGATGGTGCGATTGACGTGGTGGCGACCGATCACTGCACCTTCTCAATGGCCCAGCGCCAGCAGATTTCCAAAGGTGATTTCAGCCGTTGCCCAAATGGCCTTCCCGGTGTGGAGAATCGTATGCAGTTGCTGTTCTCCAGCGGCGTAATGACCGGGCGTATCACACCGGAGCGTTTTGTTGAATTAACCAGTGCAATGCCCGCCAGACTGTTTGGCCTGTGGCCACAAAAAGGAACATTAGCGCCCGGTTCAGATGGTGACGTAGTGATTATAGATCCACATCAGAGCCAGCAAATTCAGCATCGCCATCTCCACGACAATGCTGACTACTCGCCCTGGGAGGGCTTTACCTGCCAGGGTGCAATTGTCAGAACCCTATCCCGTGGTGAAACGATTTTCTGTGACGGCACCTTTACAGGCAAAGCCGGACGGGGACGTTTCCTGCGACGCAAACCGTTTGTCCCTCCCGTGTTCTAACCACTGCCAGGGATCTATACACAATCAAGAATGATGAGTGAGGAAAAATGAGTAAGAAAATTGTTCTCGCCCTAGGCGGGAATGCGCTGGGCGATGATCTGGCCGGACAAATGAAAGCGGTAAAAATTACGTCTCAGGCAATTGTTGATTTAATTGCCCAAGGGCATGAAGTTATCGTCACTCATGGTAATGGGCCACAGGTGGGCATGATTAACCAGGCATTCGAAGCTGCCGCAAAAACGGAAGCGCATTCGCCTATGCTGCCGATGTCTGTCTGTGTCGCCTTAAGCCAGGGATATATTGGTTACGATCTGCAAAACGCCTTACGGGAAGAACTGCTTTCTCGTGGCATTAATAAACCCGTTGCAACGCTGGTTACCCAAGTTGAAGTCGACGCTAACGATCCGGCATTCCTCAATCCGACCAAACCGATCGGCTCATTCTTTACCGAGCAGGAAGCAGAACAACTGACAAAACAGGGTTACACCCTGAAAGAAGATGCGGGTCGTGGCTATCGTCGTGTCGTCGCTTCGCCAAAACCAGTTGATATTATTGAAAAAGAGACGGTAAAAGCTCTGGTAGATTCCGGCCAGGTCGTAATCACCGTTGGCGGTGGCGGTATTCCGGTGATTCGTGAAGGTAACCATCTGCGCGGTGCCAGCGCGGTTATCGATAAAGACTGGGCCAGCGCCCGTTTAGCAGAAATGATCGATGCCGATATGCTGATCATTCTTACTGCGGTAGAGAAAGTAGCAATTAATTTTGGTAAAGAGAATGAACAGTGGCTCGACCGCCTGTCATTGGCCGATGCAGAACGCTTTATTGATGAGGGGCATTTTGCTAAAGGTTCGATGCTGCCGAAAGTGGAAGCCGCCGCGTCATTTGCTCGCTCTCGCGCAGGCCGCGAAGCGCTGATTACCGTGTTAAGCAAAGCGAAAGAAGGGATTGAAGGTAAAACCGGAACGGTGATTTGCCAGTAAGTTAAAGGCCGGGTGGCGATGCCATCCGGCCGTTTTCATTTAAGCCACTTCCAGTACTTCTTTCGTCGCTTTAACGCCCTGGTGCATCAACATCATTAACGCCTCAAGTACACCACCACCAATCGCCCGGGCTTTATCAGAAACGCTGGTGAAATCAGCCGTTTCGCCACGAGGGTCGATATCACCGATTTTAAAACCGCCGACGACAGCCAGCCCATCGTTCAGCAAGCCTCTCACCATACCGGCCAACGGCGCTTTAATTTCATGATCGCCAACACAGGCAATAACATCACCCTCTTCTACCAGATCGCCTAATTTCACATTCGAGCGCATGATACCCGCCGCCGGAGCGCGAATAACCCGCCGGGTGGTATGCCCCATAATATTACCTGGAACACCGGTATTCTCCTGCGCACAACCGGAGTAGATCACCTGTCCCAGCCAGTGCCCACGGTTTGTTTCAATAACCGCATGGCAATCTTTTCCTGCGGTAAAACCAGGCCCGAGCGCAATTGTTACCGGTGCCATGTCCACACGCGTACCCAAATTCTGTTTCGCCAGAATGGCATCTACCACGCACAGCGGTTTCAGTTCATCAAGCAGCGAACAGGAAGGGTCCACCATTACCGGGATATATCCTCGCTCAGTCAGTTTCATCGCCTCCGCAGGGATCGAAGCCAAATGAGCAGTAACACCTTCAACTGTCATTTCACCGTCGAACACGGCCTGGGCAAACGCTACGGTACAACGAATCACCGTCGGCTTTTCAACTTCCAGCATGATCACTTTAAAACCCGCATGATACAGACGTAACGCCACTCCACTGGCAATGTCTCCCGCGCCACGAATCACCACCAGTTGATGCCCGGAAGGATGCGAAGGTTTCATCATCAACCCGCCCGGCGCGTTATTTTTCACCTGTAATATTTCTGCCAACACGCTGATGGCGATCTCCTGCGGCGTTTCCGCACCAATGTTATAACCAACCGGTGCATGTAAACGGGCAATATGCTCTTCAGCCACGCCTTTCTCACGCAATTGACGCAGGAAAAGCTGAACCTTGCGGCGACTTGCCAGTAACCCCAACCATGCAATGGGCTGTTCAATGAGTTTATCGAGAGCTTCACGATCCTGATTATTCGTGGCAATGAGAACAAAATTATCAGGTCGAATTTCCAGCGCCTCTACCGCTGCACCAAACGAATCGGCATGTAGAAGCGTGGTTGCTGGCGGGAAAAGTTCAGGATTGAGGCTTTCGCGATAAATATCGGCAACAGCAATATCAAACCCTAATAGCGCAGCACTCTGGGCAATCGCCCGGTTAACATGCCCCGCGCCGATCAACACCAGACGTGGCCGCATACCATGCACGCTGATAAACACTGACATTGCGCCTCCACAGTCTGACCCGACGGCATCCGCGCCGTTACGGGCCATTCGTCCATGAAATAATCGCGGCTTACGTTCCTGCAATGCCTGTAGCGACTCTTCAATCACCTTACGCTCAACCATTCCTCCACCAATCGTACCAACGATGGAACCATCGGCACGCACTAACATTTGTGCAGAATGGCGGGGAGTAGAGCCTCGGCTATCCACAATTTGCGCCATAGCAAACGGACAATTTTGATCTTCGAGTTTTGCAGCCTCTGTGAAAATATTCATACCAACCTCAATCGATATCCTTTCAGTAACCCGGAATACCCAGGTCGCTAATTCACAAATCTGCGCGCGATTGCAGGATACTCTTGTATATCGCCCAGCCAGATTGCCTCTACGTCGTGGTGTTGCAGTGGTTTGAGTAGTTCGCTTTGCGCAATCGCATTCTCACATTGAGAAAAACGGTTAATAAACCAGACCCGCCGACACCCTGATGGCACGTTTTTAAACGCACCTTGCGGATGGCGAACCAGGGCAACAAGATCGCTAAGTTGCAAGGTCGCCCCCGGCGTCAGGCCAGTAATGTCGGCAAACTGCGGCCAGCGATGGACATTTTCCGCGCCAACTTTTGCGCCTAAAACATGCCCCCCCATCACAGCAATCACGCAACAACTGCTTCGTGGTATGCAAGGTTCGTGCTCATCCGGCGCTTTTAACGGCATTCCACGCGAGCCATCAGCCTCAATGAGAATTACGTCACATTCCGACCGTTGCGCCAGTGCATCAATGGCATCTGGCGAAAATCCCTGTGCTTTCCCCTGTATCGCTTTCCAACGATGAAAACAAAATAAAATGGGGGATGTGAGAGACGCATGAGGAAGTGTTGCAGGATCACGGCAAAAAACTACAGGCCAATGAGAAACTGGCATAAACATATGCGTAGTCGTAGTAATTAACACACGTCTGCCACTAGCCCGGAGTACCTCTGCCAGCCAAAAAAGCAGACTGGTTTTCCCCCCTGCGCCAACAACTGAAATCACAGCAGGACGTTTCTGCACGTCTAAGTCAATGAATAACGCTGATGGGTCAATTATACTTTTCACAAATCTTTATAGTCCTCTCAGGGATAAATTAACCCCACAAATTCATTAACCAGGAAGTAACGTAATCTCCAGACGTTATTACCCAATATAAATAATGGAACGACTATGCCAGCTATCGACTGTATAATTACCGCTGCCGGATTATCATCAAGAATGGGACAATGGAAAATGATGTTACCCTGGCAGCAAGGAACAATTCTTGATGCAAGTATCAAAAATGCGTTGCAGTTTTGTAGCCGAATTATTTTAGTCACAGGTTTTCGCGCCAATGAACTGCATCATCGCTACGCACATACTGCCAATATTACTCTTATTTATAATCCAGATTATGAGCAGGGTTTACTGACCTCGGTGAAGGCAGCGGCCCACGAAGTGCAAACAGAGCATTGCTTTATTACTCATGGTGACATGCCAACTCTAAATAGAGATATTTTCCTAAAAATCTGGCAGTTACGTAACAGCGGCGCAATACTCCCGCTACACAATGGTATCCCTGGCCATCCCATTTTAATCTCAAAATCGAGCCTGATGCAGGCAATACAACGCCCCAATGTAATCAATATGCGTCAGGCATTACGCATGGGTGAACATTATTCCGTCGAGATGGAAAATGAAGAAATAATTTTAGATATTGATACTCCGGATGACTTTATTAATGCGCAAAAATGGCATACTTAATTTTAGAAAATCAAGCTAAACGATTGCGTTCAAATATTTAACCCACCCTCCACTCCTTTATCATAATGATAAGGAACCACTGTTTTTGAGAAATGAGAAAAGATGATAAAAGCCATAAGAATAATAACGTTCAGGAGTGATTTTAATTCTCATTTGGCACCTGTGAGATCATTCACAAAAAACCATTAAGTTTCGAGGCGCTTCACATTTTTTTATATTTCCGGGCAAACCGGGCAAGAGTGGTGCGATTGTTGCTCTATCCCCTTAAACCACCGGATTTATCAATACCGGTCACTCAATGATATCTGTATAAGCTAAGGAGAGGGTTATGGGGGATATTATGCGTCCCATTCCGTTTGAGGAACTTTTGACGCGCATATTTGATGAGTACCAACAACAACGCTCAATCTTTGGTATTCCCGAACAACAGTTTTACTCACCCGTAAAAGGTAAATCTGTTAGCGTCTTCGGTGAAACCTGTGCTACCCCCGTCGGCCCAGCCGCCGGACCGCACACACAGCTCGCGCAAAACATCGTCACCTCCTGGCTGACCGGCGGACGATTCATCGAACTAAAAACTGTACAAATTCTTGACCGTCTGGAGCTGGAAAAACCCTGTATCGATGCCGAAGACGAGTGTTTTAACACCGAATGGTCTACCGAATTCACTCTGCTTAAAGCGTGGGATGAATACCTTAAAGCCTGGTTTGCCTTGCATCTGCTTGAAGCCCTGTTCCAGCCTTCAGAATCAGGCAAGTCGTTCATCTTTAATATGAGCGTCGGTTACAACCTCGACGGTATTAAGCAGCCGCCAATGCAGCAGTTCATCGATAATATGATGGACGCATCTGACCATCCGAAATTCGCTCAATACCGCGATACGCTTAATAAACTGCTTCAGGATGACGCGTTTTTGGCTCGTCACGATTTGCAGGATAAACGCGAACATTTACAGGCATTACCGGCACGCATCCCCACCAGCATGGTACAAGGCGTTACTCTCTCCACCATGCACGGTTGCCCTCCGCATGAAATCGAAGCCATTTGCCGCTACATGCTGGAAGAAAAAGAGCTGAATACCTTTGTAAAACTCAACCCAACTTTATTAGGTTACGCTCGTGTTCGCGAGATTCTCGATGGCTGCGGCTTCGATTACATCGGCTTAAAAGAAGAATCATTTGATCATGACCTCAAGCTGGCGCAGGCACTGGAAATGCTGGAACGCCTGATGGCGCTGGCAAAAGAGAAATCACTCGGCTTTGGCGTCAAACTGACTAACACCCTCGGCACCATCAACAATAAAGGCGCACTGCCTGGTGAAGAGATGTATATGTCGGGTCGCGCGCTGTTCCCACTCTCTATCAATGTTGCAGCCGTTCTGTCTCGTGCCTTTGACGGCAAACTGCCAATTTCTTACTCCGGTGGTGCGAGCCAACTGACGATCCGCGATATTTTCGATACCGGTATTCGCCCGATCACTATGGCAACCGACCTGCTGAAACCTGGCGGCTATCTGCGTTTAAGCGCCTGTATGCGCGAACTGGAAGGGTCAGACGCCTGGGGGCTTAACCACGTTGACGTTGAACGACTGAGCAAGCTGGCAGCAGATGCATTAACCATGGAATACACTCAAAAACACTGGAAGCCAGAAGAGCGTATTGAAGTGGCAGAAGATCTACCGCTGACCGATTGCTACGTTGCTCCATGTGTCACTGCCTGTGCCATCAAACAAGATATTCCGGAATACATTCGACTGTTGGGCGAACATCGCTATGCCGATGCGCTGGAACTCATCTACCAACGTAATGCGCTGCCCGCCATTACCGGCCACATTTGCGATCATCAGTGCCAGTACAACTGTACCCGCCTCGATTACGACAGCGCACTGAATATCCGCGAACTGAAAAAAGTCGCCCTGGAAAAAGGCTGGGATGAGTATAAGCAACGCTGGCACAAACCTGCCGGTTCCGGTTCACGCCATCCGGTTGCCGTGATTGGCGCGGGTCCAGCAGGTCTGGCTGCCGGTTACTTCCTTGCCAGAGCGGGTCATCCGGTTACGTTATTTGAACGCGAAGCCAACGCAGGCGGCGTGGTGAAAAATATCATTCCTCAGTTCCGTATTCCGGCAGAGTTAATTCAGCACGATATCGATTTTGTTGCCGATCACGGTGTGAAATTTGAGTATGGCTGCTCACCGGAACTGACCGTCGAGCAGTTAAAGAATCAGGGCTACCACTACGTTCTGATTGCTACCGGCACCGATAAAAACAGCGGTGTGAAACTGGCGGGCGACAACCAGAATATCTGGAAATCACTCCCCTTCCTGCGCGAGTACAATAAAGGTACGGCGCTCAACCTTGGCAAACATGTAGTGGTTGTCGGTGCGGGCAACACCGCAATGGACTGCGCGCGAGCAGCGTTACGCGTTCCGGGCGTAGAAAAAGCAACTGTGGTTTACCGTCGTTCACTGCAAGAGATGCCCGCGTGGCGCGAAGAGTATGAAGAAGCGTTGCACGATGGCGTGGAGTTCCGTTTCCTGAACAATCCGCAACGTTTCGATGCTGATGGCACCTTAACATTGCGCGTCATGTCACTTGGCGAACCTGATGAGAAAGGTCGCCGCCGTCCGGTTGAAACCAACGAAACGGTAACGCTGCATGTAGACAGCCTGATTACTGCCATTGGCGAACAGCAGGATACCGAAGCCCTGAATGCGATGGGTGTGCCACTGGACAAAAACGGCTGGCCTGACGTCGACCATAACGGCGAAACCCGTCTGACTGACGTCTTTATGATCGGTGACGTACAACGCGGGCCGTCCTCGATCGTTGCCGCTGTCAGCACCGCTCGTCGGGCAGCCGATGCCATCCTTAGCCGGGAAAATATCCGTTCCCACCAGCGCGATAAATACTGGAACAACGTTAACCCGGCAGAAATCTACCAACGTAAAGGCGACATCTCTGTCACCCTGGTGAACAGCGATGATCGTGACGCATTTGTCGCTCAGGAATCCGCGCGCTGCCTTGAATGTAACTACGTTTGCAGCAAGTGTGTGGATGTCTGCCCGAACCGCGCCAACATCTCAATTGCGGTTCCAGGCTTCCAGAACCGTTTCCAGACGCTGCACCTTGATGCCTACTGCAACGAATGCGGTAACTGTGCTCAGTTCTGTCCATGGAACGGTAAACCGTACAAAGACAAAATCACCGTCTTCAGTCTGTCGCAAGACTTTGATAACAGCAGCAACCCTGGCTTCCTGGTGGAAGATGATCGGGTAAGCGTACGTCTGAATAACCAAAGCTGGGTGTTGAACATTAATAGCGAAGGCCAGTTCAACAACGTACCGCCAGAGCTGAACGATATGTGCCGCATTATCAGCCATATTCACCAGCATCATCATTATCTGCTGGGCCGCGTGGAGGTGTAATCATGTTGATTCTTAAGAATGTCACTGCAGTACAGCTACACCCGGCGAAAGTGCAGGAAGGCGTCGATATCGCCATCGAAAATGATGGCATTATCGCTATCGGCAACGCCCTGACACACCGCTACCCTGAAGCCAGCTACAAAGAGATGCATGGCCGGATTGTGATGCCAGGGATCGTATGCTCGCACAACCATTTTTACTCGGGGCTTTCCCGCGGAATTATGGCGAATATTGCCCCCTGCCCGGACTTCATCTCAACGCTAAAAAATCTCTGGTGGCGACTCGATCGCGCCCTTGATGAAGAGTCGCTCTATTACAGCGGGCTGATTTGTTCACTGGAAGCGATTAAGAGCGGATGTACATCGGTTATCGATCACCATGCCTCTCCGGCTTATATCGGCGGATCGCTCTCGACGTTGCGCAACGCATTTCTAAAAGTTGGTCTACGTGCGATGACCTGTTTTGAAACAACAGATCGTAATAACGGTATTAAAGAGTTGCAGGATGGGGTAGAGGAAAACATCCGTTTCGCCCGTCAGATTGACGACGCGAAGAAAGCGGCAAGCGAGCCGTATCTGGTAGAAGCGCATATCGGTGCTCACGCGCCGTTTACCGTGCCAGATGTTGGTCTGGAAATGCTGCGCGAAGCAGTGAAAGCCACAGGCCGTGGTTTACACATACACGCTGCGGAAGACCTTTACGACGTTTCTTACAGTCACCACAGGTACGGAAAAGATCTGCTGGCACGCCTGGCGCAATTCGATCTCATCGATAGCAAAACGCTGGTCGCTCATGGACTGTATCTGTCGAAAGAGGATATTGCCCTGCTTAACCAACGTGACGCGTTCCTGGTACATAACGCCCGTTCAAACATGAACAACCATGTTGGTTACAACCATCATCTTAGCGACATTCGCAATCTGGCACTGGGAACTGACGGCATCGGTTCAGACATGTTTGAAGAGATGAAATTCGCCTTCTTTAAACATCGTGACTCTGGTGGCCCACTGTGGCCAGACAGTTTTGCCAGAGCGCTGACTAACGGCAACGAACTGATGAGCCGCAACTTTGGTGCGAAATTTGGCCTTCTGGAAGCCGGTTATAAAGCAGATTTAACCATTTGCGATTACAACTCGCCAACGCCGCTGCTGGCAGACAATATTGCAGGCCACATCGCCTTCGGTATGGGTTCAGGCAGCGTTAACAGCGTGATGGTTAACGGCGTGATGGTCTACGAAGATCGTCAGTTTAACTTCGATTGCGATTCCATTTATGCGCAAGCCAGAAAAGCCGCCGCCAGTATGTGGCGTCGGATGGATGCGCTGGCATAAATGACCTATACCCTCTTCCTTCAGGGAAGAGGGTTAAATAAGGAAAGAAGATGATTGAACAATTTTTCAGGCCCGACTCTGTAGAACAGGCGCTGGAACTGAAGCGCCGCTACCAGGATGAAGCCGTCTGGTTTGCCGGGGGCAGCAAACTCAACGCCACGCCAACCCGTACCAATAAAAAAATTGCTATTTCCTTGCAGGATCTGGAACTGGACTGGATTGACTGGGATAACGGCGCACTGCGTATTGGCGCAATGTCGCGCTTACAACCACTGCGCGATGCGCGATTTATTCCAGTGGCACTGCGTGAAGCTCTCGGCTTTGTCTACTCTCGTCATGTACGAAATCAGTCGACTATCGGCGGCGAAATAGCGGCCCGGCAGGAAGAGTCCGTTCTTCTTCCGGTTCTGTTAGCACTGGATGCAGAACTGGTCTTTGGCAATGGCGAAACGTTGTCGATTGAGAGCTATCTGGCCGATCCGGGCGATCGCCTGCTAACCGAAATCATCATTAAAGATCCGTATCGCACCTGTGCGACCCGTAAAATTAGCCGTTCCCGGGCGGGGTTAACAGTGGTGACTGCAGCCGTTGCATTAACTGACCACGACGGACTGCGAATTGCGCTGGATGGCGTTGCCAGTAAAGCCCTGCGCCTGCACGATGTCGAAAAACAAAACCTGGAAGGCAATGCACTTGAACAGGCCGTCGCCAACGCCATTTTCCCCCAGGAAGATTTGCGGGGGAGCGTAGCGTATAAACGCTATATCACGGGAGTTCTGGTGGCCGACCTTTATGCCGACTGCCAACAGGCTGGGGAGGAAGCCGTATGATCATCCACTTTACTTTAAATGGCGCACCCCAGGGGCTAACCGTTAATCCTGGCGAAAACGTGCAAAAGCTGTTGTTTGGTATGGGTATGCACTCCGTGCGCAACAGTGATGATGGTTTCGGTTTCGCCGGTTCTGATGCGATTCTTTTTAACGGCAACATCGTTAATGCCTCCTTGCTGATTGCAGCACAGTTAGAAAAAGCAAACATTCGCACCGCAGAATCCTTAGGCAAATGGAACGAATTAAGCCTGGTTCAACAGGCAATGGTTGATGTTGGCGTGGTGCAGTCCGGTTATAACGATCCGGCAGCATCTTTGATTATTACCGATCTACTCGATCGCATTGCCGAGCCAACCCGCGAAGAGATCGACGACGCGCTTTCTGGTCTGTTCAGCCGCGATGCGGGTTGGCAGCAATACTATCAAGTCATTGAACTGGCTATTGCGCGTAAAAATAACCCGCGTGCCACGATTGACATCGCCCCCACTTTCCGTAACGACCTTGAAGTTATTGGCAAGCACTACCCCAAAACCGATGCTGCTAAAATGGTGCAGGCGAAACCCTGCTATGTTGAAGACCGCGTAACGGCTGACGCCTGCGTCATTAAAATGTTACGCAGCCCACATGCTCACGCACTGATTACTCATCTGGATGTCAGCAAAGCCGAAGCCTTACCGGGCGTCGTTCACGTTATCACTCATCTCAACTGCCCGGATATTTACTACACTCCTGGTGGTCAAAGCGCGCCAGAACCTTCACCGCTCGACCGTCGCATGTTCGGCAAAAAAATGCGTCACGTTGGCGATCGCGTTGCTGCGATCGTTGCCGAAAGTGAAGAAATTGCGCTCGAAGCACTGAAGCTCATTGACGTTGAATATGAAGTGCTTAAACCGGTAATGTCGATTGACGAAGCAATGGCGGAAGATGCCCCTGTCGTTCACGATGAACCGGTGGTGTACGTCGCTGGTGCGCCAGAGACGCTGGAAGAAGACAATAGCCACGCGGCCCAGCGCGGCGAGCATATGATCATTAACTTCCCTATCGGTTCTCGCCCACGTAAAAATATTGCCGCCAGCATTCATGGTCATATCGGTGATATGGACAAAGGCTTCGCTGATGCTGATGTGATCATTGAGCGAACCTATAATTCAACTCAGGCACAACAATGCCCGACTGAAACACATATCTGCTTTACCCGTATGGATGGCGATCGGCTGGTGATCCACGCCTCCACCCAAGTACCGTGGCACCTGCGCCGTCAGGTAGCGCGTCTCGTTGGTATGAAACAGCATAAAGTTCATGTCATTAAAGAACGCGTGGGCGGCGGTTTCGGCTCCAAACAGGACATCCTGCTGGAGGAAGTGTGCGCCTGGGCAACCTGTGTGACCGGGCGTCCGGTACTGTTCCACTACACCCGTGAAGAAGAGTTTATTGCTAACACCTCTCGTCACGTCGCGAAAGTCACTGTCAAACTGGGGGCAAAAAAAGATGGTCGCCTGACGGCAGTGAAAATGGATTTCCGCGCCAACACGGGCCCTTATGGCAACCACTCACTCACCGTACCGTGTAACGGACCGGCGCTGTCGTTGCCGCTGTACCCGTGCGATAACGTCGATTTTCAGGTCACCACCTACTACAGCAACATTTGTCCAAATGGTGCTTATCAGGGCTATGGCGCGCCAAAAGGTAACTTTGCTATCACCATGGCGTTAGCAGAACTTGCTGAACAATTACAGATTGATCAACTGGAAATTATCGAACGTAACCGGGTACATGAAGGGCAAGAGCTGAAGATCCTCGGTGCGATTGGTGAAGGTAAAGCGCCAACCTCCGTTCCTTCTGCTGCCAGTTGCGCATTGGAAGAGATCCTGCGTCAGGGTCGTGAAATGATCCAATGGTCTTCACCGAAATCACAGGAAGGTGACTGGCGCACAGGTCGTGGCGTCGCCATTATCATGCAGAAATCGGGGATCCCGGATATCGATCAGGCTAACTGCATGATCAAACTGGAATCTGATGGCACCTTTATTGTCCATTCTGGTGGTGCTGATATCGGAACCGGCCTGGATACCGTAGTGACAAAACTGGCAGCAGAAGTGCTGCACTGTCCACCTCAGGATGTGCATGTTATCTCCGGTGATACTGACCATGCATTGTTTGACAAAGGCGCTTATGCCTCGTCTGGTACTTGCTTCTCAGGCAACGCGGCGCGTATGGCGGCAGAAAATCTGCGCGAGAAAATTCTCTTTCATGGCGCACAAATGCTTGATGAACCACTGGAAGATGTCCAACTGGCAACGCCAGGTGTCGTTCGTGGCAAGAAAGGCGAAGTCAGTTTCGGGGATATTGCCCATAAAGGCGAAACCGGTACTGGTTTTGGTTCGCTGGTGGGAACAGCCTGCTACATCACGCCTGATTTCGCCTTTCCGTATGGCGCAAACTTTGCTGAAGTTGCCGTCAACACGCGTACCGGTGAAATCCGCCTGGACAAATTCTACGCATTGCTGGATTGCGGTACGCCAGTTAACCCAGAGTTAGCGTTGGGACAGATCTATGGGGCTACCCTGCGTGCTATCGGACACAGTATGAGCGAAGAAATCATTTATGACGCCGAAGGACACCCGTTAACACGTGATTTACGTAGCTACGGTGCTCCCAAAATTGGTGACATCCCGCGTGATTTCCGTGCCGTGTTGGTGCCGAGCGACGATAAAGTCGGTCCATTCGGAGCAAAATCGATCTCAGAAATTGGCGTAAATGGTGCAGCACCAGCAATTGCCACCGCAATTCACGATGCCTGCGGCATCTGGCTACGCGAATGGCATTTCACACCGGAGAAAATACTTACCGCGCTGAAAAAAATATAAGTAATTAATGGCCGCTTCGGCGGCCTGTTTCCCTTGTATTAAAGATAACTAATTAGTAACTGCGAAAATGAGATAAGCCGTTCTCAAGGCGTCCTGCGCCCCAAATTCGTGGGTATTTATTTTACTGATTCAGATGATCAAATTTACTTTAAAAGGAGTGAAGGGATGTCTGATATAAACCATGCAGGCTCCGACCTTATATTTGAACTGGAGGATCGCCCTCCCTTTCATCAGGCTATTGTTGGTGCCATTACCCATCTGTTGGCAATTTTTGTTCCGATGGTGACCCCCGCATTAATTGTTGGTGCGGCTTTACAGCTTTCTGCAGAAACGACCGCCTATCTGGTTTCTATGGCGATGATTGCCTCTGGCATTGGCACCTGGTTACAGGTAAACCGTTACGGTATTGTGGGTTCCGGTTTGCTCTCAATTCAATCCGTTAATTTTTCATTTGTTACGGTCATGATTGCGCTAGGCAGCAGCATGAAAAGTGACGGTTTTCACGAAGAATTAATCATGTCGTCGCTACTCGGCGTCTCCTTCGTTGGCGCATTTCTGGTTGTCGGTTCTTCTTTTATCCTGCCCTATTTACGTCGGGTTATCTCCCCCACCGTCAGCGGTATTGTGGTGCTGATGATCGGCTTAAGTCTGATTAAAGTCGGCATTATTGATTTTGGTGGTGGATTTGCAGCCAAAAGCAGCGGTACGTTCGGCAATTACGAACACCTCGGCGTTGGATTATTGGTTCTGATTGTGGTGATCGGCTTTAACTGCTGCCGCAGTCCGTTGTTACGCATGGGCGGGATCGCCATTGGGCTATGTGTCGGCTATATCGCATCCTTATGCCTGGGAATGGTAGATTTCAGCAGTATGCGCAATCTGCCGTTAATCACCGTCCCGCATCCCTTCAAATACGGATTTAGTTTCAACTTTCATCAGTTCCTGGTGGTCGGCACGATTTATCTACTTAGCGTACTGGAAGCAGTAGGCGATATCACCGCCACGGCAATGGTTTCCCGCCGACCCATTCAGGGGGAAGAATATCAATCACGTCTGAAAGGCGGCGTGTTGGCTGATGGTCTGGTTTCTGTTATCGCCTCCGCAGTCGGCTCATTACCATTAACTACCTTTGCGCAAAATAACGGTGTTATTCAGATGACCGGCGTCGCCTCACGTTATGTCGGGCGAACCATCGCGGTAATGTTGGTTATCCTCGGGTTATTTCCGATGATCGGCGGCTTCTTCACTACCATTCCCTCAGCAGTTCTGGGTGGGGCAATGACGCTGATGTTTTCCATGATTGCCATCGCCGGTATCCGCATTATTATCACCAACGGATTAAAACGCCGTGAAACACTTATTGTCGCCACTTCTTTAGGTTTAGGGCTTGGCGTCTCCTACGACCCCGAAATTTTTAAAATATTACCTGCCTCAATTTATGTATTAGTTGAAAACCCTATTTGTGCAGGCGGGTTAACTGCGATTTTATTAAATATTATCCTCCCTGGTGGCTACCGACAGGAAAGCGTTCTGCCGGGTATTACCTCAGCGGAAGAGATGGATTAACAATAAAGGAGTCAATGATGTCAGGAGAACACACGTTAAAAGCAGTACGAGGCAGTTTTATTGATGTCACCCGTACAGTCGATAACCCGGAAGAGATTGCCTCTGCGCTGCGTTTTATTGAGGACGGTTTATTACTCATTAAACAGGGGAAGGTGGAATGGTTTGGCGAATGGGAAGACGGCAAGCATCAAATTCCTGACACCATTCGCGTTCGCGACTATCGCGGCAAACTGATAGTACCGGGCTTTGTCGATACGCATATCCATTACCCGCAAAGTGAAATGGTCGGTGCCTATGGCGAACAATTGCTGGAATGGTTGAATAAACACACCTTCCCTACTGAACGTCGCTATGAGGATTTAGAGTACGCCCGTGAAATGTCGGCGTTCTTCATCAAGCAACTTTTACGTAACGGCACAACCACGGCACTGGTGTTTGGTACGGTTCATCCGCAATCCGTTGATGCACTGTTTGAAGCCGCCAGTCATATCAATATGCGCATGATTGCCGGTAAGGTGATGATGGATCGCAACGCGCCGGATTATCTGCTTGATACCGCCGAAAGCAGCTACCTGCAAAGCAAAGAGCTGATCAAACGCTGGCACAAAAATGGTCGTCTGTTGTACGCCATTACGCCACGCTTCGCCCCCACTTCATCGCCCGAACAGATGGCAATGGCGCAACGCCTGAAAAAAGAGTACCCCGATACGTGGGTACATACCCATCTCTGTGAAAACAAAGATGAAATTGCCTGGGTGAAATCACTTTATCCTGAACATGATGGTTATCTGGATGTTTACCACCAGTACGGTCTGACCGGTAAAAACTGCGTCTTTGCTCACTGCGTCCATCTGGAAGAAAAAGAGTGGGATCGCCTTAGCGAAACTCAATCCAGCATCGCTTTCTGTCCGACCTCCAACCTTTATCTCGGTAGCGGCTTATTCAATCTGCAAAAAGCATGGCAGAAGAAAGTCAAAGTGGGCATGGGAACCGATATCGGTGCCGGAACCACCTTCAACATGCTGCAAACACTGAACGAAGCCTACAAAGTGTTGCAATTACAGGGCTATCGTCTCTCAGCCTATGAAGCGTTTTACCTTGCCACGCTCGGCGGCGCGAAATCTCTGGGCCTTGACAACCTGATTGGCAATTTTTTACCAGGCAAAGAGGCTGATTTTGTGGTGATGGAACCCACTGCCACACCGCTACAGCAACTGCGCTATGACAACTCTGTATCTTTAGTCGATAAATTGTTCGTGATGATGACGCTGGGCGATGATCGTTCGATCTACCGCACCTACGTTGATGGTCGTCTGGTGTACGAACGTAACTAATAATAAACCTCGTGAGGACATCATTATGTCTGGAGACATCCTACAAACACCGGACGCATCAAAGCCACAGGGCGCCCTGGATAATTATTTTAAAATTACCGCTCGTGGCAGTACCGTTCGCCAGGAAGTTCTGGCAGGCCTGACCACATTCCTGGCGATGGTTTACTCCGTTATCGTAGTGCCAGGAATGCTGGGTAAAGCAGGTTTTCCTCCCGCAGCGGTCTTTGTTGCCACCTGTCTGGTCGCAGGCTTTGGCTCCCTGCTGATGGGGTTATGGGCTAACCTGCCAATGGCGATTGGTTGCGCCATTTCCTTAACGGCATTTACCGCATTCAGTCTGGTGCTCGGGCAACAAATTAGCGTTCCGGTAGCACTGGGTGCGGTCTTTCTGATGGGGTTGATATTCACCGCCATCTCCGTAACAGGTATTCGTACCTGGATCTTGCGTAATTTACCGATGGGTATTGCACACGGTACAGGTATCGGTATTGGTCTTTTCCTGCTACTGATTGCCGCTAACGGTGTTGGTATGGTTATCAAAAACCCGATTGAAGGCTTACCGGTTGCGCTCGGCGCGTTTACCTCCTTCCCGGTGCTGATGAGCTTGCTGGGATTAGCGGTGATTTTCGGTCTGGAAAAATGCCGCATACCAGGCGGGATCTTGTTGGTTATTATCGCCATCTCGATCATCGGCTTAATCTTTGATCCGGCGGTGAAATACCACGGTCTGGTGGCAATGCCGAGCCTGACTGGCGAAGATGGTAAGTCTCTGATTTTCAGTCTGGATATTATGGGCGCGCTCCAGCCAACCGTACTTCCGAGTGTACTGGCGCTGGTGATGACCGCCGTGTTTGACGCCACTGGCACCATCCGTGCCGTAGCCGGCCAGGCGAATCTGCTGGATAAAGACAACCAGATTATCAACGGGGGCAAAGCCCTGACCAGTGACTCGGTAAGTTCAATATTCTCCGGTTTGGTGGGTGCAGCACCTGCGGCAGTTTATATCGAATCAGCGGCCGGGACCGCAGCCGGGGGTAAAACCGGTTTAACCGCAACCGTGGTTGGCGTTCTGTTTCTGTTGATTCTGTTTTTATCTCCGCTGTCGTTTCTGATCCCCGGTTATGCCACCGCCCCCGCGCTGATGTACGTTGGGCTACTGATGTTGAGCAACGTCTCAAAGCTGGACTTCAATGACTTTATTGATGCAATGGCAGGGCTGGTTTGCGCGGTATTCATCGTCCTGACTTGTAATATCGTCACCGGTATTATGCTGGGGTTTGTGACGCTGGTCGTAGGTCGCGTCTTTGCTCGCGAATGGCACAAGCTGAATATCGGCACTGTTATCATTACCGCCGCGCTGGTCGCGTTTTACGCGGGTGGTTGGGCAATCTAAACGATTCTCCGCGCCTTTCAGCGCGGAGGTTTTTATCAAAGAGGATTCGCACCGCTGGCTGCAATACGCTGCTGGCGAACTCGCTTGAGCTCTCTCTCGGTCAGCAACTGCAAAGCCTGCGTCGGGCAAGATTCAACGCAGGCTGGCCCCTCTTCCCGCTGTTCACAGAGATCACATTTCACGATTTGTTGCCGGGTATGACCGGACAACGACTGAATAGTGATCATCCCAAATGGGCATGCACTAACACAACTCTGACAACCAATGCAGCGGGCAGAGTTTGCCTGCACCATCAGCTCCCCTATGCTCAACGCCTGCACGGGACAAGCGCCAACACAAGGAGCGTTTTCGCACTGGTGGCACATCACTGGCGTACTAATGCTGTCCAGCCGCTGTACCTTCAGCCGGGGTAAAAAGACATCGGCATTCAACTCCTGTTCAGACGGATGAGCGACTACACAGGCAACTTCACAGGTACGGCAGCCAATACAGTCAGCCGGATTAACGATAATTAACGATTTCATCACGATACCTTTGTATCAAACAGAGTTAACATATCGCGCGCCGCCTGCCTTCCTGCGGCCATTGCAGTAACAACCAGATCCGCGCCGTGAACGGCATCACCACCCGCAAAGACTTTTTTCAGATGCGTCTGAGTAGATAAGTATCCCGCGTCGCCGGTTTTAATCAGGCCCCATTTATCAAGTTTAATTCCGCTGCCCTGCAACCACGGCATCGCATGTGCCTGGAAACCAAAGGCCATAATCAGAACATCGGCGGGCAGCTCAAACTCCGACCCTGCCACCGGACGTGGACGACGGCGACCATCTGGCCCAGGCTCCCCCATTGCAGTACGAATCAGACCCACCGCAGTTAAACGCCCATCGTCATCACAGGCGATATATTGCGGCTGAACATTGAACTGAAACTCAACGCCTTCCTCGCGCGCGTTGACCACCTCTTTGCGAGAACCCGGCATACTGACTTCATCACGACGATAAGCACAGGTCACACTGGCGGCATTCAGACGGATGGAAGTACGCAAACAATCCATAGTCGTATCGCCCCCGCCCAATACCACGACTCGCTTACCTTCAACTTCCGTCAGCGGATACTCTCCAGACTCCGGCAATCCCATAAGCTGGCGGGTATGGGCGGTCAGGAACGGTAGCGCCTGAATGACACCAGGAGCGTCTTCATGCGGCAGATCTGCACGCATCATCCCGTAAGTCCCCACACCGAGGAAAACTGCGTCATATTCCACCGTTAATTCGTTGAAAGAGATATCGCGGCCGATTTCACAGTTGAGATGAAAGTCGATTCCCATTGCGGTGAATATCTCACGCCGCTGGCTTAATACCCTTTTATCGAGCTTGAACGGAGGAATGCCAAACGTTAGCATACCGCCAATTTCTGGATGACGATCAAAGACATCAACGTGAACGCCCGCGCGTGCCAGAATATCAGCACACCCCAGCCCCGCTGGCCCTGCGCCAATCACCGCCACTTTTTCCACGCGGGGAGCAACCAGGCTGACATCGGGACGCCAGCCCATCGCCAGCGCGGTATCGGTGATGTAGCGTTCCAGATTCCCGATCGATACAGCGCCAGAGTGATCTTTTAACGTACATGCGCCTTCACAAAGCCTGTCCTGTGGACATACCCGGCCGCAAATTTCTGGTAAGGAGCTGGTCTGGTGACAGAGTTCTGCCGCTTCAATAATCTTCCCTTCCTGTACCAGATGAACATAGTCGGGAATCGCATTATGCAGTGGGCAAAACCAGTTACAGTTGGCTTTCCCGGCACAATAAACACATCGCTCGCTTTCATAAGCCGCTTGTTGATGATCCAGCCCGCAATAAATTTCGCCAAAATGTTTTTTCCGCTCATTCGCTGGAATTTTATCTGCGCCTTTGCGTGGGTTAACAGGGAGCAACGCCGCGTGGCGGGATGGAGGAGTTCCCTCTGACGCTTTTCCTTGTGCCGTTTTGCGTTGGCGGGTCATTTTTATCTGCTGTAACCCTTTATCATCCATCAGCCGTAACGCCTGTGTTGGGCAACTCTCAATACAAGCTTGCGTGCCGGAACTGCGCTGGTTACAAAGGTCACATTTCTGCGCAATAGTATCGGCCATCTCAATGACCCCAAAGGGGCAAGCGATTGCGCATCTTTTACAACCAATACATTTTTGTTCGTCCAGTTGTACGCTATCGGGCTGAAAAGTCAGAGCGTTTACCGGACAAGCCGTAACGCAGGGAGCATTGTTGCAATGATGGCAGGCCACCGGATTAGCCGCCAGCCCTTTCCCAACAACGTGGATACGGGGTCGAAAGTCACGATGACTCAGCGGCCAGAGTTCTTGATTGTGTGCCACCGCACAGGCAATTTCACAGGCATGGCAGCCTATACATTCCGCAGCATCAGCAGCGATAAACTTATTCATTTGCATCCCTTTCATTTGATGAGTTATGTCTTCTCAAATGTCGCGATGCAATAAACGGGCATATATTATAGAACATGCCCGATTTAATAATCATTTTGCTACTGAGATCAAATTATTGCCCCCCAATATATGCTGCTTTCATTCATTAAACATCATTACAAAAAACAGAAGTATCCGACTCAAAAACATTAAATGCGAGAGTCCGACATGCCAGAATGATTAAAGAAATATCAATATGAGAAAATTAGAGATAATTTCACTGCCCATTTATTTTCTCACTTTTTCGGTTTAACCGCGATTATGTGATTGCCTCCGCATTTCCATTCTATAACTCCCTCTCATCGCTAAAACTGGCATCCCACGAGCATGTCATTAGACAGTTTTATTAACGTAAACGGTTGCTTTTTACTCTGGCGAGCGAAAGGAGAATGACTGATGAGCGCCATAGATTCCCAATTACCCTCATCTTCAGGGCAAGACTGCCCCACTGATGAGGTTGACCGTATATTATCACCAGGAAAGTTGATCATACTCGGTCTGCAACACGTCCTTGTTATGTACGCAGGCGCGGTCGCTGTACCACTGATGATTGGTGACAGACTCGGCCTCTCCAAAGAAGCAATAGCAATGCTTATTAGCTCGGATCTCTTTTGCTGCGGGATCGTCACGTTATTGCAATGTATCGGTGTCGGCCGCTTTATGGGGATCCGCCTGCCGGTGATTATGTCGGTGACCTTTGCGGCTGTAACGCCAATGATTGCCATTGGGATGAACCCCGATATCGGCCTGCTGGGGATTTTTGGCGCGACTATCGCAGCAGGGTTTATCACAACATTATTAGCACCACTTATTGGTCGCTTAATGCCTTTGTTCCCACCGCTGGTTACCGGTGTAGTTATTACCTCTATCGGGCTGAGTATTATTCAGGTTGGTATTGACTGGGCTGCTGGTGGTAAGGGCAATCCGCAATATGGCAATCCCGTTTATTTAGGCATCTCTTTCGCAGTCTTAATTTTTATCTTGCTCATTACTCGCTATGCGAAAGGATTTATGTCCAACGTCGCCGTATTACTGGGGATTGTATTTGGCTTCTTCCTTTCATGGATGATGAACGAAGTAAATCTGTCCGGATTATATGATGCATCGTGGTTTGCCATTGTCACGCCAATGTCGTTTGGTATGCCAGTTTTCGATCCTGTTTCCATTCTGACCATGACCGCCGTGTTAATCATCGTATTTATTGAGTCGATGGGGATGTTCCTGGCTTTGGGGGAAATTGTTGGTCGAAAACTTTCTTCACAAGACATTATTCGCGGGCTGCGCGTAGATGGTGTCGGAACAATGATTGGCGGTACATTTAACAGCTTCCCGCATACCTCATTTTCGCAGAACGTCGGTCTGGTCAGCGTAACACGCGTTCACAGTCGCTGGGTGTGTATCTCTTCCGGGATCATTCTTATTCTGTTCGGTATGGTGCCCAAAATGGCAGTGTTGGTAGCTTCCATTCCGCAATTTGTACTTGGTGGCGCAGGGCTTGTCATGTTCGGCATGGTGCTGGCGACAGGGATCCGTATTCTGTCGCGTTGTAACTACACCACCAACCGTTACAACCTCTATATTGTGGCAATCAGCCTTGGCGTGGGCATGACCCCAACGCTTTCTCACGATTTCTTTTCTAAGTTACCAGCCGTACTACAACCATTGCTGCATAGCGGCATTATGTTGGCAACCCTTAGCGCTGTTGTGCTGAACGTTTTCTTTAATGGCTATCAGCATCATGCCGATTTGGTGAAAGAATCTGTCTCTGATAAAGATTTAAAAGTCAGGACAGTACGCATGTGGCTTCTGATGCGCAAGCTGAAGAAAAATGAGCATGGTGAATAATATGAATCTTGTAATGCGCGCTATATTCAGCCTGTTATTGCTCTTTATGATCTCCATTCCTGTCATTTCTGACTGTGTTGCAATGGCTATTGAAAGTCGCTTCAAATATATGATGCTGCTTTTTTAGCTGACATTCCTCTGTCGGCATCCGCTCAAAACGGGCGGTTGCCGATAACACTCACTTGGTTAATCATTTAACATTTTAGTTATCTATAATGACGAATGATTAGAATTACATGTGAGAAATTATGCCAACGGAACACGTCATTTTACTGAATACACAGGGAGTCCCTTCGGGAACACTGGAAAAATATGCTGCACACACGGCTGATACCCCCTTACATCTCGCGTTCTCCTGTTGGCTATTTAACGCCAAAGGACAATTGCTGGTTACTCGCCGTGCACTAAACAAAAAAGCGTGGCCAGGTGTGTGGACCAACTCGGTATGCGGTCATCCGCAACTGGGTGAAAGCAATGAAGAGGCGGTGATCCGCCGTTGCCGCTATGAACTGGGCGTAGAAATAACACCACCCGAACCGGTTTATCCAGACTTCCACTATCGCGCCACTGACCCGAATGGCATTGTCGAAAATGAAGTATGTCCGGTATTTGCCGCACGAATTACCAGTACGTTACAGCTCAACGATGATGAAGTGATCGATTATCAATGGTGTGATTTAGCGGAAGTATTACGCAGTATTGATGCCACACCGTGGGCGTTCAGTCCGTGGATGGTCATGCAGGCGACAAACAGCGAAGCCAGAAAAATGTTGTCAGCCTTCGCGCAACAAAAATAAAAAACCCCGACAAATGCCGGGGCTGTGTGCTTACGCGTAAGGCTTATTTTACCGGACGCATCGCCGGGAACAGAATCACGTCACGGATAGTGTGGCTGTTGGTGAACAGCATAACCATACGGTCGATACCAATTCCCAGACCTGCTGTCGGCGGCAGACCATGTTCCAGTGCAGTAACGTAATCTTCATCGTAGAACATTGCTTCATCGTCGCCTGCATCTTTTGCTGCAACCTGATCGAGGAAACGCTGTGCCTGATCTTCAGCATCATTCAGTTCGCTAAAGCCGTTACCGATTTCACGACCACCAATGAAGAACTCAAAGCGATCGGTGATTTCCGGGTTGACGTCGTTACGGCGCGCCAACGGAGAAACTTCTGCCGGATATTCAGTAATGAAGGTCGGTTGAATCAGATTCGCTTCTGCCACTTCGTCGAAGATCTCAGTGACGATACGACCCAGACCCCAGCTCTTCTCCACGTGAATGCCGAGAGATTCAGCAATCGCCTTCGCAGAGTCGAAGTTATCCAGATCCGCCATATCAGTTTCCGGACGATATTTCTTAATCGCTTCACGCATGGTCAGTTTTTCGAACGGCTTACCGAAGTCCAGCTTCACATCACCGTAAGTCACTTCAGTCTTACCGAGAATATCCTGCGCCAGAGTGCGGAACAGCGATTCGGTCAGTTCAATCAGATCTTTGTAATCCGCGTAAGCCATATAGAGTTCCATCATGGTGAACTCTGGGTTATGACGCACGGAAATACCTTCGTTACGGAAGTTACGGTTGATTTCGAACACACGTTCAAAGCCACCAACCACCAGACGCTTGAGGTACAGTTCCGGCGCAATACGCAGGTACATGTCGAGATCCAGCGCATTGTGATGGGTAATAAACGGACGCGCTGCCGCACCGCCAGGGATCACCTGCATCATCGGGGTTTCAACTTCCATAAAGCCGCGGTTCACCATGAACTGACGGATGCCAGCAAGGATCTGCGAGCGAACTTTAAAGGTGTTGCGGGATTCATCGTTAGAGATGAGGTCCAGATAACGCTGACGATAACGCGCTTCCTGATCCTGCAAACCGTGGAATTTGTCCGGCAGTGGACGCAGTGCTTTGGTCAGCAGACGCAGCTCGGTGCAGTGGATCGACAGTTCGCCGGTCTTGGTTTTAAACAGCTTACCTTTTGCGCCGATAATATCGCCAAGATCCCATTTCTTAAATTGATCGTTATAAACGCCTTCCGGCAGATCATCACGAGCGACATATAACTGAATGCGGCCACCGACGTCCTGCAGGGTAACGAAGGAGGCTTTACCCATGATTCGACGAGTCATCATGCGACCAGCAACAGCCACTTCGATGTTCAACTCCTCCAGCTCTTCGTTCTCTTTGCCGTCGAAGTCTGTATGCAGTTGGTCAGAAGTATGGTCGCGACGAAAATCGTTCGGAAAAGCAACCCCCTGCTCACGCAGGTTCGCCAGCTTTTCGCGACGGGTTTTCAGTTCATTGTTAAGATCGGTTACCGCGTCAGTGCCTTGTACGTGTTGTTCAGACATGTTGGTTCCTTATAACCCAGCTTTCAAACTTGCTTCGATAAATTGATCCAGGCTGCCATCCAGCACTGCCTGCGTATTGCGGGTTTCCACCCCGGTGCGCAGATCTTTAATGCGGGAGTCATCAAGGACATAAGAACGAATCTGGCTGCCCCAGCCGATGTCAGATTTATTGTCTTCCATCGCCTGTTTCTCAGCGTTCTTCTTCTGCATCTCCAGCTCATAAAGCTTCGCTTTCATCTGCTTCATGGCCTGGTCTTTGTTCTTGTGCTGGGAACGGTCGTTCTGGCACTGAGTCACAATCCCTGTCGGGATGTGGGTAATACGCACCGCAGATTCGGTACGGTTAACGTGCTGACCGCCCGCACCGGATGCGCGATAAACATCAATGCGCAGATCCGCTGGGTTGATTTCGATATCGATATCGTCATCTACTTCTGGATAAACAAATGCGGAACTAAAGGACGTGTGGCGACGGCCACCGGAGTCAAACGGGCTCTTACGCACCAGACGGTGAACGCCGGTTTCTGTGCGCAGCCAACCGTAAGCGTAATCACCGGAGATCTTGATAGTCACGGATTTAATACCCGCCACTTCACCTTCCGACTCTTCGATAATTTCAGTTTTAAAACCACGTGATTCTGCCCAGCGCAGATACATACGCTCAAGCATGCTCGCCCAATCCTGCGCTTCTGTACCGCCGGAGCCCGCCTGGATATCGAGGTAGCAATCGGCGCTGTCATATTCGCCGGAGAACATGCGGCGGAACTCAAGTTGCGCCAGTTTTTCTTCCAGGGCGTCGAGTTCAGCAACGGCTTCGTTAAAGGTTTCTTCGTCGTCGGCTTCTACTGCCAGTTCCAGCAGACCGGAAACATCTTCCAGCCCTTGTTTCATTTGGTCGAGAGTATCGACAACAGCCTCGAGGGAGGAACGCTCTTTACCCAGCGCCTGCGCACGCTCAGGCTCGTTCCAGACATCCGGCTGTTCCAGCTCGGCGTTTACTTCTTCCAGACGCTCTTTCTTGGCGTCGTAGTCAAAGATACCCCCTAAGAACGTCGGAGCGTTCCGTGAGGTCCTGAATGCGATTCTTTACCGGATTAATTTCAAACATGGTCTGATTTCTTTTATTGAGCTAGTCAAAATGCGGTGATAAGAGCGGGATTGTACCCAATCCACACTCTTTTTTATAGAGAAGATGACGCTAAATTGGCCAGATATTGTCGATGATAATCTGTAGATTGCGGTTGCCGCGAAACTCGTTGATATCCAGTTTGTAAGCCAGTTGCACTTCGCGCACGCCGTTATCTGGCCAAAGAGCCGTATCAACGTTAAACGCAATACCATCCAGTAGCGGGCCGCCGCCGACCGGTTCAACCATAACCTTCAGATGGCGCTCCCCCACCAGGCGCTGTTGCAGCAGGCGGAAATGGCCGTCAAACAGCGGTTCCGGGAACATCTGCCCCCACGGACCGGCATCACGCAGCAGTTGCGCGACTTCCATTGTCATCTCCGCTGCACTTAACGGGCCGTCTGACACAACTTCGCCTTGCAATAAAGAAGGATCAAGCCACTCGGTAACCAGCTCGCCAAAGCGTTGCTGAAAGAGTTCAAATTTATCCTCTTCCAGCGACAATCCTGCCGCCATCGCATGACCGCCAAACTTGAGCATCATGCCAGGGTAGAGCGTGTCTAACCGCTCCAGCGCATCGCGCATATGCAGTCCCTGAATGGAGCGACCGGAACCTTTCAGCGTACCATCACCTGCAGGCGCAAAGGCGATAACCGGACGATGAAAACGCTCTTTGATGCGCGAAGCCAGAATACCAACGACGCCCTGATGCCATTCAGGGTGATACATTGCCAGCCCGCCGGGCAGTGTATCGCGACTACGCTCCAGTTGCTCACACAGGGTCAATGCTTCGACCTGCATTCCCTGTTCGATCTCTTTACGTGTCTGGTTTAACGCATCAAGCTCATTGGCCAGAACGCGCGCTTCACCGATGTTGTCGCAAAGCAGCAACGCCACGCCAACGGACATATCATCCAGTCGCCCGGCAGCATTGAGACGCGGCCCCAGCGCAAAACCTAAATCGCTGGCAGCGAGTTTTTGCGGATCGCGATTTGCCACTTCCAGCAGAGCTTTAATCCCCGGTCGGCACTTCCCGGCACGAATACGGCTCATCCCTTGCCAGGTCAGGATGCGGTTATTGGCGTCCAGTGGCACAACATCCGCCACAGTCCCCAGAGCGACCAGATCCAGCAATTCCGCCAAATTGGGGATTGCGATGCCACGCTCATCAAACCATCCCTGATCACGCAAAAAGGTGCGTAACGCCAGCATCAGATAAAAGGCCACACCAACGCCTGCCAGTGATTTTGACGGGAACTCGCAGTCACGCAAATTGGGATTAATAATGGCTTCCGCCGCGGGTAACGTTTCGCCGGGTAAATGGTGATCGGTAACAATAACCGGAATGCCCAGCGAGCGAGCGTGTTCAACACCTGCGTGGGAAGAAATACCGTTATCAACCGTTACAATCAACTGCGCACCACGCGCATAAGCTTGATCGACCACTTCCGGACTTAAACCATAACCGTCTTCAAAACGGTTTGGCACCAGATAGTCGATGTTGTCACAGCCGAGAGAACGCATCGCCAGCACGCTAAGGGCTGTGCTGGTGGCTCCGTCGGCGTCGAAATCCCCGACCACAATAATCCGCGTTCCTTCACGAAAAGCGTTGTAAAGGATCTCAACAGCCTTTTCGACACCGCTCAGTTGCTGCCAGGGCAACATACCTTTAACACTGCGCTCCAGTTCCTGCGCGCTGCGCACGCCCCGACTGGCGTATAAACGGCGCAGCAAGGGGGGCAGGTCAGCGGGCAAGTCTGCCGTTTCGTCGACTTCACGACGACGAAGTTGTATCTGTTGTTTCACGCGAATTATTTACCGCTGGTCATTTTTTGATGTTCGTCGAGGAATGCTTTCATCTCTTTCGGCGGCTGGTAGCCCGGCACCAGAGTACCGTTATTCAGCACAACCGCCGGAGTACCACTAACACCAAGCTGTACGCCAAGTGCGTAATGGTCGGCAATATCGATATCGCAACTTGCCGGAGTAACGGCTTTGCCTGCCATTACGTCATCAAAGGCTTTGTTTTTATCTTTTGCACACCAAATGGCTTTCATTTGTTGCTCCGCCTGGCTTTCCAGCCCCTGACGCGGGAACGCGAGATAACGCACGGTGATCCCCAGCGCGTTGTAGTCAGCCATCTGCTCATGCAGTTTGTGGCAGTAACCGCAGGTAATGTCGGTAAACACGGTGATGACGTGCTTTTCTTGCGGCGCTTTGTAGATAATCATCTCTTTTTCCAGCGCATTCAGTTGCTTTAACAGCATCTGGTTGGTGACGTTGACCGGTGCCACGCCGCTAACATCATACATTGGCCCCTGAATGATGTGTTTACCGTCATCGGTGATATACAGCACGCCGCTGTTAGTTAGCACTGTTTTCATACCAGCAACGGGCGCGGGCTGAATATCGCTGCTTTTGATGCCCATTTTAGCTAACGTTTGTTGTATTGCCGCGTCATCCGCCTGAACAAAGCCAGAAAACGTCGCCAACAAAGTAAACAACATAAAACCTTTCTTCATAAATCATCCTGTTCTTTTCAGCTATCACGCCCGCGGGTGATGCTGTTGATGAAGTTGCCGCAGACGCTCAGTGGCGACATGCGTATAAATTTGAGTCGTGGAGAGATCACTGTGACCCAGCAACATCTGCACCACACGTAAATCCGCACCATGATTTAACAAATGGGTGGCAAAGGCGTGACGCAACACGTGCGGCGATAACTTTTCGCTGTCGATCCCCGCCAGCACAGCATAGTGTTTAATGCGATGCCAGAAAGTCTGCCGCGTCATTTGCTGCGCGCGCTGGCTGGGAAACAGTACGTCAATCGACACACCGTTTAACAACCACGGTCGCCCATGTTCCAGATAGGTTTCCAGCCAGTAGACCGCCTCTTCACCTAACGGCACCAGTCGCTCTTTGTTGCCTTTACCTATTACCCGCACCACCCCCTGACGCAAGCTGATATCACTCATCGTCAGACCGACAAGTTCAGAAACGCGCAACCCGGTAGCATACAACACTTCGAGCATCGCTTTGTCACGCAGTTCCAGTGGCTGATCCACCAGCGGTGCCTGCAATAACCTTTCGACCTGCGCTTCACTTAAATCTTTCGGTAAGCGCTGGGGTAATTTCGGTGAAGCAAGATGCGCACTGGGATCGTCTTCACGAAACTTTTCGCGGTAAAGATACTGGAACAATCGGCGCACCGCACTCAATAAACGGGCTGAACTGGTGGCTTTATACCCGCCCTCCAGCCGTTCTGCCAATAATGCCTGTAAGTCACCACTTTGCGCCGTTGCCAGCGTTAGCCCACGATGATGCAACCACTCCACCATCATTGACAGATCGCGGCGATATGCGTTCAACGTATTTTCTGCCAGATTTTTTTCCAGCCACAGGGCATCAAGAAATTGCTCGATGCGTGCCAAATCTTGTTTCACTTGCGCCCCTTACATTTCTCGTTTGATGCATTATGCCTTATTGTGCCGTGACTAAAACGATTCTGATACACTAGCCGCAAAAGCCACAGCAGAATCGAGAAGCTTACGTTATGAATATGGGTCTTTTTTACGGTTCCAGCACCTGTTACACCGAAATGGCGGCGGAAAAAATCCGCGATATTATCGGTCCAGAACTGGTGACCTTACATAACCTCAAGGACGACTCCCCTAAATTAATGGAGCAATACGATGTGCTCATTCTGGGAATTCCGACCTGGGATTTTGGTGAAATCCAGGAGGATTGGGAGGCCGTCTGGGATCAGCTCGACGACCTGAACCTCGAAGGTAAAATTGTTGCGCTATATGGGCTGGGCGATCAACTCGGGTATGGCGAGTGGTTCCTCGATGCGCTCGGAATGCTGCATGACAAACTCTCAACCAAAGGCGTGAAGTTCGTCGGTTACTGGCCAACGGAAGGATATGAATTCACCAGCCCGAAACCCGTTATTGCTGACGGACAACTGTTTGTCGGCCTGGCGCTGGATGAAACCAACCAGTATGACCTCAGCGATGAGCGTATTCAGAGCTGGTGCGAGCAAATTCTTAATGAAATGGCGGAACACTACGCCTGATTTCCCTGACGGCTTAGCGTATTTGCTTCGCCGTCATCGTATCTCTTGCTGTAACAAAATTCGCCGTAAATCACGCCATTCGGCTTCGTCCATGCTGTCTGCTGCCAGCCACAAATGCTGACGTTTGCCGCTATCAGAACGTAAACGTAACATCATGCCGCTTTTAATCATCCACGGCGTTTTGACGATGCTCCATTCCTGTCCTTGCCAACGTAAACGCCCATCCATCAGCAGGCGAATCTCTCCCTGACGGGAATTAATGCGTCGCTGGCTGCGAACGCAATCAAACACCACCAGCGAAAGCAACACCAGCCATAGCGGGGTGTAACTAAGTGGCCATGGCATGAGTAAAATAACTGCGGCAACCAGCCCATGAATCAGCAGGGAAAGCCACTGCGCGCGCCAGGAGACGCGTAATTCAGATTGCCACAGGACCACGATCCCGGTTCCGTGTCTGAATGAGTCTGACCATCATTTCCAGTTCTGCATCGGCAGGTTTACCATGATTCATCAGCCAGTTGAACAGGTCCGGATCGTCGCATTCCAGCAGACGAATAAAGATGCGTTTTTCGTCATCGCTTAAGCTGTCGTACTCATGTTCGAAAAACGGCATGATTGAAATATCGAGTTCACGCATACCGCGGCGGCATGCCCAATGAATGCGGGCTTTGTTGTTAATATCCATTTTCTTCCTGTCTCACGAAAATCCAGTACCAGGATATTGTAACGTGTTTTTCGACTTCTTTTGCGGGAATATCGGTAAACACAATCGCGATCGCGAAATTAATCCACAACAATTCAATGGCTTCATTTTTTTGGAAGTCATCTCGCAAAGCGAATCAGAAGGCACGGATCGCGTAGTGAAAGCACTTGCAATGCCCCATAGCTCTTTTACCATTAGTCATTAATTACGCCGTTTGTAAAACAGGACTCCATTATGGCTTTTACACCTTTTCCTCCCCGTCAGCCCACGGCTTCTGCCCGTTTACCGCTGACGTTGATGACGCTTGATGATTGGGCGCTTGCCACCATTACCGGCGCAGATAGCGAAAAATATATGCAGGGCCAGGTAACGGCAGATGTCAGCCAGATGACCGAAGACCAGCATCTGCTTGCCGCGCACTGCGATGCCAAAGGTAAGATGTGGAGCAATTTACGTCTGTTCCGCGACGGCGACGGTTTTGCCTGGATTGAACGTCGCAGCGTGCGCGACAACCAGCTTACCGAACTGAAAAAATATGCGGTCTTCTCTAAAGTGACTATCGTCCCGGACGATGAACGTGTACTGCTCGGTGTTGCCGGGTTCCAGGCGCGCGCCGCGTTAGCGAATCTTTTCAGTGAGCTGCCGACTCAGGAAAAACAGGTAGTCAGAGAAGGCGCGACAACCCTACTTTGGTTTGAACATCCGGCAGAGCGTTTTCTGATCGTCACCGATGAAGCCACCGCCAATATGCTGACCGATAAACTTCGCGGTGAAGCGGAGTTGAACAATAGCCAACAGTGGCTGGCGTTGAATATTGAAGCGGGTTTCCCGGTGATTGACGCGGCCAACAGTGGGCAGTTTATCCCACAAGCGACGAATATTCAGGCGCTGGGTGGGATCAGCTTTAAGAAGGGTTGCTACACCGGACAAGAGATGGTGGCACGAGCTAAATTCCGCGGGGCCAACAAACGTGCACTCTGGTTGCTGGCGGGTAGTGCCAGTCGTGTGCCGGAAGTGGGTGAAGACTTAGAACTGAAAATGGGCGAGAACTGGCGTCGTACCGGAACCGTACTGGCGGCGGTAAAACTGGACGATGGTCATGTCGTGGTTCAGGTAGTCATGAATAACGATATGGAGCCGGACAGCATCTTCCGCGTTCGTGACGATGCGAATACGCTGCATATCGAGCCGCTACCTTATTCGCTGGAAGAGTAAATCTCTGTATCGCTCCTGGCATCTATTGCCTGATGCGGCGCTGACACGTCTTATCAGGCATGGGAGTGGGTATCTGTTTTCACAATGGGCACGCTACCCG
This sequence comes from Escherichia sp. MOD1-EC6098, assembly GCF_002965865.1. Classification (NCBI taxonomy): domain Bacteria; kingdom Pseudomonadati; phylum Pseudomonadota; class Gammaproteobacteria; order Enterobacterales; family Enterobacteriaceae; genus Escherichia; species Escherichia sp. MOD1-EC6098. Next base: position 44,863 of record NZ_PTSN01000015.1, read on the forward strand.
TAAGCCGGATAAGGCGCACAACCGCCGTATCCGGCGGTTGTGCGCCAATTACGCCTGCCCAATATACAAATAGATCGCCAGGAAATGGCACACGCTGCCGCCGAGCACAAATCCGTGCCAGATGGCATGGTTGTATGGGATGCGTTTGCAGACGTAGAAAATTACGCCAAGCGAGTAAACCACGCCGCCTACCGCCAGTAAGGTAACGCTGCCCGCCGCGAGCTTCACTGCCATTTCATAAATAACCACCAGCGACAACCAGCCCATAGCCAGATAGGTCACCAGCGATAATATTTTAAATCGGTGCGCGATGGTCAGCTTGAACAGAATCCCCAGCAGCGCCATGCTCCAGATAACAATCATCAGCCCGCGCGCCAGCGGTGAATCCAGCCCCACCAGCAAAAAAGGTGTGTAAGTTCCGGCAATCAACAGATAAATGGCGCAGTGGTCAAATTTCTTCAGCCACATTTTTGCCCGTTGATGGGGAATAGCGTGATACAGCGTCGAGGCCAGAAACAGCAGGATCATACTACCGCCATAGAGGCTATAACTGGTTATCGCCGTGGCGCTGGCGTTGAGATCAACAGCCTGAACCAGTAGTAACACCAGCCCGACAATGCCAAACACCAGTCCGATACCATGACTGACACTATTGGCAATTTCCTCTGCCAGCGAATATCCCTGTTTAGAGAGGGGCTTCTGAACCATAACTTACTCCGGAGAACGTCCACGCGCGTGATTGCAACTCCAGCGTAACTGAGAATAGTTCCAGTGAACACCTGTTAGCTAAAATAAATTCTGATTTGAGAGTAATCTCCGAAAAATCATGAAATTAAATATAAAGTTTCAGCTAACAGGCGTTAGTTCAACTTAAAGGCATTTAAATTCAATTACATAAAACTGCGTCTGACCGGGATAGATGTCAGCAATGACCTTTTTCAGTTCAGCCAGAGTCATATTTTCCTGTTGCGCATGTTTTTCTGTGAGAGTATCCAGCGTCACTGTTGAAGTTGCGGTGACTTCAATAGTGCAAAAATAGCCATCATCTTCAAAGCGCCCGACGCGAAGTACATCGCCCGTTTTAAAGTGCGATTCAGATTCGTCACGGATGGTGATGGTTTTACGCCCAGCCAGAATGTCATCCTGGAAACGTTGAAAAAAAGTGATGTCGTTTGGCTGCATGGTAATATTTCCTGTAAGAATTGACTCATTTGGAGCCTATGATAGTGAAAAAACTCACCTTACCGAAAGATTTCTTATGGGGCGGCGCAGTTGCCGCCCATCAGGTCGAAGGCGGCTGGAACAAAGGCGGCAAAGGGCCAAGCATTTGTGACGTTCTGACCGGCGGCGCACACGGCGTACCGCGCGAAATCACCAAAGAAGTCTTGCCAGGCAAATACTATCCGAACCATGAAGCGGTAGATTTTTATGGTCACTATAAGGAAGACATCAAGCTGTTTGCCGAAATGGGCTTCAAATGTTTTCGTACTTCCATCGCCTGGACGCGCATTTTCCCGAAAGGCGATGAAGCCCAGCCTAATGAAGAAGGGCTGAAGTTTTACGACGCCCTGTTCGATGAACTGCTGAAATACAACATTGAACCGGTGATCACCCTTTCTCACTTTGAAATGCCGCTACATCTGGTGCAGCAATACGGCAGTTGGACCAACCGTAAGGTGGTTGATTTCTTTGTACGTTTTGCTGAAGTGGTGTTTGAACGCTATAAGCACAAAGTCAAATACTGGATGACCTTCAACGAGATTAACAACCAGCGTAACTGGCGCGCACCGCTGTTTGGCTATTGCTGCTCTGGCGTGGTTTATACCGAACATGAAAATCCAGAAGAGACGATGTACCAGGTGCTGCATCATCAGTTTGTTGCCAGCGCCCTGGCGGTGAAAGCGGCACGTCGCATCAACCCGGAGATGAAAGTCGGTTGTATGCTGGCAATGGTGCCACTTTATCCTTACTCCTGTAACCCGGACGATGTGATGTTCGCCCAGGAATCGATGCGCGAACGTTATGTCTTTACCGATGTGCAACTGCGCGGCTATTACCCGTCCTATGTGTTGAACGAGTGGGAGCGTCGCGGATTTAACATCAAAATGGAAGATGGCGATCTGAATGTACTGCGCGAAGGCACCTGCGATTATCTCGGCTTCAGCTATTACATGACCAACGCGGTAAAAGCCGAAGGCGGCACCGGTGATGCGATTTCTGGTTTCGAAGGCAGCGTGCCGAACCCATATGTGAAAGCCTCTGACTGGGGCTGGCAGATTGATCCGGTGGGTCTGCGTTACGCGCTCTGCGAACTGTATGAGCGTTATCAGAAGCCTCTATTTATCGTCGAAAACGGTTTTGGCGCTTACGATAAAGTAGAAGAGGACGGCAGCATCAACGATGACTACCGCATTGATTACCTGCGCGCCCACATTGAAGAGATGAAAAAAGCGGTGACTTACGATGGCGTCGATCTGATGGGCTACACGCCGTGGGGCTGCATCGACTGCGTATCATTCACCACCGGGCAGTACAGCAAACGCTACGGTTTTATCTATGTGAATAAGCATGACGACGGTACTGGTGATATGTCGCGTTCACGTAAGAAGAGCTTTAACTGGTACAAAGAGGTGATCGCCAGCAACGGCGAGAAACTTTAATTAGCCGATGTGCCTGATGCGCCCCGCTCATCAGGCCTGGAGCTCCTGTCATATATTGAACTCCAGGATTTTGTATTTACGCTTCATCCGACACACAAAGCGCACCTTATTAACAAACTAAAAAGGCGCCGAAGCGCCTTTAGAAGATAGTCAAATCAGTTAATTACTGGTATTCGCTAATCGGTACGCAGGAACAGAACAGGTTACGGTCGCCGTAAACATCGTCCAGACGTTTCACCGTCGGCCAGTATTTGTCTGCCACGCCTGCCGGGAACACCGCAATTTCACGGCTGTACGGATGCCCCCACTCAGCAACCAGTTCGTTCTGAATGTGCGGCGCGTTTACCAACGGGTTATCTTCCAGCGGCCAGACTCCGGCTTTCACCTGGTCAATTTCCGCACGGATAGCCAGCATCGCGTCAATAAAGCGATCCAGCTCCACTTTGCTTTCGGATTCAGTCGGTTCCACCATCAGCGTCCCCGCAACCGGGAATGACATTGTCGGCGCGTGGAAACCGTAGTCGATCAGACGTTTGGCTATATCCAGCTCGCTGATGCCGGTTTCTTCTTTCAGCGGACGAATATCGAGAATACATTCGTGCGCCACGCGACCATCGCGACCGGTATACAGCACCGGGAAGGCATCCTGCAGGCGGCTGGCAATATAGTTGGCGTTAAGAATTGCTACCTGGCTTGCTTTTTTAAGCCCTTCTGCGCCCATCATGCGAATGTACATCCAACTGATTGGCAGAATGGATGCACTACCGAACGGTGCCGCAGAAACCGCGCCCTGACGGGTTAACATGCCTTCGATTTGTACCACGCTATGACCCGGCACAAACGGTGCCAGATGCGATTTCACACCGATCGGCCCCATACCCGGGCCGCCACCGCCGTGCGGAATACAGAAAGTTTTATGCAGGTTGAGGTGCGAAACGTCCGCACCAATAAAGCCCGGTGAAGTGATGCCGACCTGGGCGTTCATGTTTGCGCCATCAAGGTAAACCTGACCGCCAAACTGATGCACGATTTCACACACTTCACGGATTGTTTCTTCGTACACACCGTGGGTGGATGGATAAGTCACCATGATGCAGGAGAGATTATCGCCAGCCTGTTCCGCTTTCGCGCGCAGGTCAGTCAAATCGATATTGCCGTTTTTATCACATGCCACGACCACCACCTGCATTCCCGCCATATGCGCAGAAGCTGGGTTAGTCCCGTGGGCAGATGCCGGGATCAGGCAGATATCACGATGCCCTTCGTTGCGGCTTTCATGGTAATGACGAATCGCCAGCAGGCCCGCGTATTCACCCTGAGCACCGGAGTTCGGCTGCATACAGACGGTGTCATAACCAGTCAGTTTGACCAGCCAGTCAGCCAGTTGCGCAATCATCTGTTGATAACCTTCGGCCTGCTCCGGTGGGCAGAATGGGTGCAGTTCAGCAAACTCCGGCCAGGTGATCGGGATCATCTCGGCGGCGGCGTTCAGTTTCATGGTGCAGGAACCCAGCGGGATCATCGCCTGATTCAGCGCCAGATCTTTACGCTCCAGCGAATGCATATAGCGCATCATTTCGGTTTCGCTGTGGTAGCGATTAAATACCGGGTGCGTCAGGATTTCATCGTCGCGCAACATTGCAGGCTGGATAGAGCGGCTGTCGTGAGCCACGTCTTTGTCCAGCGTGTCGATATCCAGCCCGTGATTATCGCCCAGCAGCACGCTGAAAAGCTGCATCACGTTTTCACGCGTCGTGGTTTCATCAAGGGTGATCCCCACGGCGTTCAGAATGTCGCTACGCAGGTTGATTTCAGCCGCTTCGGCACGCGCCAGCACGCCTGCTTTGTCGGCTACGTCTACACACAACGTGTCGAAATAGTACGCATGGCGCAGCTTCAGACCTTTTTGTTGCAGGCCAGCAGCCAGAATATCGGTCAGACGATGAATGCGGTTAGCGATGCGTTTCAGGCCAACCGGACCGTGATAAACGGCATACAGGCTGGCGATGTTTGCCAGCAGTACCTGGGAAGTACAAATGTTGGAGTTCGCTTTCTCGCGGCGAATATGTTGTTCGCGAGTCTGCATCGCCATGCGCAGCGCGGTATTGCCCGCGGCATCTTTCGATACACCAATAATACGGCCCGGCATAGAACGTTTATATTCATCTTTCGCCGCAAAGAAGGCCGCGTGCGGGCCACCGTAGCCCATCGGCACACCGAAGCGTTGCGCCGAACCAAAGACAATATCCGCGCCCTGTTTGCCCGGTGCAGTAAGCAGCACCAGTGCCATAATGTCAGCGGCAACACTGACCACAATTTTGCGTGATTTCAGTTCGCTGATAAGCGTTGTGTAATCGTGGATTTCACCGGTAGTGCCAACCTGCTGTAACAGCACGCCGAACACTTCCTGATGATCGAGCACTTTTTGCGCGTCATCGACAATCACTTCAAAACCAAAGGTTTCTGCACGGGTGCGAACCACATCCAGCGTTTGCGGATGAACGTCAGAAGCAACGAAGAAGCGATTGGCATTTTTCAGTTTGCTGACGCGTTTAGCCATCGCCATTGCTTCAGCGGCAGCAGTAGCTTCGTCCAGCAGAGACGCCGAAGCCATATCCAGCCCGGTCAGATCCAACGTTACCTGCTGGAAGTTGAGCAGGGCTTCGAGGCGGCCCTGGGAGACTTCAGGCTGATACGGGGTATACGCGGTATACCAGCCCGGATTTTCCAGCATGTTGCGCAGAATAACCGGCGGCAACTGCACGGCGGTGTAACCCATGCCGATGTAAGACGTGAAGCGTTTATTGCGACTGGCAATAGCCTTGAGTTCCGCCAGCGCGGCGTATTCGGTCGCCGGTGCGCCAACCTGCGGCGGGGTCGCAAGCTGAATATCTTTCGGCACAATCTGGCCGATCAGCGCGTTTAACGATTGTGCGCCAACGGCATTCAGCATTTCTTGCTGTTGCGCGGCGTCCGGTCCGATATGGCGTTCAATAAAAGCGCCGCTGTTTTCAAGCTGGCTTAACGTCTGTGTCATGAGCGATGGTTCCTGAAACGTGCAGTGAATTGTGAACCTCCCTTCTTGCGAAGAGAGTAAGGGTGAGGCGTAAATTTTCCTCACCCTGCCCCTCTCCCAAAGAAGAGGGATAAAGCCGTTACTCGTCTTCTAACAATGCTTCGTATGCGGTGGCGTCCAGCAGTGATTCCTGTTCGCTTTCATCGCTGGCTTTGATTTTAAAGATCCAGCCGCCAGTGTATGGCTCGCTGTTTACCAGTTCCGGGGAGTCGCTCAGTGCGTCGTTCACCGCTACGATTTCACCGCTTACTGGCGCATAAATGTCTGACGCCGCTTTTACTGATTCGGCAACCGCGCAGTCATCGCCCGCGCTTACCGTTGCGCCCACTTCCGGCAGGTCAACAAACACCATATCGCCTAACAGTTCCTGAGCATGCTCGGTGATGCCAACGGTGTAAGTGCCGTCAGCTTCTTTACGCAGCCATTCGTGTTCTTTGCTGTATTTCAGTTCTGCTGGTACGTTGCTCATCAATCAATCTCCAAAAAAGTAAATCACGCGACGGCTTTGCCGTTACGCACAAAAACAGGTTTAGTCACTTTTACCGGCATTTCACGGTTGCGAATTTGCACAATCGCCGTTTCGCCAATGCCTTCCGGCACACGCGCCAGCGCAATGCTGTAACCCAGCGTTGGGGAGAAAGTCCCGCTGGTAATAATGCCTTCATGCTGATTACCCTGCGCGTCGGTAAAACGCACCGGCAGTTCATTACGCAGCACACCTTTTTCGGTCATCACCAGACCAACCAGTTTCTCTGTGCCATGTTCACGCTGCACTTCCAGGGCTTCACGACCGATGAAGTCACGGTCAGTCGGTTCCCAGGCGATGGTCCAGCCCATGTTGGCTGCCAGCGGCGAGATGGTTTCGTCCATCTCCTGACCATAAAGATTCATGCCCGCTTCCAGACGCAGCGTATCACGCGCACCCAGACCGCATGGCTTAACGCCCGCTTCCACCAGCGCACGCCAGAAATCTGCTGCTTTTTCATTTGGCAGCGCAATTTCATAGCCCGCTTCGCCGGTATAACCGGTGGTGGCAATAAACAGATCGCCCGCCTGCACGCCAAAGAACGGCTTCATGCCTTCCACCGCCTGACGCTGGGCGTCATTAAACAGTGTGGCAGCTTTTACCTGAGCATTCGGCCCTTGTACGGCAATCATGGAAAGATCATCACGAACGGTAATTTCAATGCCGAAGGGTTCAGCGTGTTGGGTTATCCAGGAGAGGTCTTTTTCGCGGGTGGCGGAGTTAACAACGAGGCGGAAGAAATCTTCAGTGAAGTAGTAAACGATCAGGTCATCTATCACTCCGCCAGAGGCATTCAACATCCCGGAGTAGAGCGCTTTGCCACTTTTGGTGAGCTTCGCCACATCGTTCGCCAGCAGATAACGCAGAAACTCCCGGGTGCGGCTGCCGCGGAGATCGACGATGGTCATATGCGACACATCAAACATTCCGGCATCGGTTCGTACCGCATGATGTTCGTCGATTTGCGAACCGTAATGCAGCGGCATCATCCAGCCATGGAAATCCACCATGCGTGCGCCGCAAAGCGTGTGTTGTTCGTACAAAGGAGTCTGTTGTGCCATCTTGTCCTCATTGAATAAGCGGGGCTGACAACTTTTTCACAGTGAAATTATCACCACGAAACCCAGCATCGGAGCCACTCCCGGTCCCCAACGCAATCGTTCTCTTTTCTCTGAACTTACCACCGAAATAGACGGTTAACCATAAGGTAAAATTGATCATCACATTAGCTTATGGTTAAAAAACGAAAAAATCTCAACAGAATAAAAAACCAAAAATTGATTTTATTTTTATATAAATACAATGCATTAAGAAATTGAATTTGGATAAAGCAATATTAAGAACTGAAAATATGTCAAAAATCACTAAATCAAAAAATCGTAACATTAGAAAATATAATGCGAAATTGAAGGTGAAATTAGTTTATTTCAAATGAGGAAAATCTCCCGACAGAAAAACCGGGAGATTAAAGTGTGATGGGTATCAAATAAACAACAGAGGAGAACTTTTTAACGCAACCATTCAGGCAAATCATTTAACCCCATTGCCTGACGAATAAGCTGCGGCTTAACGCCAGGCAGCGTGTCGGCCAGTTTCAAACCAATATCGCGCAGCAGTTTTTTCGCCGGATTAGCTCCGGAAAAGAGATCGCGGAATCCTTGCATACTTGCCAGCATCAGCGCCGCACTGTGCTTGCGGCTGCGTTCATAGCGACGCAAGTAAATGTACTGCCCGATGTCTTTGCCCTGACGGTGCAGACGTTTCAGTTCGGCAATCAGCTCTGCGGCATCCATAAAGCCGAGATTCACCCCCTGCCCCGCCAGCGGGTGAATGGTATGTGCGGCGTCGCCCACCAACGCCAGACGGTGAGCGGCAAACTGGCGGGCATAACGCCCCGTCAACGGGAACACCTGACGCTCGCTCTCAACCTTGCATAAGCCCAGGCGATTATCAAAAGCGATATTTAATGCGCGATTAAATTCATCTTCGCTCGCCTGCTGCATCCGCTGCGCCTCCTGAGGAGGTAATGACCAGACAATCGAGCAAAGATGCGGATCGCTCAGCGGCAAAAAAGCCAGAATGCCTTCACCGTGGAAAACCTGGCGCGCCACCGCTTCATGTGGTTCTTCAGTACGAATGGTCGCTACCAGCGCGTGATGCTGATAATCCCAGAAAGTCAGCGGGATATCGGCTTTGTTGCGCAACCAGGAATTTGCCCCGTCCGCGCCAATCACCAGACGCGCCGTTAACATGCTGCCGTCTTTCAGCGTCAGGAAGGTTTCGTTTTCCCCCCAGGCGACTTGCTGTAATTCTGCAGGGGCAAACAGGGTGATATCTGACGACTGTTGCGCTTTGTTCCACAGCGCGTAGTGAATCACTGCGTTTTCAACAATATGCCCAAGATGGCTATAGCCCATGCTTTGATCGTCAAAAGAGATGTGACCAAAACTGTCTTTATCCCACACTTCCATACCGTGATAGCAACTGGCTCTACGGGAGAGAATGTCCTGCCAGATGCCAAGACGGGTAAGTAATTTTTCGCTGGCGGCATTGATAGCCGAAACGCGCAGTTGTGGTGGTGCATCCGCCGCCAGAGGTTCCGGTACACGCTGTTCCAGTACGGCGACGCGTAAGCCGCTCCCCTGTAAGCCGCAGGCAACCGCCAGCCCCACCATGCCGCCGCCAACAATGGCTACATCAACACTTTGCATTGTTTATTCCTTAAAACCGCCTTCAACGCGCCACCCAACCGAGGGTGCGCTGCGTCAGCACATCGCGTGCCGGAGTGAATAATTCCATCGCCATCAGCCCGAGGTTGCGCCCGACAACCAGCGGCACCCAACGGTTGGCAAAAAGATGCACCAGACTGTCCGTAACGCCGATAGTCGCTTCGCGATCGCTCTGCCGACGCTGCTGGTAGCGGCACAATACGCCGTAATCACCAATGTCTTCACCACGTTCTTGCGCCTGAGTCAGGGTTTCTGCAAGGCTCATAACATCACGCATACCGAGGTTAAATCCTTGTCCGGCAATCGGATGCAGGGTTTGCGCTGCATTACCCACCAGCACGGTGCGATGGGTAATGGGTTTAGCGGCGCGGGTTAACGCCAGCGGATAAGCACTGCGTTTACCGGCGTGGGTAATTTGCCCCAGACGCCAGCCAAAAGCGGACTGGAGTTCACGGCAAAACGTCTCGTCGCTCCACGCCATGACCTCATCGCCCCGTTCCAGCGGGTGACACCAGACCAGCGAACAACGTCCGCCAGACATCGGCAACATCGCCAGCGGGCCATATTGCGTAAAGCGCTCAAAAGCACGGCCTTCATGCGCAACAGAGGTAGCAACATTAGCAATCACTGCCAGTTGTTCGTAAGGCTCTTGCTGCCAGTCAACGCCGCAGGTGGTCGCTAATGCTGAATGCGTACCATCAGCCGCAACCAGCACACGCCCCGTCAGCGTCTCGCCACTCTCCAGCGTTACGGCAACGTTATCCTGAGTACGAGAAACGTTAGCAACGCGATCCGGACAGTGCAGCGTCACGCCAGGCGCTTTGCGCAACAATGTAAACAGCCGTTGCCCGACATTGTGCAACTCAACAACCTGCCCCAGTGCCGCCAGTTGATAATCTTCTGCGGCGAGGGTGACGAATCCAGCATGACCGCAATCGCTGACATGAACAGTGGTGATGGCAGTTGCGCAATCAGCCAGAGATTGCCAGACGCCGATGCGCGCCAGTTGCTGGCAGGTGCCCGCCGCCAGCGCAATAGCTCGGCCATCAAAGCCAGGATGAACATGTGATTCCGGTGCAGTCGCTTCAATCAGATGTACCGGCAGCGCCCCGTGACTTAACCGGGAAATAGCCAGCGCCAGCGTCGCGCCAGCCATGCCGCCACCGACGATGATTACGCTCATTGCTTTCTCGCGGCCGCCATCAATGCTTCGATTTCTTCCGGCTTTTTCACCACGCTGGCGGTGAGGTTTTCGTTACCGGTTTCAGTAATCACAATATCGTCTTCAATACGAATGCCGATACCGCGATATTGTTCCGGCACATCTGCATCCGGCGCGATATACAGCCCCGGCTCTACGGTCAAAGCCATACCCGGTTCAAGAATGCGCGAGCGATCCTGACCATAAACACCCACATCATGAACATCCAGACCTAACCAGTGGCTAAGGCCATGCATAAAGAAAGGACGATGGGCATTTTGGGCGATCAGTTCATCGACGTCACCTTTCAGGATCCCCAGTTTTACCAGGCCGCTAATCATGATACGCACCACTTCACCCGTGACTTCCTGAATGGAGGTTCCCGGACGATACAGGCGCAAACTGGTTTCAAGAGACTCCAGCACAATGTCGTAGATTTCACGCTGTGCCTGAGTGAATTTGCCATTGACCGGGAAGGTGCGGGTAATATCGCCAGCGTAACCTTTATATTCACACCCCGCGTCAATCAACACCAGGTCGCCGTCGCGCAGTTCACACTCGTTTTCGGTGTAATGCAAAATGCAGCCATTTTCACCGCTGCCGACAATGGTGTTGTAGGAAGGATAACGTGCGCCGTGGCGGTTAAATTCGTGGTGAATTTCGCCTTCCAGATGGTACTCAAACATTCCTGGACGGCATTTTTCCATCGCCCGAGTGTGCGCCAGTGCGGTGATTTCACCAGCGCGGCGAAGTACGGCAATCTCTTCTGGCGATTTGAACAGGCGCATTTCATGAACAACAGGGCGCCAGTCGATCATCGTTGCCGGAGCGGTGAGATTTTGCCGCGAGCCTTTACGCAGTTTTTCCAGTGCACTGTTCACTATTTCATCAGCATACGCATATTCGCCCTGGGCATGGTAAACCACATCCAGACCGTTAAGTAGTTGATAAAGTTGCTGATTGATTTCGCTGAACGCCAGTGCGCGGTCAACGCCTAGTTTTTCCGGTGCGGCATCTTGCCCCAGGCGACGGCCAAACCAGATCTCTGCCGTCAGGTCGCGAACGCGGTTAAACAGAACGCTGTGGTTATGAGTGTCATCGCTTTTAATCAGCACCAGCACTGCTTCTGGCTCATTAAAGCCAGTGAAGTACCAGAAGTCGCTGTTTTGACGATAGGGATATTCGCTGTCGGCGCTACGGGTCACTTCTGGCGCTGCGAAAATCAGCGCGGCGCTGGCAGGTTGCATTTGCGCCAGTAAAGCCTGGCGGCGGCGCTGAAATTCTTGCTGAGATATCTCACTCATAACACTCTCCTTACGTTTTTTGTTTTTAGTGTAGAGTCGGCTTTTGTACTTCTGGCGCGGTCGGTTGCGGATGGGTAAAGGTGTCGTGACATAACAGCGCAGCAACACGAACGTATTCAATGATCTCTTCGAGGGACATTTCCAGCTCTTCCTGATCTTCGTCTTCGTCGTAGCCCAGTTGTGCAATGTTACGCAAATCGTCAATAGCTTCACCGGTTTCACCGGTCACTTTGTCGAGCTTCGGTTGTGTGACGCCAAGACCAAGCAGGAAGTGATTTACCCAGCCTGCCAGTGCATCAGCGCGATCGAAAACGCTGACATCATCGCCATCAGGCAGATAAAGCTGAAAAAGGAAGCCGTCATCTTGCAGGGCATCGCTGGTAGCAGAGTGCATTTTACGCAATGCCTGTGCCAGCTCATGACCGAAAGCCATGCCTTCGTTCGTCAGGTCATGAAGCAGCGGTAGCCATGAGCTGTCATCATTGCCACCGCAAAGCATCCCGCTGATTAAACCATGCATTTCAGCAGGGGTCAGACCTGTCCCTTGTTGGTTCAGATACTGGTTCATCTCGTTGTAACCAGGCATTTCGTTCTGTATAGACATAAGCATTCGACATCAAAGGGAGGAAGATTCATGATATGCTATCACTTTGGACCCTGGTGAACCAGAAAAGGGCTTGTCTCATTGCACCAGGGTAGCTATAGTTTCGCCCCTTCGCAGACCAAAGGTCTGAAGGCGAAGGCAGCGCAGTCAATCAGCAGGAAGGTGGCATGTCTGCACAACCCGTCGATATCCAAATTTTTGGCCGTTCACTGCGTGTGAACTGCCCGCCTGACCAAAGGGATGCGTTGAATCAGGCTGCGGACGATCTGAACCAACGGTTGCAAGATCTGAAAGAACGCACTAGAGTCACAAATACAGAACAGTTGGTTTTCATTGCTGCATTGAACATCAGCTATGAGTTAGCGCAAGAAAAAGCGAAGACTCGTGACTACGCGGCAAGTATGGAACAGCGTATTCGGATGCTGCAACAGACCATAGAACAAGCGTTACTTGAACAAGGTCGCATCACCGAAAAAACGAACCAAAACTTTGAATGACACTTTTCGGTTTACTGTGGTAGAGTAAACGTGAAGACAAAATTTCTCTGAGATGTTCGCAAGCGGGCCAGTCCCCTGAGCCGATATTTCATACCACAAGAATGTGGCGCTCCGTGGTTGGTGAGCATGCTCGGTTCGTCCGAGAAGCCTTAAAACTGCGACGACACATTCACCTTGAACCAAGGGTTCAAGGGTTACAGCCTGCGGCGGCATCTCGGAGATTCCCTTCTTATCTGGCACCAGCCATGACACAACTACCAGAACTTCCACTTACATTATCCCGACAAGAAATCCGTAAAATGATTCGGCATCGCCGTCGTGCCTTAACGCCGGAGCAACAACGCGAAATGGGTCAGCAGGCCGCAACCCGGATGATGAACTACCTCCCTGTTGTAATGGCGCATACGGTTGCCGTTTTTCTCTCATTTGATGGCGAACTCGACACCCAACCGCTCATAGAACAGCTCTGGCATGCCGGTAAGCGCGTATATCTTCCAGTTTTGCATCCCTTTAGTGTCGGTAACTTACTGTTCCTGAATTACCATCCGCAAAGTGAACTGGTGGTGAACAGATTAAAAATCCACGAGCCGAAACTGGACGTGCGCGATGTACTTCCCCTTTCCCAATTAGATGTCCTCATAACGCCGCTGGTAGCCTTTGATAAGAACGGTCAACGCCTGGGAATGGGTGGCGGTTTTTATGATCGGACATTGCAAAACTGGCAGCACTATAAAATGCAGCCAGTTGGTTATGCACATGATTGTCAGTTAGTAGAAAAACTTCCTGTCGAAGAGTGGGATATTCCGCTACCTGCGGTGGTTACACCGTCAAAAGTCTGGGAGTGGTGAGGACGACACACTCCCATAGAGTAATTAATACATTTGACGATAAAGCTGCTGGATATCCGTCAAGGTTACAGGCCGAGGATTGCCCCCTGTACAAATGTCAGCCATAGCGGCAGTCGCTAAAGCCATCACATCCTCTTCTTTCATCCCAATTTCGCGTAAGCGTGATGGAATACCGATATCCTGATTAAGTCTTCGAACCGCGTTCACTGCCTCTCTACGCGCTTCGGATAATGGCATGGTATACGCTTGCGGTATATCAAACGCTGCCGCTATATTGCGATATTTCTCCTCGGTAAATTCCGCATTCCACTCCATGATAGACGGTAGCAAAACAGCATTCGCCACGCCATGAGGCGTACCGTAAAATGCACTCAACGGGTGCGCCATGCCGTGCACCAACCCCAACCCAACATTTGAAAAGCCCATCCCGGCAATGTATTGTCCCAGCGCCATATCTTCGCTCGCCTGTGTATCTCCTGCCACGGAAGCTCTTAGCGCATCGGCAATGAGTCCAATCGCTTGTATATGGAACATATCTGTCAACGTCCATGCGCCGAGAGTGGTGTAACCTTCAATCGCATGTGTGAGTGCATCAATCCCGGTTGCCGCTTTTAATGATGGCGGCATAGAAGACATCATGTCTGCATCAATAATTGAAGCCACTGGTACAGAATGTGGATCGTAACAAACAAATTTGCGCCTATTCTCCACATCTGTGATGACATAGTTAATGGTCACTTCTGCCGCAGTCCCCGCTGTAGTTGGAACAGCAATAGTCGGTATCGCAGGGTTCTCTGTGGCTGCGCCCCCTTCCAGAGAACGAACATCGGCAAAACCAGGATTAGCAATAATTATTCCAATTGCTTTAGCCGTATCGATTGAAGAACCGCCCCCTACCGCAATCAAATAATCTGCATTACTGCACTTAAACGCCCTGACGCCAGCTTGTACATTTTCTATTGTTGGATTCGCTTCAACGCCATCGAATACTGTGTAAGTGAGATCGTTGTGCTTTAATAAGTTAGTTATTTTTTCGTTTACACCGCACCGGACAATCTCTGAGTCCGTTACAATAAATGCTTTTGTTAATTTTCGTTTTTTTACTTCATCAAGGATGCGTTTTATCGCCCCATTACCAAAATAGGCAATGGGATTAAGTACGATTCTGTTTGTCACAATGATTTCCTTATTCAACGGATGTTGTGTTATAAATGGATTAATAAATTTTTCGTTTAATCATGACCAAAACCAATAGCAAATAATCTTTTCAACTCCGAAATTGCTTGCTGTTCATCAACACCTTCACAAATCAGTTCAACTTGAGAGTTAGCTTTGATACCTGCCGTTAATAACGCCATCGCACTGTGTGGTTTGATATTTTTTCCCTTATAGTTTAAGGTTGTCACACATTGAAATTGTCTTATAGTTTTCGCTAGTACACTTGCAGGTCGGGCATGAAGCCCCGTTTTGTTTGTCACCCACACTATTTCTTTAATCATAGGCCACCTAATTTCTCTATAGCTAATAGTGGCTCATCTAATAACCTGTGGATACGACCAGCATGCCAGTTCCTCACCACTAAATACTTTCGGTTCCTGCAGACCATTTACCAGTAGTGTGTGATAATAAATTTCAGCCAGTTCTTCCAGGTAGGCGGATTTTAATACAGCATCATAAGACGACACATCAACGGTCATCGCTCCATGGCGACCTAATAAAATAGCATCGGCTTGTTGTAGGGGCTCAATGATACTTAATGCCAGCTCTTGAGTACCAGGTAATGCAAATGGTGCAACGGGTACAATCCCCTGTTGCAGATTTAAAATTGCACATTCATAAATAACCGCGGGGATACTTTTTTCCAGTACTGCAAAAATGGAAGCAAAACGTGAATGCGTATGACAAACAGCGTGAATATCCTGCCGTGTCCGGTAGGCCTGTAGGTGCATCATACATTCACTGGTGGGTCGCAGCCCGGAAAGGTTTTCGACAATTTCTCCCTCTGGAGAAAGGACAACGATATCCCGAACGGTTAATTCATTTTTGTCAACGGTGGTTGGTGTAACACAGATAAGCCCCGTTTCTGGATCCCGGACACTGGTATTCCCGGCTTTGTGCTTACACATCCCCCACTGTTGGGTCGTTTTTGCCATTTCTACAACTTGCTGCTTTAGTATTTCTAACATAATAACGTTCCTTCTGTTGATTACGAGTAGTATTGTAACGCTCGTATGATCACTTCTTTATCTACTGCGTCACGAATAAATTTTGCGCCATTGCATTCTTCAAGATAATTATTTAACTGCGATAAAGCTTTTAAATGCCCCTGCGTATTATGGGTTGCACATGTAATGATAATATCTGCATATATATAATCATTTATCAGAACCGGATGTGGTAATCGATATAATGAAAAGCCAATTTTATTAACGCCTTCATCAACTCCGGCATGAGCAATTATCACCCCTTCCCCTAACATAATATATGGCCGCTCGTTAATAATCTTATTAATAATCGCAGATATATAACATGACTCGATTACACCATTTTTCAGTAATGGTAATGCTGCCTGATGAATAACTTCTTGCCATGTCTTTGGTATATCCATCTCAAGAGTGATAAAATCTTTCTGCAGCAAGCTGCCCAAAGAGGGTAACGGATGGGCTGCCACTAAATTGTTAACGGGTCTTGAATGGCTATAGAGGTAATCTTCAAGAGCAGTCCGAAGATCCTTTCGTTGTTGGATAGTGCCATACCGTTCAACGATAGCTAAAACATTCTCAACCTGTACAGATTCATTATCCTGATATCCCAATAACGAAAGAGCCTGACCGCGTAGCGTATTTTTTGTCCATTATCAAAAGGTAAATTAATTAGCAACAAAGGGCGATGGGTCGAAAAAAGGCTGGTGCTAAAAATAACGTCATGCTCTTTAGTATATTTTTCATACTCGCGAAATGACAAGATATCCTGAAAGTAGATTTCAGGCAGCAGCGATTGTAACGTCAAGAAAATCCATGTAGAAACCGTGACATTACCTGAGCTCACCACAACTCCAGACTTTTTCACTTTAACCTTATGCAGCAACCCCTCACGCGTTAACCATCCCCCAAATATTACCGTCAATGAGGCAACTTCCTCTTCCGGTAGTCCTTGCTGCAGCAAACTCTCCAGCGGGCTAATTGAGCGAATGACAAGTTGATGAAGATAGTTAAACTCCTGAGCAATTAATTCATAAACTCCAGAATCATAAGTAAAATTATAAATAATGCGATAATAAGCTGGCTTCCAGTGTTGATAGATTTTGTTAATCAACTCATCCTTGTCACGAAAGGCAATACAGCATAATTTCTCAAAATTATTAACAACAGCAACTATCCCTTCTAGCAATAATGGCTCAAGATTAAAATAACGATCTGAAATTGTCTGAATATTTGCACTACGAATTATCGCCGTTAAAAATGATTGTTCAGAAACCTGGTTAATACCTACTTTATTTAAAATCTCACCTATAATTAAAAACTCACGAGTCCGGTAGACCTCATGGAGATGTTCTGGCAAAGCATGTAGAATTTTCCCGGCACTAATTCGTAGCATGACCAGACTCATGTATAAAGTCAGTTGCTGGATTTTCTCATCGGTCAGAAATATTTTAAACTCATGTTCAATTAAGGTCAGTGCATCAGCAAACACTCTCCGGTGCAGTTCAACATTTTTAGTAATTTCTACAGTGAAATCCTCAAAAAATGGTCTGGAAAGACAATAAGTCACAACCTCCAGTAATAAGTATCTTTTTTGGATTTCACTGCCCTCAATAAAATAGCCCTGCCTCCTTTCATAAACGATCAGAACTTCGTAGCGATCAGTTATTGAATTAATTTTCTTAATATCATTAAGAATAGTATTCTGGCTTACACGTAATGTTTGAGTAAAGTGAAAAAGTTTAATTCTCTCATTACGACACAATAATAAAAACAGTATAATATAATGTCGCTCTTTTTCGCTATAGACATAACGCTCGTTAAGCTGATATTCAATATCGCTGTAAAAAAGTGCTAATACATTAGCATCAACACTGAAACCACCGCTGCGTTGACGGGAAATTGGCAAAAGTTCTTTCGTCGCCAGATAGTCATTTATTTTAAGCAATGTATAACTGAGTTGTTTCCTGGTTAATACAAATTTCTTACACAACTCTCCACTGGTAATAAGAGGTTCACGTACTATGGCATTCAGCACTGCATAAATACGGTTATCAATCATAGTAACAACCTCTTTATTATAAGTATTGCGGGTTAGGATTTTTACTCTACTTGTTTCGCGTCCTGTGATAACTCTCGACAATAAAAGTAAAAGCCAATACTCCAGATTATTGCCATTACTAATGGAACAAAATTCCCTTGCATAAACTGAAATAAATGAGAAAACGCATAGGTAAACACTGGTGCATCAATACAGCTATTTGATATGAGCTTACCTACAGGAATGTCTATCGCTTTGGTCACATTCCCCAGCTCAGTAATTATGGGTGCAAACTCAGTCCCCACAAATAAAAAGAATGGAATACCAATAAAACTAAGAATGACCATTCGTAAAGTATTACCCTGCGTTAACAGATAGGCCGGAACCACTAACACTATGTTAATAATGCCGGCAAAAGGAAGAATTTTATTCCCCGGTAAGATTATAGCCCAGAGCAAGGTAAGAGGAATTGCGACAATAATAACAAACCAAATTTCACTCGCCCCGCCAAGAAATGGCCAGTCAATACCAACAAAGAGCTTACGTCCTGAAAACCGTTTATTCATGTAATCACTAATCGCTTCAGAGAGTGGCGATAGTGCCTGCATAAAAAACTTCGAAATGACAGGAAATAGATGTAACGCCGTAGCCGCCTGTATTCCCAACATCAAGGTTTTCGCCACATCGTAACCCGCTACGATGCCAAAAAGTATCCCGAGGATGAAACCAATAACATGGTTTTCCGCAAAGATCCCGACTTTCTTACGTAACGTTGCCGCATCCATTGGTTTATTCAACAAAGGAATTTTGCGTAACAACACATCAAAGGGATAATAAATAGCACCGAGAAACATCATCCGGTGCGTGCAGGTAATTCCCGGGATCCCGGTCATTTTCTCGATACGATACTGGTGTAAGTCACCAGACTTTAGTTCGAGGATAATTTGCAAAGAGGCGATGATAAATGCTATCACTAATGCCCAGGTTGAGCCAAACAGTGGCGTTACCGTCCCCATAACGATAAATGCGGTAAATATTTTCCCCCAGACATTCCATAAATCTGCATTGAAAGTATCGGTCTTTTTTAACATCAGCATCAGGATATTGATGCCAATCTGCAATGGGAACATTAAAAACGCATATGGCCAGGCCCATGAAATATTTGCCATTGTGGTCCAGCCACCATCAATGATGCTAAGTTCAAGTCCTGTTCGTTTCATCATTGCTTCAGCAGCAACACCGATGGCTCCAACCATAAAGCCGATAAGCATACTCATGCCCACAAAAGCCACACCAAGTGTTATTGCAGCCGAACAGGCTTCTTTAAAACGCATTTTGACACAAAGCCCAGCTAACAGCATAATAAATGGCACGAAAACCGGAGCCCCTAAATTCAGGATGTAATTAATTATTTGCGCAAGAAAATCCATAGTATTTATTCCTTGTAGACGTGATAATTGTCTATTGGCAAAGATTAATAATTTTTTGTAATTCTTGTTCCATACCGATCCCTGTTAAAAACGCGATGCCGTTTATAACAGGGATCGGATATTCCTTATCTATTTTTGTAATCGCCACATAAGCAACAGAATCCCGGAGATGATTATCCAGAGATTTGAGATCGACAACCTCAATTCTGATATCTTCAAATCCTTTTTCTTTTAACAAACGTCCCACTTTACTTGCTACTGTTTGTGAAGTTGCTACGCCACTACCACAGGCTACAACAATCTTTTTCATGATAATTCCTTATAATTTAATTAAATGTATTTATTAAGGTAATTAGTAGCGTCATGGCTACTTTGGGTTTTGCTTAACCAATCTGCATGATTCTCAGTTGAAAATAAGGTGATCAGATTTTGTAGAAAATCAATATGACTGGAAGTATCTACCAGTCCTAACAATATAATAAATTTGATTTTAAGTTTATTTTCGTCTGCCCCCATTTCATTCCATGGCATCTCTTCGGCAAGTTGATAAAAAGCGACAAATGGTTCTTTTATAAATTTAATATCTGTATGAGGAATAGCAATTGAAAACGATTCCAACGCCAATCCGGTAGGATATTCTCTCTCTCGCAAACGAATATTCTGAAGAAAGTCAATTGTTACCAAATTAGCAGCCAGAAGTTTTTCATTTACAGTATGAAAGAAATCATCAGAGTCGATAAAACGCTGGCGAAGAAAAACCAGGTCATCCGTGAATCTAATGACATTAGTAAAATTCTGATTAATTCCTTTCATAATAACACCCCATTAAATCGTAATAACGGAATAATAAATCTCATTTAAAAAACCACAAGATTATTTGCTCACAAATTTTCGGCAGCAAGTTGTCCACAATTGTGATGAAATGTGCGATTGAAATCACATATTCTGATATATGTAATTTACCTATATTCATTATGTGAATAGATCATATATAGTACTTTTCCCCAGCGCCCCAGAATACGACTGATACTGTTTATATAGATTTATATTGGCTCAAAACGACACACCTGCATCGCCCTGATTGACATCGTTTATTTTTTAACCTAATTTAGTGAGTAAGGGTCCTGAGACTGACTGTTAATAAGCTGGCAAATTTATCAGTAACAGTACAATCAGTATGATGACAAGTCACATCATACCCCTTCTCCTTTAAGCCCTCGCTTCGGTGAGGGCTTTACCGTTACAGCGCCATGCTGCACCGCCATCGTAAATCTTCTTCGAGTAAACACAACGTATTGATCTGGCTTTGATTTCTTTCTTCGAGCAGGCTCACAAAGGCGATTGCACAACCCTGCAAATGTGGTGAGAAGCATGGGGAAAAGGGACAAAAAAACGGGCAAGTCAGCGACCTGCCCGTTGTTTGTCAGAGAAGGGGAATCAGTACAGCAAACGGGCGCGAATGGTGCCAGGAATAGCTTTCATGGCCTGCAATGCTTTTTCGGCAACGTCTTCATCGGCTTCAATATCAATAACTACGTAGCCCATCTGAGCAGACGTTTGCAGGTACTGCGCGGCGATGTTAACGCCCTGCTCGGCAAATATTTTGTTCAGCGCAGTCAGCACGCCCGGACGGTTTTCATGGATGTGCATCAGACGACGACCACCGTGCAACGGCAGCGATACTTCCGGGAAGTTCACCGCAGAAAGCGTGGAGCCATTGTCAGAGTACTTGATCAATTTTCCTGCAACTTCCAGGCCGATATTCTCCTGCGCTTCCTGAGTCGAACCGCCAATGTGTGGCGTCAGCAGGACGTTGTCGAATTCGCACAGCGGAGAGGTAAACGGATCACTGTTGGTCGCCGGTTCCGTCGGGAATACGTCAATTGCCGCACCAGCAAGGTGTTTGCTCGCCAGCGCGTCACACAGTGCCGGAATATCGACTACAGTACCGCGCGAGGCGTTAATCAGTAGCGAACCGGGCTTCATCAGCGCAATCTCTTTCGCGCCCATCATATTTTTGGTGGACGGATTTTCTGGCACATGCAGACTTACCACGTCGCTCATATTCAGCAGGTCGGAAAGATGTTGCACTTGAGTCGCGTTGCCCAGTGGCAGTTTGTTTTCAATATCATAGAAGTAAACATACATCCCCAGCGACTCCGCGAGAATGCCAAGCTGCGTACCAATATGACCATAGCCAATGATACCCAGCTTTTTGCCGCGAGCTTCAAAAGAACCCGCCGCCAGTTTGTTCCACACGCCACGGTGCGCTTTAGCGTTGGCCTCCGGCACTCCGCGCAATAGCAGCAAAAGTTCGCCAATCACCAGCTCAGCAACGGAACGCGTATTCGAAAACGGTGCGTTAAATACCGGGATCCCACGTTTTGCCGCAGCATTTAAATCAACCTGGTTTGTGCCTATGCAGAAACAACCAATAGCGACCAGCTTTTCTGCGGCATTGATCACGTCTTCTGTCAGATGGGTACGGGATCGCAGGCCGATGAAGTGGGCATCGCGGATGGATTCTTTTAATTGTTCATCATCCAGCGCGCCTTTGTGAAATTCGATGTTGGTGTAACCCGCCGCGCGAAGGCTTTCCAGCGCCTTTTGGTGCACGCCTTCTACCAGCAGAAACTTAATCTTGTCTTTCTCCAGCGATACCTTTGCCATTTACCCAATCCTGTCTTTGAAATGTTGTGTGTGGATTTACATCCGCCTTTCAACATATCAAAAAATAATATTGCGGCAATATGAACGTTTGCGTCGCGATGTTGAGGAAATATCACACAAGGTTGATTAACAGAAGAAAATGCTGGAGATAAGACTTTGTTTAGAGCGTTAGGTAACAGAGGGTTAAAAACGTGACAGATGTCACCAAATTTAACAATGAAAAAAATTTTTAACGGGGGAGAGAACTCCCCCGTCAGATCATTTCACAATGGTTTTGACGCCGTCAGGTGTGCCAATCAGCGCGACATCCGCACCACGGTTGGCAAACAGACCAACAGTAACCACGCCAGGGATAGCGTTAATTGCGTTTTCCATCGCCACCGGGTCAAGAATTTCCATGCCGTGAACGTCGAGGATCACGTTGCCGTTATCAGTCACCACGCCCTGACGGTATTCCGGACGGCCGCCTAATTTCACCAACTGACGAGCTACTGCACTACGCGCCATCGGGATAACTTCTACCGGCAGTGGGAATTTACCCAGAATATCGACCTGCTTGGAAGCATCTGCAATACAGATAAACTTCTTCGCGACTGAAGCGATGATTTTTTCACGGGTCAGCGCCGCGCCGCCACCTTTGATCATCTGCATATGGCCGTTGATTTCATCTGCTCCGTCGACGTAAATTCCAAGGCTGTCCACTTCATTGAGGTCAAAAACGTGAATGCCAAGGCTTTTCAGTTTTTCAGTGGATGCATCGGAGCTGGAAACTGCCCCTTCAATCTGACCTTTCATCGTGCCGAGTGCATCAATAAAGTGTGCGGCGGTGGAACCTGTACCTACACCAACAATGGTCCCGGGCTGAACATACTGAAGTGCCGCCCATCCTACTGCTTTTTTCAATTCATCCTGCGTCATGATCGTTTCGCCTGTGGTATGAAATTTCACACGCATTATATACAAAAAACGCGGTTCAGACCCCGTCAGCAAGTCGTGCGACTAACTCATCCATGAATAACAGGCAATAGGGGGAATTCTCTTTCGTCCCTGCAAGCCTGGATATCAGCAGGCATCGGGTGACCCCTTTTATCAACCAGCGTGCATATCTGAAGCTGCACCGATAAAAGTGAAGCTCTACAGAACTTTTCCCGGGTCTCCACAAAGACAAAAAGACACGGTAACGCCACCCAAAATTTCCATTATAGCTACTTTTTCATACGCTAAATGCTCTGTACCCAAAGCAAAATTATGTCATAGTTCGGCATAAGAAAATTTGAGGAGTAGGTTAAAGCAATGAAACGCCCGGACTACAGGACATTACAGGCACTGGATGCGGTGATACGTGAACGAGGATTTGAGCGTGCGGCACAGAAATTGTGCATTACGCAATCAGCCGTCTCACAGCGCATTAAGCAGCTAGAAAATATGTTCGGGCAGCCGTTACTGGTGCGCACTGTCCCGCCGCGGCCTACTGAGCAAGGGCAAAAACTGCTGGCACTGCTTCGCCAGGTTGAGTTGCTGGAAGAGGAGTGGCTGGGCGATGAACAAACCGGTTCAACCCCGCTACTGCTTTCGCTTGCAGTCAACGCCGACAGTCTGGCAACCTGGCTGCTTCCGGCGCTCGCTCCTGTGCTGGCTGACTCTCCTATCCGTCTGAATTTACAGGTGGAAGATGAAACCCGTACCCAGGAGCGCCTGCGTCGTGGCGAAGTGGTCGGCGCGGTGAGTATTCAACATCAGGCGCTACCAAGCTGTCTTGTCGATAAACTTGGCGCGCTTGACTATCTGTTCGTCAGCTCCAAACCGTTTGCTGAGAAATACTTCCCCAACGGAGTAAGCCGCTCCGCGCTGCTCAAGGCACCGGTGGTGGCGTTTGACCATCTTGACGATATGCACCAGGCATTTTTGCAGCAAAACTTCGATCTGCCGCCAGGTAGCGTACCGTGCCATATCGTTAACTCGTCAGAAGCCTTCGTTCAACTCGCTCGCCAGGGAACAACCTGCTGTATGATCCCACACCTACAAATTGAGAAAGAACTGGCTAGCGGCGAGTTGATAGACCTGACACCGGGGCTGTTTCAACGGCGAATGCTCTACTGGCATCGCTTTGCCCCAGAAAGCCGCATGATGCGTAAAGTCACTGATGCTTTGCTCGACTATGGTCACAAAGTACTTCGTCAGGATTAATCAATCAATTAATGCCTGATAGCACATATCAGGCATTTTCCTTCTTTCTTTTTACCTTCTTTGAACAACGTCACAAAAGAGACAAATCTCACACGGCAAAAAACGACGCCTCAATGCATTTTTTTTGCTGGCGACAAACCCGTTTAAAAAGCTCACCGTAAGCGCAAATCCCCTATTTTTATTGCGCTTTATGGAGCAAATAATGTCAAACGTGCAGGAGTGGCAACAGCTTGCCAACAAGGAGTTGAGCCGTCGGGAAAAAACCGTCGACTCACTGGTACGGCAAACGGCGGAAGGGATCGCCATCAAGCCGCTGTATACCGAAGTCGATCTCAACAATCTGGAAGTGACAGGCACCCTTCCTGGCTTGCCGCCCTACGTTCGTGGTCCCCGCGCCACCATGTACACAGCCCAGCCATGGACCATCCGCCAATATGCCGGTTTCTCAACGGCCAAAGAGTCTAACGCCTTTTATCGCCGTAACCTCGCGGCCGGGCAAAAAGGTCTTTCCGTTGCCTTTGACCTCGCCACCCACCGCGGTTACGACTCCGACAATCCGCGTGTTGCTGGCGATGTCGGAAAAGCGGGCGTTGCTATAGACACCGTAGAAGATATGAAGGTGCTGTTCGACCAAATTCCACTGGATAAAATGTCGGTGTCAATGACCATGAACGGCGCAGTCCTGCCAGTACTGGCGTTTTATATCGTGGCCGCTGAAGAGCAAGGAGTTCCCCCCGATAAACTTACTGGCACCATCCAGAACGACATCCTGAAAGAGTACCTCTGCCGCAATACCTATATTTACCCGCCGAAACCGTCTATGCGCATTATCGCTGATATCATCGCCTGGTGTTCCGGCAATATGCCGCGCTTTAATACCATCAGTATTAGCGGCTACCACATGGGCGAAGCGGGTGCAAATTGCGTGCAGCAGGTGGCATTCACCCTGGCTGATGGGATTGAATACATCAAAGCTGCACTCTCTGCTGGTCTGAAAATTGACGACTTTGCCCCACGTCTGTCGTTCTTCTTCGGTATTGGCATGGATCTGTTTATGAACATCGCCATGCTGCGTGCCGCACGTTATCTCTGGAGCGAAGCGGTAAGCGGATTTGGAGCCAAAGATCCGAAATCACTGGCGCTGCGTACCCATTGTCAAACCTCCGGCTGGAGTCTCACCGAGCAAGATCCCTATAACAACGTTATCCGCACCACCATTGAGGCACTGGCCGCGACTCTGGGCGGTACTCAGTCGCTGCATACCAACGCTTTTGATGAAGCTCTTGGTCTGCCGACCGATTTCTCGGCACGTATTGCCCGCAACACTCAGATCATTATTCAGGAAGAGTCAGAACTCTGCCGCACCGTCGATCCGCTAGCCGGTTCTTATTACGTTGAGTCACTAACTGATCAGATCGTGAAACAGGCCAGAGCCATCATTGATCAGATCGACGAAGCAGGTGGCATGGCGAAAGCGATCGAAGCGGGCTTGCCAAAACGAATGATCGAAGAAGCATCTGCGCGTGAACAATCGCTGATCGACCAGGGCAAACGGGTGATAGTTGGCGTGAACAAGTACAAACGGGATCACGAAGACAAAACCGATGTACTGGAGATCGACAATGTGATGGTTCGTAACGAGCAAATTGCTTCGCTGGAACGCATTCGTGCCACCCGTGATGATGCAGCCGTAACCGCCGCGCTGAACGCCCTGACTAACGCTGCGCTGCAAAACGAAAACCTGCTGGCTGCCGCTGTTAATGCAGCACGCGTTCGCGCGACATTGGGTGAGATTTCCGATGCACTGGAGGCCGCTTTTGACCGTTATCTGGTGCCGAGTCAGTGTGTTACCGGCGTGATTGCGCAAAGTTATCACCAGTCGGAAAAATCAGCCTGCGAATTTGATGCCATTGTTGCGCAAACGGAGCTGTTCCTCGCCAACAATGGTCGTCGCCCACGTATTCTGATCGCAAAAATGGGTCAGGATGGGCACGATCGCGGAGCGAAAGTCATTGCCAGCGCCTATTCCGATCTGGGTTTTGACGTTGATCTCAGCCCGATGTTCTCGACGCCAGAAGAGATCTCCAGACTGGCGGTAGAAAACGACGTTCATGTGGTGGGCGCATCCTCTCTCGCGGCTGGACACAAAACGCTGATCCCGGAACTGGTCGAAGCCCTTAAAAAATGGGGGCGCGAAGATATCTGTGTAGTCGCTGGCGGCGTTATTCCACCGCAAGATTATGCCTTCCTGCAAGAGCGTGGCGTGGCGGCGATTTATGGCCCGGGTACTCCCATGCTCGACAGTGTACGTGATGTGCTGAACCGAATTAGCCAGCATCATGATTAACGAAACCACACTAGCAGACAACATTCGCCGCTTACGTGAGGGTGAACGAGCCACACTTGCCCAAGCCATGACGCTGGTAGAAAGCCGCCATCCGCGTCATCAGGCGCTAAGTAACCTGTTGCTCGATGCCATCATGCCATTCTGTGGAAATGCGCTGCGGCTGGGCGTTACCGGTACACCCGGCGCGGGGAAAAGTACCTTTCTTGAAGTCTTCGGCATGCAGCTAATTCGCCAGGGGTTGAAGGTCGCGGTGATTGCCGTTGATCCCAGCAGCCCGGTAACCGGTGGCAGCATCCTTGGTGACAAGACACGTATGACCGAACTGGCTCGTGCCGATGCGGCGTTTATTCGCCCGGTTCCGTCATCTGGTCATCTGGGCGGTGCCAGCCAACGAGCACGGGAGTTAATGCTGTTATGCGAAGCGGCGGGTTATGACGTGGTGATCGTTGAAACCGTCGGCGTCGGACAGTCGGAAACGGAAGTAGCCCGCATGGTCGACTGTTTTATCTCACTACAAATTGCCGGTGGTGGTGATGATCTCCAGGGCATTAAAAAGGGGCTAATGGAGGTGGCAGATCTGGTTGTCATCAACAAAGACGATGGCGATAACCACACGAATGTCGCCATTGCCCGCCATATGTACGAAAGCGCCCTACATATTCTGCGTCGCAAATATGAAGAATGGCAACCACGAGTCCTCACCTGTAGCGCACTGGAAAAATGCGGTATCGATGAGATTTGGCACGCGATTATCGATTTCAAAACCGCGCTTACCGCCAGCGGTCGTTTGCCCCTGATGCGGCAGCAACAATCGGTGGAATGGCTGCGTAAGCAAACCGAGGAAGAAGTGCTGCACCACCTGTTCGCTAATGAAGATTTCGATCGCTATTACCGCCAGACGCTATTAGCAGTCAAAAACAACACGCTTTCGCCGCGCACCGCCCTGCGGCAACTCAGTGAATTTATCCAGACTCAATATTTTGATTAAAGGAATTTTTATGTCTTACCAGTATGTTAATGTTGTCACCATCAACAAAGTTGCGGTAATTGAGTTTAACTATGGCCGCAAACTCAATGCATTAAGTAAAGTCTTTATTGATGACCTGCTCCAGGCATTAAGCGATCTCAACCGTCCGGAAATCCGTTGTATCATTCTGCGTGCCCCGAGTGGTTCCAAAGTGTTCTCCGCAGGTCACGATATTCATGAACTGCCATCAGGCGGCCGCGATCCACTCTCCTACGATGATCCGCTACGCCAAATCACCCGCATGATCCAAAAATGCCCCAAACCGGTAATTTCGATGGTTGAAGGGAGCGTCTGGGGAGGCGCATTTGAAATGATCATGAGTTCCGATCTGATCATCGCCGCCAGCACCTCCACCTTCTCAATGACGCCAGTTAACCTCGGCGTCCCATATAACCTGGTCGGCATTCACAACCTGACCCGTGACGCGGGTTTCCACATTGTCAAAGAGCTGATTTTTACCGCTTCGCCAATCACAGCCCAACGCGCGCTGGCTGTTGGCATTCTCAACCACGTTGTTGACATCAACGAGCTGGAAGATTTCACCTTACAAATGGCTCACCACATTTCCGAAAAAGCACCGCTGGCGATTGCGGTAATCAAAGAAGAACTGCGCGTGTTGGGCGAAGCACACACCATGAATTCAGATGAGTTTGAACGTATTCAGGGGATGCGCCGGGAGGTTTATGACAGCGAGGATTATCAGGAAGGTATGAACGCCTTCCTGGAAAAACGTAAACCTAATTTCGTCGGTCATTAATGATCTGCGAACAAAGGAGTAAAGGATGAGTATGACCTGGGCAAGGATGACCGCCGATGAAGCGGCGGAAATTATCCGACACAACGATATGGTGGCATTCAGCGGCTTTACCCCTGCGGGTTCACCTAAAGCCCTGCCTGCTGCTATTGCCCGTCGTGCCAATGAACAGCATGAGGCGAAAAAACCGTACCAAATTCGCCTGCTAACCGGAGCGTCAATTAGCGCCGCCGCCGATGATGTACTCTCTGAAGCTGACGCTGTTTCGTGGCGCGCTCCGTATCAAACATCATCTGGATTACGCAAAAAGATCAATCAGGGTGCGGTCAGTTTTGTTGATCTACATTTGAGCGAAGTAGCGCAAATGGTCAACTACGGCTTCTTCGGTGACATTGATGTTGCGGTAATTGAAGCTTCAGAGATCGCACCGGATGGACGTGTCTGGTTGACCAGTGGGATCGGTAACGCGCCGACCTGGTTACTGCAGGCAAAGAAAGTGATCATTGAACTCAATCACTATCACGATCCGCGCGTTGCGGAACTGGCAGATATTGTGATTCCAGGAGCACCACCGCGGCGCAATAGCGTTTCGATCTTCCATGCAATGGATCGCGTCGGTACTCGTTATGTGCACATTGATCCGAAAAAGATTGTTGCGGTCGTGGAAACCAACTTACCTGATGCAGGTAATATCCTGGATAAGCAAAATCCCATGTGCCAGCAAATCGCTGACAATGTAGTCACCTTTCTGTTACGTGAAATGGCACAGGGGCGTATTCCACCGGAGTTTTTGCCATTGCAAAGTGGGGTTGGCAACATCAATAATGCGGTAATGGCACGTCTCGGAGATAACCCGGATATTCCACCGTTTATGATGTATTCGGAAGTGCTACAGGAATCGGTGGTTCATCTTCTGGAAACCGGCAAAATCACCGGTGCCAGCGCCTCCAGTCTGACAATCTCTGCCGATTCACTGCGTAAGATTTACGACAATATGGACTACTTCTCCAGCCGCATTGTGTTACGTCCGCAGGAGATTTCCAATAACCCGGAAATTATCCGCCGCCTTGGTGTTATCGCTCTGAACGTGGGTCTGGAGTTTGATATTTACGGACATGCCAACTCAACGCATGTTGCCGGAGTTAATTTGATGAACGGTATCGGCGGCAGCGGCGATTTTGAACGCAATGCTTACCTGTCGATCTTTATGGCACCGTCGATCACCAAAGAAGGCAAGATATCAACTATCGTGCCAATGTGTAGCCATGTCGATCACAGCGAACACAGCGTGAAAGTGATCATCACTGAACAAGGGATTGCCGACCTGCGCGGCCTCTCCCCACTTCAGCGCGCACGCGCTATCATCGATAACTGTGCCCATCCCATGTACCGTGACTATCTGCATCACTATCTGGAAAATGCACCTGGTGGGCATATTCACCACGATCTTAGCCACGTTTTCGATCTGCATCGTAACTTGATCGAAACTGGCTCGATGCTGAGTTAATTGCTCGTACCGTCACGATCTTCAGAAATTTGCTGTAGCATCGTGGCGGTATAGCGATGGTTTTTCAGTGAATAGAGGTATTCCTGCATATACATTGGCGTATGCGGCGCATCAAAATATTTCAGCGTTGCCGGGTTCACCAGCCGCCAGGCAAAATGTGGAATGACTGTCAGGAAATGTCCGCGCTCAACGGCGCTTATTTTGGCCATAAAACTGTAGGGACGATAAATGATTGTTGGATTAATCCCACAAGGACGCATGTTCGCATCAATCATCGCTTCATAGTTAGCGCGGTTCTGAAAGCGCATCTGTAACCACGGCAGCTCCTGTAATAACTCCTGCTCCTGGCGTTCTTCAAAACGGCGAGAAACGAGAAACCCCAGTCGCAGCGGCGAAAGTTCGCTGATAGTCAGGCTCTCCAACCCCTTTACACGCCCGGAGACATGCTGCGGAGAGATAATAAAATCAAACTGGTGGTGGAAGAGATTATCAATAACCCCATTTTCGCTAAACTCAACCGGCTGGGCTGTCACCCCTTCATATTTATCACCAAGGCTGATTAGCTGATCAAAAATAATCGTCAGATAGGTATTATCTATACCAATTACAATTTCACGAGAACGACGCCCGGAATTATGAATTTCATTATCAATAGCAGAAATTCGTTGGTAAACCGGAAAAAGTTTTTGATAAAGTTCCTGTCCAGCTTTATTAAGACTAATATTGTTATCTTTACGGGTAAACAATGTATAACCAATTTGCTCCTCCAGCGCGGCAATACTTTTGCCGAACGGCGACGCCGTCATATGTATTTTTTCTGCTGCCCGGGCAATATTATTAGTTTGCGCTAATAAAATAAAATTGCGCATCTTTTTTGAAATAAAAATATCCATACCCTCTCCCCAAACATCACTGTCCGCTTAACCGTTTCAGTTATTCAATCTTTGATGAAATCGCGTGCAAAGATAGGTGATTGCATCATGGTTTTACAGAAAATTACAGAAAAAGGAGGCGATATCAGGTGAAGACATTAGCCCGACAAAGGCGTCGGGCTAAAAGTATTATTGTGCGGTAGGTGTTTTTGCAGGTTGCTGATCAACAGGTTCTAACTGGAAGACCACATCAACCTGATCATCAAACTGAATAGCAGCCTGCTCGTAAGTTTCCTGAGTGGAAACCGGCGCGGCATCAGCTTTCATCATTCGAACCATCGGGCTGGGCTGATAGTTGGAAACATGGTAGCGCACGCTATATACCGGACCCAACTTGCGATTAAAGCCGTTCGCCAGCTCCTGTGCCTGATGAATCGCATTATCAATCGCCGCCTTACGCGCTTTATCTTTATAGGCATCAGGTTGCGCCACACCCAAGGAAACAGAACGAATTTCGTTAAGCCCGGCCTTCAGCGCGCCATCCAGCAAAGAATTCAGTTTGTCTAACTGACGAAGCGTTACTTCCACCGTTCTCACCGCCCGGTAGCCTTTCAGAATACTTTTACCATCCTGGTAATCGTAATCAGGCTGGGTGCGTAAATTTGCAGAGCTGATATCTTTTTTCGCGATCTGATTGAGTTCAAGGAAAGAGATATATTGCGCCACACGCTCATCCGCCTGCTTCTTGGCGGTCGCGGCATCCTTCGCTGCCACGTTGACTTCAATCGCAAGGGTGGCAATGTCTGGCACCGCATCCACGCTTGCTGTTCCTGAAGTGACAATATGCGGACCATCCGGTAGTTCATTGGCCTGTACTGCCATTCCGCTGAAACCCATCAATGCCGCCAGGGCGATAACTTTGAACTTCACGTTAGTCTCTCCGTGTTAATTGACTTGCCCAAAATTCAGGACCTCTGGAGGCAAGCTTAGCGTCTCTGTTTTAATTTTCCATCAGATAGCACCTAACTGAACAAGGCTTGTGCATGGGCAATCCCCTCTTTCGCCAGTTGTAGAGCGATAAACCACATCACGCAGCCCACCACGAAATTGATAATGCGCTGCGCTTTGGCGGTACGCAAACGCGGTGCCAGCCAGGCGGCTAATAACGCCAGGCCAAAAAACCACAGGAAAGAGGCGCTAATCGTCCCGAATGCAAACCAACGTTTTGGGTCAGGATCAAGTTGACCGCCCAGGCTGCCCAGTACCACAAAGGTATCCAGATAGACATGCGGATTCAGCCAGGTCACCGCCAGCATGGTGGCGATAATTTTCCATCGCCCCTGTTTCATCACTTCGGCACTCGCCAGTTCAATATTACTGCCCATCGCAGTTTTAAAAGCGCCAAAGCCATACCACAACAAAAAGGCAACACCACCCCAGGTCACTAATGCCAATAACCACGGAGACTGCATCAGTAACGCGCTACCGCCAAAAATCCCGGCGCAAATCAGGACTAAATCGCTGATTGCACAAAGTAAGGCAATCATTATGTGGTACTGACGGCGAATGCCCTGATTCATCACAAAAGCATTTTGCGGACCGAGCGGCAGGATCATAGCCGCACCAAGCGCAAGACCTTGAAAATAATAAGAAAACACGTTAAAAATTCCGAGTTAATTACCTGATGCAGAGACTATAGCGCGGGATTGTTATTAGATAAAATTGATAATTCTAATAGCATAGAAATAATTTTAATATTAATTTAAATAATTCTACTCGGTGACTGATTTTAGAATAACAATCTCAACATTCCCCATGGCGTAAACGACGTTATGGCTCGCTTCCCTGCTCGCGTTGTAAAGGACTAACACAATGCAATCATATGATCTCACTCTGCTCCCCTACCCTATTCGCGAAAATATGCCGCGACAACAAGGTTGGTGCTTTGGACTACCACCAGGCATAACACCCGAACAGTGGCCGCTGGATCCAAATAATGGTTTCCCATTGAATCATGGATTTACCCTACTATTGCCAGAGGACTATCGGATTTATGGACCAGAGGTTGCCGCGTTATCTTTCTTTGCAGTTGCGCCAGAACACAACGATGGCGGAACTCCGTGTACAGAAGAAATATTAGATGTGTTTGAAAATTTTGAATCCTGCACGCCCCCAGAAGATCCAAATCTTTATGTTTTTTGGCTGGCAGAAAAGCAACGACATCCACGGCTATTTCGGATGGCAGATATATTAGGTTGTTCTTATGCGGTAATTTTACTAACCCAGTACGAGTTCAACGGCCCATTTTGCGAGCCACCTGAACTTATACCTGACCACTATCGCGACCAGCAAGATACGCCAGAATGGATGACTATTGGCAGTGCATTTAGTTATTTTCAGGCTAACGTCAGACCAAAAGATACGCCTGAAAGCAATTTTATTTACCGTAAATTGGGCACCATTCCTGAGCAGTCGCTGGCGTTCAATCTGGCGATTTCATGCGAGCCGCGCGCTTTTGATCCTAATGCGGGAATTAGCCCCTCAGAAAGAAATGATACGGAATATCAGTCCATTCATTATTTTTCTAAAGATGCAGAGGGAAAGAGCAAATGTGAACCTCTCCAGTGGCATAGCGCACATCTGCCCGATCATCTCGGTGGTTCGATGGCGCTCGTGCAGCCTATACCAGACGGAATGTCGCCTTATTATATTGAGTTTGAAGAGTATTTCGACGGGTATAATTTTGGCACAGGTAATGCCTGGCTGGACTTTAAAAATATGAAGTTTGATTTTAGTTGTTAAAGTTCACTGCTTTTAATATTAACGACGACCAACAAAATTACAGAAGGAACTGATATGACATTCAAACACTTTTTATTTTCTCTGATATCAGGGTTACTTCTGGTATCTTTCCCCAACATTGCTGCTGAAAAAATACTTCGCTATACCGATCATGAACCTTATGGTGGAATGCGTACACAACTCATTAAAGAGGTATTATTTGCAGAAATTGGAAAAGAGTCACAAGGACGTTTGAAAATTGAACCTCACTGGAACGGTGAAATCGCCATCAGCTATGACGCACTGGCGACGATAAGTGATGGCAGCAAAGCTGATATGGGTATAGTGGTGCCAGAATACACAGCGAAACAATTACCGCTTCATCAAATATTCAAGAGCTTTGCTATTGGCCCGGAGCATGGAGCCAGTCAGGTAGAATTCTTTCGTCGCGTATATGCAGAAATTCCCGAACTTAACGCTGAAATTGAGCGTAACAATGTCGTGAACTTACAATTTTTACTTGGCTATCCGGTAGGCTTTTTTTCTACCAAACCCATTATGAAATTAACCGCTCTTCAGGGAACTTCCTGGCGAACAGCCAGTTTCTGGCATCGGGCTTATTTAGTTAATACAGGAGCAAAAACCGTAACCTTACCGTGGAATGAGCAAATTACGACAGCACTCCGCGACGGGAAACTCGATGGCTTAATGGTCAATCTCGATAGCGGGTATGACATCCATGCTGAACGTGCTGCGCCGAATGTGTTGCTCTCTCCTTCGCTCTGGCTCGGCCATGTTTATCTTTTGACGATGAATAAACACACCTGGGAAAGCCTCAGTACTCAAGATCGCGAGGCGATTCAGCGAGCTGCTATTACAACCCAGAAGGCGCTGGGCCAGGCATTAGATAACAATCTGATCAACATGGTAAAAACGCTTGAACAGGAAGGCACACATGTTCGCTATCTGACAAAAGCAGAACTGGAGGCCTGGCGGAAAGCGATTGGTTATCAGCAAGAACAAGCTCAGTGGGTAGCAAAGCAGAAAGCTGAAGGTATAGACAATGCCAGGGAAGTGATGCAAAAAGTTGCCAATCTTCTTGATAGAACAATCCATTGAATTGTTAGTGCGCCCATGAATCTTATGGGCGCTTTACATGATTAACGCGTTACCGCATCGCTCTCTTTATTCTCTTTCACCCGCTTGAAGTTCACATCCATTTGCGGATATGGGAAGCTGATACCAGCAGCATCAAACTCGCGTTTAATACGTTCCAGCACGTCCCAGTACACGTTTTGCAGATCACCGCTGTTGCTCCAGGCACGAACGATAAAATTAACCGAGGATGCGCCAAGTTCATGCAGGCGCACGGTAATTTCACGATCTTTTAAAATACGATCTTCGGACTGAATAATATCAGTCAGGATCTGCTTAACCTGATCGATATCAGAATCATACGCCACGCCAATGATAAATTCGTTACGGCGCGCCGGCTCGCGAGAGAAGTTAATAATATTACCGGCAATAATTTTACCGTTCGGAATAACGATAATTTTACCGTCTGCGGTGCGCATAGTCGTAGAGAAAATCTGCACGCTCTGCACAGTACCGGCAACACCGCCGAGGTCAACATATTCACCGGCACGGAACGGGCGGAACATTACCAGCAACACGCCAGCGGCCAGGTTAGACAGCGAACCCTGCAACGCCAAACCTACAGCTAAACCTGCGGCACCCAGTACGGCGATAACCGATGCGGTTTGTACGCCCACGCGACCCAGTGCAGCAATTAGCGTAAAGGCAATAACTGCGTAACGGACTAATGCAGAAAGAAAATCAGCAACGGTGGCATCAATTTTACGGGAGATCATCAGGCGATTCACCGCATTGGAAATCATCCGCGCGACAATCAAACCAATGATGATAATCGCGAGAGCCGCCACGATGTTTACAGCATAACTCAGCAACAGCGCCTGATTATTCACCAACCAGGAACCTGCACCGTGTATGCTATCGACAACATTCAAATCTTCCATTCAATATTCCTTTTCAACTGACTCAAAATGGAGAAATACACTCCGCCGCCTTATGACGGGCAGTCTGACAAGGGTAAACAATAAAGTATAATTTTGCCAAATAGATCACAAATTTCTTAAGTACATCACCTTGCTTTTGGCGAAAAAAAGCCCCGCAGAGTGGGGCTCAGACATATGACAATGTGCGCTTTGTCATGCCGGATGCGGCGTGAACGCCTTACCCGGCCAACAAAAACCTGCAAATTCAATATATTGCAGGATGCGTGTAGGCCTGATAAGCGTAGCGCATCAGGCAATTTTGCTTTTGGCGAAAAAAAGACCCGCAGAGCGGGCCTTGAGATAAGCAGAAAGGAATATCTTACAGAACGTCGATTGCGTTCAGTTCCTGGAATGCTTTTTCCAGACGAGCGATCATCGAAGTCTGACCAGCACGCAGCCATACGCGCGGATCGTAGTATTTCTTGTTCGGCTGATCTTCGCCTTTCGGGTTGCCCAATTGACCCTGCAGGTAAGCTTCGTTTTCTTTGTAGTAGTTCAGAACACCTTCCCAGGTTGCCCATTGGGTATCGGTATCGATGTTCATTTTCACTACGCCGTAGCTTACGGAGTCTTTGATTTCCTGAGCAGTAGAACCGGAACCGCCGTGGAATACGAAGTTCAGGCTGTTGTGCGGCAGGTTGTGTTTCTTAGAAACATATTCCTGAGAATCACGCAGGATAGTCGGGGTCAGAACCACGTTACCCGGCTTGTAAACGCCGTGTACGTTACCGAAGGAAGCCGCGATGGTGAAACGCGGGCTGATTTTGCTCAGCTCGGTGTATGCGTAATCAACGTCTTCCGGCTGGGTGTACAGTGCAGAAGCGTCCATGTGGCTGTTGTCCACACCGTCTTCTTCACCACCAGTGCAACCCAGTTCGATTTCCAGAGTCATACCGATTTTGGACATGCGCTCCAGGTATTTAGAGCAGATTTCGATGTTCTCTTGCAGAGATTCTTCAGACAGGTCGATCATATGAGAAGAGAACAGCGGCTTACCGGTAGCTGCGAAGTGTTTTTCACCTGCGTCCAGCAGACCGTCAATCCACGGCAGCAGTTTCTTCGCGCAGTGGTCAGTGTGCAGGATTACAGGAACACCGTAGTGTTCAGCCATCTGGTGTACGTGATGCGCACCAGAGATAGCGCCCAGGATTGCAGCCCCCTGCGGAACATCAGATTTCACGCCTTTACCAGCGATAAAGGAAGCACCGCCGTTGGAGAACTGAACGATAACCGGCGCTTTAACTTTAGCAGCGGTTTCCAGTACGGCGTTGATGGAGTCAGTACCGACGCAGTTTACTGCTGGCAGTGCGAAGTTATTTTCTTTTGCTACCTGGAAAACTTTCTGTACGTCATCACCAGTGATTACGCCAGGTTTTACGAAATCAAAAATCTTAGACATGTTTCTTTGTCCTGTATCGTCGGGCTTGAGAAAAAGTGCGTGCTACATGAGCGCGCTGAAACAAGGGCAGGTTTCCCTGCCCTGTGATTTTTTACTTCTTAGCGCGCTCTTCGAGCATCGCTACTGCAGGCAGTACTTTACCTTCTACGAATTCAAGGAATGCGCCGCCACCAGTGGAGATGTAGGAGATTTTGTCAGCAATGCCGAACAGGTCGATTGCTGCCAGAGTGTCGCCGCCGCCAGCGATGGAGAACGCTTCGCTATCTGCGATAGCGTTAGCCACGATTTCAGTACCTTTGCGGAAGTTCGGGAATTCGAACACGCCAACCGGGCCGTTCCACAGAATAGTTTTCGCATTCTTCAGGATTTCAGCCAGTTCCTGTGCGGAAGCATCACCGATATCCAGGATCTGCTCGTCAGCTTTCACGTCGTTAACAGATTTCAGGGTAGCCGGAGCAGTTTCAGAGAACTCAGTTGCTACGCGAACATCAGACGGAACCGGGATGTTGCAGGTGGTCAGCAGACGTTTTGCTTCGTCAACCAGGTCTGCTTCGTACAGAGATTTACCTACATCGTGGCCTTGTGCCGCGATAAAGGTGTTTGCGATACCACCACCAACGATCAACTGGTCAGCGATTTTAGACAGGGAATCCAGAACGGTCAGTTTGGTAGAAACTTTAGAACCACCAACGATAGCCACCATCGGACGAGCAGGTTCTTTCAGTGCTTTACCCAGCGCGTCAAGTTCAGCCGCCAGCAGCGGGCCTGCGCACGCAACGTCAGCAAATTTACCGATACCATGAGTAGAAGCCTGCGCGCGGTGAGCAGTACCGAATGCGTCCATTACGAATACGTCACACAGTGCAGCATATTTTTTGGACAGGGTTTCGTCGTCTTTCTTCTCGCCTTTGTTGAAGCGAACGTTTTCCAGAACAACCAGTTCACCTTCAGCAACGTCAACGCCGTCGAGGTAATCTTTAACCAGACGAACCGGGTTAGACAGTTTGTCTTTCAGGTAGTTAACAACCGGCAGCAGAGAGAATTCTTCGTTGTACTCGCCTTCGGTAGGACGACCCAGGTGGGAAGTTACCATCACTTTCGCGCCTTGTTTCAGGGCCAGTTCAATGGTCGGCAGAGAAGCACGGATACGTGCGTCGCTGGTTACTTTCCCGTCTTTTACTGGTACGTTCAGATCCGCACGGATAAATACACGTTTCCCAGCAAGATCCAGATCGGTCATCTTAATTACAGACATGGTGAATCCTCTCGTTGATTCTAAAAGTTTTGCAGACGCTGCTTGCGTCTTACCTGAAAGCAACAGCGGCCATCGCTAACGTCGTGTCGATCATTCGGTTAGCAAAGCCCCATTCGTTATCGCACCAGACCAACGTTTTGATCAGGTGTGCGCCACTGACCCGGGTTTGGGTGCCATCGACAATGGCACTGTGCGGGTCGTGGTTAAAATCTACAGAGACCAACGGCAATTCCGTATAGTCAACTATACCATGAAATGCACCTTGTGCTGCCTTTTGCAACAACTGGTTGACTTCATTGGCTTTTACAGGTTTCTTCACCGTCACGCTCAGGTCGATTGCCGTCACATTAATGGTTGGCACACGTACCGCAATCGCTTCAAAGCGATCGTTAAACTGCGGGAAAAAACGCGTGATACCGGCGGCCAGTTTAGTATCGACCGGGATGATCGACTGACTGGCGGCCCGAGTGCGGCGCAGGTCGGGATGGTACGCATCAATAACCTGCTGATCGTGCATGGTGGAGTGAATTGTGGTCACAGTGCCGGACTCAATGCCGTACGCATCATCTAACAATTTGATGACGGGAATTATGCAATTCGTGGTACAGGAAGCGTTAGAAACAATGCGGTGTTCCGCGCGAAGTTGATCCTGATTGACGCCATAAACAATAGTTGCGTCGAGATCGTTGCTGCCAGGATGTGAAAAGAGCACTTTTTGGGCCCCGGCGGCAATATGCGCTTCGCCATGCTCGCGGGTGCCATACACGCCGGTGCAATCGAGCACCACATCGACGCCAAGTTCACGCCAGGGGAGCGATTGCAGTGAACGTTCATGCAATACGCGGATGGCGTCATCACCAACAAAAAGTTGATCGCGTTCCTGACGCACTTCCCATGCAAAACGGCCATGACTGGTGTCATATTTCAACAAATGCGCCATGCCCGCAGCATCCGCCAGTTCGTTGATTGCCACCACGGTGATTTCCGCCCGGCGTCCGGATTCATACACAGCACGAACCACATTACGCCCGATGCGACCGAAGCCATTTATCGCTACGCGTACGGTCATAGGTCTCCTGCAAGGCTTTCTCAAAGCAAATTTGCCAGACAGAGTAGTCCAGCAAATCGTTCGGGAAAACCTTACCTGTCGCAAATTGCGACTGATTGGTTAATTGTCGAACATTTAATCGACTGAAACGCTTCAGCTAGGATAAGCGAAACGCGGAATAAAAGGAATGATTGTCCAGTCAAAGAAGACAATTATCTGACTTACGTCACGTTTTTGGCCATGGTATGCCAGGAATTATTCCACTTTGCAGAATCACGAATAAGCGTAGCAAAATCTTTTCGCTGTGCCGTCATAAACCCTGATTTATATCAGAATATGACTGATGTCGCGTCGATATCATCCGCAATACGTCCGAGTTTCGGAGTACTTCAATGATGACATTGCCCCACCTTTATTCTTCAACTGCGCGCTTTTACGCGCTGCGCCTGCTTCCCGATCAGGAAGTTTTCTCTCAATTACGCACCTTCGCGCGACAGCAACAACTTCACGCCGCGTGGATTGCGGGTTGTACCGGCAGTCTGACTGACGTCGCCTTACGCTATGCCGGGCAAGAAAACACCACTCATCTTCGCGGTAAGTTTGAAGTAATCGCACTGAACGGCACACTGGAACAGACAGGTGAACATCTTCATCTCTGCATTTCAGACCCACACGGCGCAATGCTCGGCGGTCATATGATGCCTGGCTGTACCGTGCGCACCACCCTTGAACTGGTGATCGGTAGCCTGGAAGAACTGGCATTCAGTCGCCAGCCTTGCGCGCTTTCTGGTTACGACGAGTTGCATATTTCCCCTGTTAAATAACACCCTTTAGAGAGGTTTTCTTATGGCGCGTCGCCACTTTTCCAGTCAGGCTTTGGTGCTGATCGTTATCTCTATCGCCATCAATATGATCGGCGGTCAACTGGCCAGCATAGTCAAATTGCCTATTTTTCTCGACTCCATCGGCACGCTTATTAGCGCGGTACTGCTTGGTCCAGTGATCGGTATGCTGACCGGCTTACTGACCAATTTACTCTGGGGGTTACTGACTGACCCGATCGCCGCCGCTTTTGCCCCCGTGGCGATGGTCATCGGTCTGGTCGCGGGTTGGCTGGCGCGAGCGGGTTGGTTCCGTACTCTGCCGAAAGTCATTGTCAGCGGGGTGATTATTACTCTTGCGGTGACAATTGTTGCCGTGCCGCTGCGTACAGCCTTGTTTGGCGGAGTAACCGGTAGCGGAGCGGATTTGTTCGTCGCCTGGATACATTCAATGGGGCAAAACCTGGTGGAATCAGTGGCGATTACGGTGATAGGCGCTAACCTGGTCGATAAAATTCTCACGGCGGTGATTGTCTGGCTTTTACTGCGACAACTACCGATTCGCACCACACGCCATTTTCCAATGATGGCCGCCGTGCGCTAAATGCATCCGTTTACCTCATTAACGTTGTGGGCGCTGGCTGCCTGCACCACGCTTATCCTGCCCGCGCAGAGCATTTTGCCGATCTATAGCGCGGCGACCTTTTTCTGCCTTATCGCGCTAAAGGCCACGCGGCGGCGGGCAAAATATGTCACCTGGCTGATGTTTTCGCTGGGCGTCGGTCTGTGGCTGGTGCACGGTGGCTGGCTGACAGAATGGATAAGTGACGCGCCACGCTCTCCAGAACGGTGGGCACATGCCATTACGCTCTGGTTGCGTAT
The DNA here is from genome assembly GCF_002965865.1 of Escherichia sp. MOD1-EC6098. Lineage (NCBI taxonomy): Bacteria > Pseudomonadati > Pseudomonadota > Gammaproteobacteria > Enterobacterales > Enterobacteriaceae > Escherichia > Escherichia sp. MOD1-EC6098. The sequence continues at coordinate 85,605 of NZ_PTSN01000015.1, forward strand.
TCTGGCTATTGTCTCAACTTCACAGTTGTGGATGCAATTCGTCCCCGTGCAAGGTTTTATCCGCGCTTTGTTTGCTTCTCGCCTGCCGCCGGGCGTCGCTTATCTGTTTGCCGGGCCGTTATTGGTCGTTGAGCAGTTAAAACGACAATTAGCGATTATTTATGAAGCACAACGCGCTCGCGGCGTGCCGCTGGATGAAGGCTGGTATCAACGTTTACGTGCGATGCCCGCGTTAATTATTCCGCTAACTCATAATGCGCTTAACGATCTGGCGATCCGCGGCGCGGCGCTGGATATGCGGGCATTTCGACTCCACAACCGGCGCACTACGCTGTGGGCACCACCTGACAGTAACCTGGAAAAAGTGGCGCGTTACACCATGATCTTGCTGATGCTGGCAGAATTCGGAGCGTGGATATGGTTACGTTAGAACAGTTTCGCTATTGCCCGACACACTCAACAATTCCTCCGTTCTGTTATGACTTTTACTATGACGAACCAGGGATGATCGCCATCTTTGGGGACAACGGCAGTGGCAAAAGCACGCTGGCGCAACTGATGGCGGGGTGGTATCCCGACTTCTTGCCGGGTGACATAGCAGGTACGGGAATGCTCCTCGATACGCCCATTGGGCAACGCTCACTCAACGAACAATCTGCGACCATTCAACTCGTCCAGCAATCCCCCTACTTGCAGCTTTCTGGCTGTACCTTCAACGTGGAAGAAGAAGTCGCGTTTGGGCCAGAAAATCTGTGTCTTGCTGAAGCAGAGATTATGGCGCGTATTGACGCCGCTCTGACTCTGACCGGGTGCCAGCCATTGCGTCATCGCCATCCGGCAACACTCTCCGGCGGGGAAACCCAACGCGTGGTCATCGCTTGTGCTATCGCGATGCTACCTAAGATTTTAATTCTCGACGAAGCCTTTAGCCGACTGACGTCGCAGGCCAGCGAAATGCTGTTGCAGCGCTTACAACACTGGGCGTTGAAACGTGATTCGCTGATTATTCTTTTTGAACGCCATCAAACACCTTTCCTGAACTACTGCCAGCAAGCGTGGCAACTGCAAAACGGAGCACTCCAGCCATTATGTTAACGTTAAATCAGGTAACTTATCGCTGGCCTGACGCAGCAACGTATTGTCTTTGCAACATTTCTCTACAACTCAAAAAAGGTGAATGGCTGGCGCTGACCGGCGACAATGGCGCGGGAAAATCGACCCTGTTGCGTATCATGGCGGGTCTTCTACCCCCTTCGTCCGGCACGGTAATGTTGCAACATCTGGCGCTACATACACTCAAGAACCGCCAACGCGCGGCAAACATTGGTGTGCTGTTTCAGGAAGCGGAAAACCAGTTATTTCACAGTACCGTCGCGGAAGAGATCGCATTTGGTTTGAAACTGCAAAAATGCCCAACTGATGAAATTGCTCAACGCACCGACGCTGTCCTGCAATGCTGTCAGTTAACAGATGTTGCCAGCGCTCATCCGTTAGATCTGCATAGCGCCCAGCGACGGATGGTGGCCGTCGCCTGCCTGGAAGCTCTCGCCCCGCCGCTGTTATTACTTGACGAACCGAGCCGGGATTTTGATGCCCAATGGCTGGCAGTATTTGAAAGTTGGCTGGAAAAGTGCCGCCTTCGTGGCACGAGTGTGGTGGCAATCAGTCATGACGCCGCATTTACCCGGCGTCATTTTTCTCGCGTCATGCGACTGGAAGGTGGTGTAGTGAGGGAGGTCAATCTGCCAGACAGTATTCACCGTTAGGCGTCATCATTAAGGTCAAATTTGCAGGCCGACTCTGTTCCAGCACCCGACGAACATTCGGCCCGTCGGTACGTTCATAAAAAGCTTCAGCATCTGCCTGCGATAATCCCCCCGCCAACTTGCGCCCCACCAGTCGTTCCCGTAACACAGATGCGGGCGCGTTGATAAATATCGAGAAATCACAAAATTGCGCTAACGTGCGCCACTGCTCGTCATCCAGCAATAGCCAGTTTCCTTCGACGATGACCAGCGGCGCGGTAACGTGCAACGCATCTTCTACCGGATCATGTTTTTGTCGATCATACTGCGGCCACGTACAGTCGCCTTGCACGGCCTGACGCAGATTTTCCGCCAGTTTCGCCACGTCAAACGTTTGCGGCGCGCCTTTATAAGGGCGAAGCTGATGCTCATCCAGCCAGATGTTGTAATGGTGAAAACCATCCATCGGGAGCGTCTGAATAGCGGGTAATTCGGGATCTTGTTGTGCGAGATATTCCCAGAAGGTAGTTAAGGTAGATTTACCCGTCCCTGGTGGAGCACTCAGAAATACCACCGTACGCCGCTGCGGGTTTACCGCCTGTAAGGCCGCCAGCATACGCAGTAGCGGTTTATGTACATTTTCAATTTCATCATCAGAGTACTGCGCCTGTACCTTTAGTCCATTCACCGTCAGTTCGATTTTCACGGCGTTAATTCCTTTAAAGTTGTCGTTACTGCCAGCGTCAGCGCCGTTTTGACCATTCCGCTAAAACGCGCCTCTGACCAGACCGCGAAATCAGCGAACTTCATCGCTTTCAACGCATCATAGAGGGAAGTATTACGGGTTATGCTATTAACGTTGCTGATAAAATCCCAGGTAATGTCATCGACAAATCCGGGCGTTTCATTCTGCTCGTTCAGGTAATGCCAGAATTGAGAAAAGTGCGTAATATCGGCGTACAGCCATTTATCCATTTTCCCCAGCGCATAAATCAAACGCAGCGCAACATCAATATCGTCAAGCGGGCCGCTTTGGGCGAGCAACGGCTTCACTGCATATTCCACGATCTCTTCATCGTTATCGACAAACAGCGACGGCAGAAACTGGCGTATCCCCTGGAGCAAAATGGCATGCGCAGTTTTCATAAATGACAATAAATTGTCCTGTGCATCCAGTTGCTCAAGCACATCATCTTCTGTCAGCGTCGCCATTCGTCTTCCGATAGATCACCATCAATGCAGGGAGTCTATTATATTACACGTTTGGTCTGCGCCACCGATCAGTAATGTCTGCGTCCGCACCCCATTCGCCGTCTGTTGTATACCGTTCACCAGCTCTCCGCCCGTCACACCCGTGGCGCTAAAGAGGATATTTTTATCTCTCACCAGTTCGTCGAGCGAGTACACACGGTTGACCTCAACCCCCATTTCCTTGCAACGCTGGCGCTCCTGTTGTGCAATCTGCCGATTTTCCGTGTAATCACCTTTGGCCTGACAAAAATCAATAAGCTCTGCCTGCATATCTCCACCTAACGCTTTGACTGCACAGGCAGAAATAACGCCTTCTGGCGCACCACCGATGGTGTACATCACGTCGTAAGGATTATCCTGCCAGCAAGTCAGCACACTGGCAGCAACATCGCCATCCGGCAGGGCGAATACTTTCACGCCCAGTTGCGTCGCTTCTTCAATCGCGGCATGAAGACGGGGTTTATCCAGCGTAACCATGCGTAATCGATCCAATGGTTTGCCCAATGCTTTTGCCACATTGCGCAAGTTATCCGTCAGGGGCAAAGACAGATTAATCACTCCTGCAGCCAGTCGGTTAACGACCAGTTTTTTCATATACATATCGGGCGCGTGTAACAGGCTATCTCGTGGGGCGAAGGCCATTACCGCCAGGGCATTACTCTGCCCCATCGCCACCATCCGGGTGCCTTCAATCGGATCAACCGCGATATCGACTTCTGGCCCATCACCTTTACCAACCTCTTCGCCAATCCACAGCATCGGCGCATGGTCAATTTCCCCCTCACCGATAACCACTCTCCCACGAAAAGCGACGTCGTTTAATGCCTGACGCATCGCGGTAACCGCCAGGCCATCAATTTTATTTTTGTCGCCACATCCGGTTTGCGGCCAGGCAGCCAACGCGGCCTGTTCCGTAACGCGAAATAATGGCCACGCAAGGGACATCATTGCGCGGCCTCCCCGATATCAACGCCAAATTGTGCCAGCAGATATTTCTCGGCCTGTTCATTCCAGATGCCGTGCGTTTCCTCAACCCGTCGCGCCAACTCTTTAAACAGCGGATCTGTTTTCCCTTTTTCGGCAAAATCGGCAATGGCGGTCAGCGGCATGGTGACGCCGTTATAAATGAGTTTTTTGCCGCCGGGAATATCCGGCAAATTGAGTACGGTTTCTGGCACCGCATCCAGGCCACCGATATGGGTCACCATAAACGACGGCTGCAACTGCCCCGTGGCGCTAAGGGCAATCGCCTCTTTCATATCATCCGTAGAACCACCGGACGTCCCAACGACGTGAGTGCTGTTGTAATGCACGTTGTAAAAGTTAAACGGCACTTTGAAGTTTTTATCCGTTGGCCCGGCAAAGAAGTTCAGACAACCATCTTCCGCCAGCAATTCATCAGCCATCTCAACGACCGAAGGCACCGCCGCATAGACAAAAACATCATCGAACCCGACATCTCCTGTCAGCGACCGCAGCATCTGTACCGGATCGCTCATCCCTTTGGTATTCACGTATACCAGCTCAATCCCTTTGCTGGCCGCCATCTCCACCGGCAGCAGCTTCTGTACTTGTGCCAGCCGTTTTTCATCGATGTCGACCACTACCACCCGTGATGGTTGAATGCCGCCGTTAATGGCGTAATCGATAGCGCCAATTCCCATCGGGCCAGCACACGCCAGTAGCGCAATATTGCCGCCAGATTTGACGCCCATTCGATGCTCATAAACATATTGCGTAGTGTGATAATTAGCATGATAAGCGCCAATAATGCAGCACATCGGCTCCGCCAGCGACGCCGCAGCAAAATAAGAGCCGTGATACGGTAATACGCAGCCTAAATTAATCGCGATTTCAGGAATAATCATATAGGTGGCATTACCACCAAAATATTCGTAGCTGTATCCCGCAGAATATCCGCTGGGTAACCCCATCGCAGGCTGTAAAACAAATCGCTGACCTTTTTTATATTTGTCGGTAAGATTTTTACCCACTTCAACAATGACTCCGGCACATTCATGCCCGGTGATCGCCGGGTGATTTTCTAAATCGTCCGGCACCCGTTTATGTTCGCTACCAAGCAACGCCGCTTTCCAGGTGGATAAACAAACACTATCAGAAATTACACTGACCAGCAGTTCATTATCAGTAATTTCGGGTAACTCAAATTCACGCAGACGGATATCCCGCTTGCCATAAATAGCAGCAACTTTGGTTTTCATTTTTACCTCTGCAATCAGTTTTTATGTTCGGCGGTTAATTGATTAAATAAAGTGTCGAGTTTTGGATCGCCAATGTAGTTATTAATCAATATCAGCGGTTTATCCGTCACACGTTTCACTCGTCCTTCCAGACTGGCGTGAGTGACGACGATATCAGCATCCGAAGGCACGTTTTCTATGGCGTAATGTTTTACTTCAATGGTCAGTCCGGCTTTTTCCAGACGTTTGCGGAAGGTGGTTGCCCCCATTGCGCTGGAGCCCATTCCCGCATCACAAACAAAGGCAATACGTTCCACACGACTTAATGAAAATGCACCTTCCTGCTTCATAGCTTTTACCGCATTGGCTGACTCGGTGAACTCATCTTCGCTCTCCGTTTCCACCGTTTTTTCCATCTTCAGTATCAGGGATGTGATGACAAAGGACACCAGAGTACCGACCGTAACACCGGCAATTGTCGCCAGGAACGAGCCTTTCGGCGTCAGTGCCAGATAAGCAAAAATAGAACCCGGGCTAGGACCTGCCACCAGGCCGCCATCCAGCAAATTGAACATCCAGGTGCCAGACATACCGCCTGCAATCATGGCGATAATGGTCAACGGCTTCATCAATACATACGGAAAATACAGCTCGTGGATGCCACCGAGGAAGTGAATAATCATCGCACCAGGCGCAGAGCGTTTGCTCATCCCTTTACCAAACAGAGTGAATGCCAGCAGCAAGCCTAAACCCGGCCCAGGATTGGACGCCACCATAAAGAAGATAGATTTACCGTTAACCGATGCCTGCTGCATTCCCAACGGGTAATAGACGCCCTGATCGATCGCATTATTAAGGAAAAGCACTTTTGCCGGTTCATTGATGACTGACAGCAGAGGTAGATAACCCGCATGTACCAGCGCCTCAATACACTCTTTGACGAAAGTATTGGCAATTAACACTGCCGGACCGATGACTTCAAAGCCCAACAGGCAGAGGATCATCCCGGCAATACCTAATGAGAAGTTATTGATAACCATCTCAAAACCAGCAGGTATGCGTTTTTCCAGTGCTTTATCGACATATTTTATGACCAGACCACCTAACGGCCCCATGATCATCGAACCGAGAAACATCGGAATATCCGCACCGACGATCACACCAATCGTCCCTATTCCCCCCATGACCGCACCGCGTTTACCGCCGACCAGATGACCACCGGTAGAACCAATCATCACGGGCAATAAATAGGTAATCATGGGGCCAACAATTTTGGCGAAGTGTTCGTTAGGCATCCAACCCGTAGGAATAAATAAAGCAGTAATAAAACCCCAGGCAATGAAAGCACCGATATTGGGGATGACCATTGCAGTCAAAAAGCCACCAAAAGCCTGGACCTTTGCACGAGCAGACTTGTTTTCCATAATGTTATCCTGTAGAGGAGAGAGTAATTATCCGCGGCTGATAATGTCCGCTAATTGTTTTTTTGATGTTGCTGTTAATAGTTGTTCGAGTATTTCTTCTTCGCACAGTAATTCACTTAACGCCTGAATAGCACCAATGTGCGAATCAGCATCGGCAGCAGAAAGCCCGATGAGTAATTTGATCGGTTCATCACTTCCGGGGAAACAAACTGGCTGTTCGAGTAATGTCAGTGACATCCCGGTTTTAAGCGCCCCACATTCCGGTCGTGCATGGGGCATTGCTACGCCCGGCGCGAGAATATAATAAGGCCCGTTGCGGGTAGTTGAGTCTTTAATAGACTGAATGTAATTCTCGTTGATATAATTTTTTGCTAACAATGACGCCATCGAAAAATCGATAACATCCTGCCAGTCTTTTGCTGAAGATATAACTGAGATTGATGATTCCGGGAAATAATCAATAAGCCGCATAAATTATCCTTATTTTATTTTTAGGGTACTGTCCGGCGGTAAAAATAAAATACTCGTGCGACTTAATGAAAGCAATTGTGCACGTGAAAACACAAACTCCACGAGCTAAAATAGCAAAGCATTAAATAACAATGACATAAAAATAATTTTACGTAAGTCAACTATATATTTGCTGTGTATGTCACATAATAGATATTTTATACGTTATTACATTCGTGATGCATATCACCATTTATTTATTGAATGTTCGAAAACATACTTATTTCATTCGTTGGTTTTCCGCCATTCCCCCTTTATAGATTCTGAATTCTCGACTGTTGGCTGTTTTCTTCTCACCTCATGTGACATATTTCCACACTTCACTCAAGGAAGACTCACATGAAAGCACCTGTTTCAATAACCTCATTCCGCCCACAAAAATCGCTTGCCATCGCCATTGGCGTGCTTGCCGTTATTGTGCTGCCATTTCTGTCGTATTACACCGTGAATGAAGGTGAACGTGGTATTTTGTTGCGCTATGGAAAAATAGTAAAAGTTGCCGATCCGGGGCTGGGTTTTAAGATCCCGTTTATGGAAAGCGTAGAGAAAATTTCCACGCGTAATCAGGCTGTTGTCTATCAGGGATTACAGGCATACAGCCGCGACCAGCAACCCGCACAAATGACTGTGTCAGTCAGTTTCCATATTAAGCCTTCGGAAGCAGGCGCGGTTTATACCACCTACAACACCATTGAAGCATTAAAAGATCGCCTGATTGTTCGCCAGTTGCCAACCCAACTGGAGAACGTTTTCGGTCAATATACGGCCATCAGCGCTGTACAGGATCGCACGAAACTGGTTCAGGATCTGCAAAATGCAATGCGCAAAGCCGTTGTTGGTCCGGTGGTGATTGACGGGGTCCAGATTGAAAATATTGATTTTTCGGACGCTTATGAAAAATCAATTGAAGATCGTATGAAAGCGGAAGTCGCCATTGCCACACGGAAACAAAATCTGGAAACAGAGAAAATCCAGGCACAAATTGCGGTAACTCAGGCGCAGGCAGAAGCAGACAGTAAACTGGCGGCAGCCAAAGCAGAAGCAGAGACGATTCGCGTAAGAGGCGCGGCAGAAGCAGAAACTATTCGTTTAAAAAGTGGGGCTGAAGCAGAAGCTATCCGCCTGCGCGGTGAAGCTCTGCGAGATAACCCAGGGCTTGTTGCCCTTACCACTGCCGAACGCTGGGACGGAAAACTGCCCGATACCATGATCCCTGGCAGTACCGTTCCGTTTATCTCAACCAAATAAAAAAGAGCCGCATTTGCGGCTCTTCACACACCATAGTGTTAATTACAGCAGTTCTTTCGCTTTCGCTACCACGTTTTCAACGGTGAAGCCGAACTCTTCGAACAGTTGCTCTGCCGGAGCAGATTCACCAAAGGTGGTCATACCGACGATAGCACCGTTCAGGCCAACATACTTGTACCAGTAGTCAGCAATACCTGCTTCCACTGCAACGCGTGCGGTGACGGCTTTCGGCAGTACGGATTCACGGTAAGCCGCGTCCTGTTTGTCGAACACGTCGGTAGACGGCATGGAAACTACGCGCGCTTTCACGCCTTCAGCAGTCAGTTTTTCGTATGCTGCAACCGCCAGCTCGACTTCAGAACCGGTGGCGATGAAGATCAGTTCCGGTTGACCGGCACAATCTTTCAGCACGTAACCACCGCGCGCGATGTTTGCCAGTTGCTCTTCCGTACGTTCCTGCTGCGCCAGGTTCTGACGGGAGAGGATCAGCGCGGTCGGGCCGTCCTGACGCTCAACGCCATATTTCCACGCAACGGCGGATTCAACCTGGTCACACGGACGCCATGTAGACATGTTCGGGGTCACGCGCAGAGAAGCAACCTGCTCAACCGGCTGGTGAGTCGGGCCGTCTTCGCCCAGACCGATGGAGTCGTGGGTATAAACCATCACCTGACGCTGTTTCATCAGTGCAGCCATACGTACAGCGTTACGTGCGTATTCCACGAACATCAGGAAGGTGGAGGTGTACGGCAAGAAGCCACCGTGCAGGGAGATACCGTTGGCAATCGCGGTCATACCAAATTCGCGAACACCATAATGGATGTAGTTACCGGCAGCATCTTCGTTGATTGCCTTAGAGCCAGACCACAGGGTCAGGTTAGACGGAGCCAGGTCAGCGGAGCCGCCGAGGAATTCCGGCAACAGCGGACCGAATGCTTCGATGGCATTCTGAGACGCTTTACGGCTGGCAATTTTAGCCGGATTAGCCTGCAGTTTAGCAATGAACTCTTTCGCTTTCGCGTCGAAGTCAGACGGCATTTCACCTTTCATACGACGGGTAAATTCAGCCGCTTCTTGCGGGTAAGCTTTCGCGTAAGCCGCAAACTTCTCGTTCCATGCAGACTCTTTCGCCTGACCGGCTTCTTTCGCATCCCACTGAGCATAGATTTCAGACGGGATTTCGAACGGCGCGTATTTCCAGCCTAGCTGCTCACGAGTCAGTGCAATTTCCGCATCGCCCAGCGGCGCGCCGTGGGAGTCATGCGTACCGGCTTTGTTCGGGGAACCGAAACCAATGATAGTCTTGCACATCAGCAGAGACGGTTTGTCAGTCACTGCACGCGCTTCTTCTACTGCGCGTTTAATAGCGGCAGCGTCGTGACCGTCAATACCGCGGATTACGTGCCAGCCGTAAGCTTCGAAACGCATTGCAGTGTCATCGGTGAACCAGCCTTCAACATGGCCATCGATAGAGATACCGTTGTCATCGTAGAACGCAATCAGTTTACCCAGCTTCAGCGTACCTGCCAGAGAGCAAACCTCGTGGGAAATGCCTTCCATCATGCAGCCGTCGCCCATGAAGGCGTAGGTGTAGTGGTCGACAATGTCGTGACCTGGACGGTTAAACTGCGCCGCCAGCGTTTTTTCTGCAATCGCCATACCGACTGCGTTAGCAATACCCTGACCCAACGGACCGGTGGTGGTTTCTACACCTGCGGTGTAACCCACTTCCGGGTGGCCCGGAGTTTTGGAGTGCAACTGACGGAAGTTCTTCAGCTCTTCCATTGGCAGATCATAACCAGTGAGGTGCAGCAGGCTGTAGATCAGCATGGAGCCGTGGCCGTTGGACAGCACGAAGCGGTCACGGTCAGCCCAGGACGGATTCTGCGGGTTGTGTTTCAGGAAATCACGCCACAGGACTTCGGCAATGTCAGCCATACCCATCGGGGCGCCCGGGTGACCGGATTTGGCTTTCTGTACTGCGTCCATGCTCAGCGCACGAATAGCATTGGCAAGCTCTTTACGTGAGGACATTTTGACTCCAGATCGGATGATGAAGGGCACGCCCTTAACGACTTGACGACAGCGCGTTTTGGGCTACGCCGGAAAATTTGCCAACAATTTACCGCAAGCCACGCGTCATGTACATGGAACATCCTTTTGCCGGTTCAGAAATCTCTGGATCATGCTCGCATGTTGCGCAATCTGCTCGCCCGTCCGCTGCGCTTTTCCTTATACTTAGACTGAGCGTCGATTCACCTGCAAACGGCGCATTTTTAGAATAATCCTGACTTTGTGCGGAAGAGAAAACATGAAAATTCGCGCCTTATTGATAGCAATGAGCGTGGCAACGGTATTGACCGGTTGCCAGAATATGGACTCCAGTGGGCTGCTCTCATCAGGAGCGGAAGCTTTTCAGGCTTACACTCTGAGTGATGCGCAGGTCAAAGCCCTGAGCGATCAGGCATGTCAGGAGATGGACAGTAAGGCGACGATTGCGCCAGCCAGTAGCGAATATGCTAAACGTCTGGCCACTATTGCCAACGCGCTGGGCAACAATATCAACGGTCAGCCGGTAAATTACAAAGTGTATATGGCAAAGGATGTGAACGCCTTTGCGATGGCCAACGGCTGCATCCGTGTTTATAGCGGACTGATGGATATGATGACTGATAACGAAGTCGAAGCGGTGATCGGTCACGAAATGGGACACGTGGCGTTAGGCCATGTGAAGAAAGGGATGCAGGTCGCGCTTGGAACAAACGCAGTGCGAGTAGCTGCGGCATCGGCGGGCGGGATTGTCGGTAGTTTATCTCAATCACAACTAGGCGATCTGGGCGAGAAATTAGTCAATTCGCAATTCTCCCAGCGTCAGGAAGCTGAGGCGGACGATTACTCCTATGACTTGCTGCGCCAACGCGGCATCAGTCCGGCAGGCCTTGCCACCAGCTTTGAAAAACTGGCGAAGCTGGAAGAAGGCCGTCAAAGCTCAATGTTTGACGACCATCCAGCATCCGCGGAGCGCGCCCAGCATATTCGCGACCGTATGAGCGCTGATGGGGTTAAGTAAGACCTGGTGGTGCCGAACGTAGGTCAGATAAGGCGTTTAGGCCGCATCTGACATATATGGCCAGAGCACATCGCCGGATGCGATGCTGGCGCATCTTATCCGGCCTACGGATGGCATCACATCCGGCGCTTACTCGCCCTTTTTCGCTGCCTGAATATACAGCATCTCCAGCGCCAGCGTTGCCGCTGCCAGAGCAGTGATTTCCGACTGATCGTATGCCGGAGCCACTTCCACTACGTCCATCCCAACGATGTTGAGATCTTTCAGGCCGCGTACCAGTTTAATGGCGCGATCGGAGGTCAGGCCGCCAATTACCGGCGTACCCGTTCCCGGCGCAAACGCAGGATCCAGGCAATCGATATCAAAAGTCAGGTAGACCGGCATATCACCAACAATCTGCTTCACCTGGGCGATAACGTCATCCACGCTGCGATCGTTCACCTGGCAGGCGTCCAGCACGGTAAAGCCGTTGTCTTTATCGAACTCAGTACGAATACCAATTTGCACGGAATGATTCGGGTCAATCAGACCTTCTTTCGGCGCGGTATAAAACATAGTGCCGTGGTCAAACTCACAACCGTTCGCGTAGGTATCGGTGTGGGCGTCAAAGTGTACCAGCGCCATTTTGCCAAAATGTTTAGCATGAGCACGCAGCAGCGGCAGCGTAACAAAGTGGTCACCACCGAAGGAGAGCATACGCTTACCGGCAGCCAGCAACTTCTCAGCGTGCGCCTGCAGTTTCTCGCTCATTTCACGGGCATCACCGAAGGCATATACCAGATCACCACAGTCGACGACATTCAGACGTTCACGCATGTCGAAATTCCACGGGAAGCGGTTGTGTTCCCAGGCCAGATTAGTCGAAACCTGGCGAATAGCTGCCGGACCGTGACGCCCCCCCGCACGACCAGAAGTAGCCATATCGAACGGCACGCCGGTAATTACCCAGTCAGCATCGCTGTCATACGGCTGGAAGTTCATCGGCAGGCGTAAAAAACCAAAGGCGTTGGAAACCAGTGAGTTATCGTATTGATGACCTAAGGTGCTCATGGATGGACTCCTTTTACAAAGTCGATATAAAAAAACCCTTCCGCGTCGTTAGGCCCGACGAGGAAGGGTTGGATTTGCGAAACACAAGTTTGTGCTAATTATCGCCCTAAATGGGTGAAGCATCAAGCGGGGTTGCTATTTACGACACGGTGGTGGAGCATAGCCATTGTTGTCTGCCGGAAAGGCTTGTCCAGAGCACGGCGGTAGCGCATTTTTCGCTGAGCCTTGTAATTCAAAAGCGGCAAAACCAATCACCCCTGTGTTACGTACATCGCCTTGCGCCGAATTGGCGGCGTAGGAATCAGCAACGTTGGCAAACTGAAAAGCAGCTTCGGTATGTTTATCTTTACGGAAACCTTTAATCGCTAACGAATCACCGGCATTCACAATATAGCCATTGTTATTCAGCGAACCTTGCTTGCCGTTCAGAACATCCAGCCCATCAACTGTGGCAACGATCTCATAGTTAGTGTTACGGCTATAGTTACGAACATATAATTGATAATTCATTCCCACTCTGGCATGAACAATATATCGAGGTTTATTATTCGATGAATCATATACCCGAGTAATAGGAAGCGAATTAAAATTAGCATCGCGAATAGCATATTCCAGTTCGTTAATCCGAATGCTATAAACGCGGTCGTATCCGGAAGGAATGTTAGTCGAATAACTAATAACGATCATCTCTGCCGGATCGCGCCAGGCGCGTTCAGCAGATACGCCTTGAACCGTTGAGTGCACATCCCCGCCCCAGGCAGTGCCGACATTGCCAGATGCACTACTATTATACTGCGCATTACTGGAACAACCTGCAAGCAGTACGAACAATCCCACCAGCGCAACGCGTACTTTCCATTTTTTCATAACCGATCCCTCTGCATTTAATTAATGCAGCGATTGTAGGGAGATTATATTAGAAGGAAAGTAACCAGATTATTTTTAAGAATATATAAATAAAAAGCGGGCCGAATTAATCAATTAAATCGGTCCGCCAGCAGAATAATCTTAATTATTCATCTTCAAGGTAGGTATAACCGTACAAACCTGCCTCGAACTCTTCAAGGAACTGTTGTTGCAGTTCGGCATCAAGATCGGTTTTCTTCACCTGGTCACGGAACTGGGTTAACAACGTTTTTGGATCGAGCTGCACATATTGCAGCATATCCGCAACGGTATCGCCCTCGTCAGACAGCTCCACTTCTACGCTGCCGTCAGGGAAGACGAACACGTCAACCGCTTCGGTATCACCAAACAGATTGTGCATGTTGCCGAGGATCTCCTGATAGGCACCGACCATAAAGAAACCGAGCATCGGCGGATTCTCCGGATCGTACTCCGGCATTGGCATTGTCGTAGCAATGCCGTCACCATCGATATAGTGGTCGATGGCTCCATCAGAGTCACAGGTGATATCCAGCAGCACAGCGCGGCGTTCCGGCACTTGATCCAGCCCTTCCAGCGGCAGAACCGGGAACAACTGGTCGATACCCCATGCATCCGGCATCGACTGGAATAGCGAGAAGTTGACGTACATTTTGTCCGCCATACGCTCCTGTAATTCGTCGATAATCGGGCGATGGGCGCGGTTTTGCGGATCCAGTTGCTTCTGCACTTCATGACACATGCTCAAATAGAGCTGTTCTGCCCATGCACGTTCTTGCAGATTGTAAGTGCCAGAAGAATAACCAATATGGATATCGTGCAGATCCATCTGGCTATCATGCAGCCATTCACGCAGAGAGCGGCGAGTTCCCGGTTCGTGCATCTCCTGCCAGGTTTCCCACATGCTTTGCAGTGCGCGCGGCGCATCCTCTGCTGGTGCGGTTGGAACGGTGTATTCGTTACGTTCCACACCGATAATATTGGAAACCAGCACAGTGTGATGCGCAGTCACCGCACGACCCGATTCGGTGATCACCGTCGGATGTGGCAGACCATTCTCTTCACAGGCATCGCCAATTGCCCAGATAATGTTATTAGCGTATTCATTGAGGCCGTAGTTCACCGAACAATCGGATTGCGAACGGGTGCCTTCATAATCCACGCCCAGACCACCGCCAACGTCAAAGCACTGAATGTTGACGCCCAGCTTATGCAGCTCAACATAGAAGCGCGCAGATTCACGAACGCCTGTCGCGATATCGCGAATATTCGCCATCTGCGAACCGAGGTGGAAGTGCAGCAGTTGCAGGCTATCGAGACGTCCGGCTTCACGCAGTGTCTCAACCAGTTGCAGTACCTGGGTTGCCGCCAGACCGAACTTCGATTTTTCACCACCGGAAGACTGCCATTTACCAGACCCCTGCGAGGCCAGACGCGCACGTACACCAAGACGAGGGATCACGTTCAGACGTTCCGCTTCATCCAGCACAATGGCGATTTCAGACATCTTCTCGATAACCAGATAAACCTTATGGCCCATCTTCTCGCCAATCAGCGCCAGGCGGATATATTCGCGGTCTTTATAGCCGTTACAGACGATGACGCTGCGGGTCATGCCAGCATGCGCCAGCACCGCCATCAACTCAGCTTTTGAACCTGCTTCCAGCCCCAGCGGTTCACCAGAATGAATCAGGGACTCAATCACGCGGCGGTGCTGGTTAACCTTGATCGGGTAAACGAGGAAGTAGTCACCGTTATAGCCATAGGATTCCCGCGCACGTTTAAACGCGGCGTTAATAGAACGCAAACGGTGCTGCAGGATCTGCGGAAAGCAGAACAGTGCAGGCAGGCGCTGGCCCTGCGCTTCGCGGGTCTTCACTAACTGCGCGAGATCAACGCGAGCTTCCGGGACGTCCGGGTCAGGGCACACGCTAATGTGACCCAGCTCGTTAACGTCATAGTAGTTATTGCCCCACCAGGCAATATTGTAAGTACGCAGCATCTTGCTGGCTTCCTGGGAGCTCATTGCAACCTCCTGCATGGAGCGTAGTACACCGTGTTCGCCCGCTGACGAAGGCAAACTCATAGACATGTCGTCAGACATAGCGAACCTCAAATTATTTTATTAAGTGTAAAACAGTTAACCACTATCGCAGCCTGAAACTGCGATAACAACCCATAAGCACACGGATTTTCCAGCAGCGTATGCTGACGCTCCGACTGCGCAACCGGTTTCTTTTTCATAACATTATTAAGCACATAACCGAACGTAAGTGTGACAGTCCGGCGAAACCACGAGAAAACTCTTGTATTTACAAGAGCGCCCTTGTTCAGTCATCAGTAACTGTTGCCAGCTCTTGAATCCTGAGAAGCGCCGAGATGGGTATAACATCGGCAGGTATGCAATGCAGAGATGCAGAGTGCGGGGAACGAATCTACACCAGAACGGTGCGACAGATTAAGCAGCAGACAACGATTCATTATTTCGTATCACCTCCACGGCCGCCTGCGAAGACGAACCAACAAGCTAAAACACTGATTTCAACCCGGCTGGAAGTGGCAACACGAAAGGAACGTCGTGTGCTTTTTATTTAAGCCGCGCGCCGCGTTTTATACCCCACAATGGCAGAAAATTGCAAAAGATAAATACACAGAATGCCAGCATTGTCAGGAAAAATTTCCAGCTACGTTTTTAACGGAATGAGATACGCTTCAAAAAAAAGTGGAAATCGGATGACGTCTTGACCTAAAATAGCCATCCAGATGTTAATCCATCCATACTGATTAACACTCAGACTGCCAGTGTTTTTAACCTGCAGAGTCGTGGAAGGAGCCACTACCACAGAAAATCCACACAACAGTTTGAGCTAACTAAATTCTCTTTAGGTGATATTAAATATGGCAAAACACCTTTTTACGTCCGAGTCCGTCTCTGAAGGGCATCCTGACAAAATTGCTGACCAAATCTCTGATGCCGTTTTAGATGCGATCCTCGAACAGGATCCGAAAGCACGTGTTGCTTGCGAAACCTACGTAAAAACCGGCATGGTTTTAGTTGGCGGTGAAATCACCACCAGCGCCTGGGTGGACATTGAAGAGATCACCCGTAACACCGTTCGCGAAATTGGCTATGTGCATTCCGACATGGGCTTTGACGCTAACTCTTGTGCGGTTCTGAGCGCTATCGGCAAACAGTCCCCTGACATTAACCAGGGCGTTGATCGTGCTGATCCGCTGGAACAAGGCGCTGGCGACCAGGGTCTGATGTTTGGCTATGCCACCAACGAAACCGATGTGCTGATGCCAGCGCCAATCACCTATGCACACCGTCTGGTACAACGTCAAGCTGAAGTGCGTAAAAACGGCACTCTGCCGTGGCTGCGCCCGGACGCAAAAAGCCAGGTTACTTTCCAGTATGACGACGGCAAAATCGTTGGCATCGATGCAGTAGTGCTTTCCACCCAGCACTCTGAAGATATCGATCAGAAATCCCTGCAAGAAGCGGTAATGGAAGAGATCATTAAGCCGATCCTGCCAGCAGAATGGCTGACTTCCGCAACCAAATTCTTCATCAACCCGACCGGACGTTTTGTTATCGGCGGCCCGATGGGTGACTGCGGTCTGACGGGGCGTAAAATTATCGTTGATACCTACGGCGGCATGGCTCGTCACGGTGGCGGCGCGTTTTCTGGTAAAGATCCATCCAAAGTGGACCGTTCCGCAGCTTACGCAGCACGCTATGTTGCGAAAAACATCGTGGCAGCGGGTCTGGCTGACCGTTGTGAAATTCAGGTTTCCTACGCGATCGGCGTGGCTGAACCGACTTCCATCATGGTAGAAACTTTCGGTACTGAGAAAGTCCCTACTGAACAACTGACCCTGCTGGTGCGCGAGTTCTTCGACCTGCGTCCATACGGTCTGATTAAGATGCTGGATCTGCTGCACCCAATCTATAAAGATACCGCTGCATATGGTCACTTTGGTCGCGAGCATTTCCCGTGGGAAAAAACCGACAAAGCGCAGCTACTGCGCGATGCCGCCGGTCTGAAATAATCTTTCATCCCCACTTTCTAAGGCCAGCCTCGCACTGGCCTTTTTCTTTTCTAAAAAATGCCCAATGCGCTACGCTTACCAGGCCTACAACCATTGCTACATGTAGGCTGGCTAAAACGTTCACGCCGCATCCGGCAAAAGCCGCCCACACGATAGCAACATTCCGTTGCTGAACACGTTTATCCGTAGTTCATCACAACAACTGAAACCGATTACACCAACCACACCAACCCAGTATTTATAATATTTTCATCATATTATTCAGTTTTCATGATTGTTACATTTCTTTTCAGCAAAGTCTTAATTGCAGATAACTTCGCTTAATCTATGATGTTATAACTCAATTTTTTTCATGTACTTAAATTATAACCACTATAAATGTTAGTGTAATCGATTACACTGATGTGACATGCTTCACATCTTTTTGCGTCGTACTCACCTATCTTAATTCACAATAAAAAATAACATATTGGAGGGCATCATGCCTGACGCTAAAAAACAGGGGCGGTCAAACAAGGCAATGACGTTTTTCGTCTGCTTCCTTGCCGCTCTGGCGGGATTACTCTTTGGCCTAGATATCGGTGTAATTGCTGGCGCACTGCCGTTTATTGCAGATGAATTCCAGATTACCTCGCACACGCAAGAATGGGTCGTAAGCTCCATGATGTTTGGTGCGGCAGTCGGTGCGGTGGGTAGCGGCTGGCTCTCTTTTAAACTCGGACGTAAAAAGAGCCTGATGATCGGCGCTATTCTGTTTGTTGCTGGTTCGCTGTTCTCAGCCGCAGCGCCAAACGTTGAAGTACTGATTCTTTCTCGCGTTCTGCTGGGTCTGGCGGTGGGTGTTGCTTCCTATACCGCGCCACTATACCTCTCCGAAATTGCGCCAGAGAAAATTCGTGGCAGTATGATCTCGATGTATCAGTTGATGATTACCATCGGCATTCTCGGCGCTTATCTTTCTGATACCGCCTTCAGCTACACCGGCGCATGGCGCTGGATGCTGGGTGTGATTATCATCCCGGCAATTCTGCTACTGATTGGTGTTTTCTTCCTGCCAGACAGCCCACGTTGGTTTGCCGCCAAACACCGTTTTGTTGATGCCGAACGCGTGCTGCTGCGCCTGCGCGACACCAGCGCGGAAGCGAAACGCGAACTGGATGAAATCCGTGAAAGTTTGCAGGTCAAACAGAGCGGTTGGGCACTGTTTAAAGAAAACAGCAACTTCCGTCGTGCGGTATTCCTTGGCGTGCTGTTACAGGTGATGCAGCAATTCACCGGGATGAACGTCATCATGTATTACGCGCCCAAAATCTTCGAACTGGCGGGTTATACCAATACTACCGAGCAAATGTGGGGGACAGTGATCGTTGGTCTGACCAACGTACTCGCCACCTTTATCGCTATTGGTCTGGTTGACCGCTGGGGACGGAAACCGACGCTGACGCTGGGCTTCATGGTAATGGCTGCTGGCATGGGCATACTGGGTACGATGATGCATATCGGTATCCACTCACCGTCGGCGCAGTATTTTGCCATTGCCATGCTGCTGATGTTTATTGTCGGTTTTGCCATGAGCGCAGGTCCGTTGATTTGGGTACTGTGTTCTGAAATTCAGCCGCTGAAAGGCCGCGATTTTGGCATCACCTGCTCCACCGCCACCAACTGGATTGCCAACATGATCGTCGGCGCAACGTTCCTGACTATGCTCAACACGCTGGGCAACGCCAACACCTTCTGGGTGTATGCGGCTCTGAACGTGTTGTTTATCCTGCTGACATTGTGGCTGGTACCGGAAACCAAACACGTTTCGCTGGAACACATTGAACGTAATCTGATGAAGGGTCGTAAACTGCGCGAAATCGGCGCTCACGATTAATCGTCTCTGGCTTCCTCCCGTCGCGGAGGAAGCCACCTCTTGCAGTCATCTTTTCTTCGCTTTATCCTCAGCCGCTATGAAAACGCCCCGTCTCCCTATCGCCATCCAACAGGCCGTTATGCGTCGTCTGCGGGAAAAACTCGCCCAGGCCAACCTGAAGCTGGAGCGTAATTACCCGGAGCCAAAAATCGCTTACACCCAGCGTGGTACATCCGCCGGTACTGCCTGGCTGGACAGCTATGAAATTCGTCTCAATCCGGTGCTGTTGATGGAAAACAGCGAAGCTTTTATAGAAGAAGTCATACCGCACGAGCTGGCGCATTTACTGGTGTGGAAACACTTTGGTCGCGTGGCACCGCATGGCAAAGAGTGGAAATGGATGATGGAAAGTGTGCTGGGTGTTCCCGCCCGCCGCACGCATCAATTTGAGCTACAATCCGTACGCCGCAACACCTTCCCCTACCGCTGTAAATGCCAGGAGCATCAGCTTACCGTGCGCCGCCATAACCGTGTGGTGCGTGGAGAGGCCGTCTATCGCTGCGTTCATTGCGGCGAACAACTGGTTGCGAAATAACCACCTGAACTATCAGGAACTTTCCTGATCTGGCTGATTGCATAGTAAAACAACTTTCGCTACGTTGCTGGCTCGTTTTAACACGGAGTAAATGATGTACCGTTATTTGTCTGTTGCTGCGGTGATACTGAGCGCAGCATTTTCCGGCCAGGTATTGGCCGAAGGCATCAATAGTTTTTCCCAGGCGAAAAATGCGGCAGTAAAAGTCTATGCTGACGCACCGGGAACATTTTACTGCGGCTGTAAAATCAACTGGCAGGGTAAAAAAGGCGTTGTGGATCTGGAGTCATGCGGATATCAGGTACGCAAAAATGAAAATCGCGCCAGTCGTGTGGAGTGGGAACACGTGGTTCCCGCCTGGCAGTTCGGCCACCAGCGTCAATGCTGGCAAGACGGCGGACGTAAAAACTGCGCCAAAGATCCGGTTTATCGCAAAATGGAAAGCGATATGCATAACCTGCAGCCCTCGATAGGCGAAGTGAACGGCGATCGCGGCAACTTTATGTACAGTCAGTGGAATGGTGGCGAGGGTCAGTATGGACAGTGCGCCATGAAGGTGGATTTCAAAGAAAAAGTGGCGGAACCACCAGCTCATACGCGAGGCATCATTGCCAGAACTTATTTCTATATGCGTGACCAGTACAACCTGACACTCTCACGCCAGCAAACGCAACTGTTTAACGCCTGGAACAAGATGTATCCGGTCACCGATTGGGAGTGCGAGCGCGACGAACGCATTGCAAAGGTGCAAGGCAATCATAACCCGTATGTGCAACGCGCTTGCCAGGCGCAAAAGAGCTAACCTACACTAGCGGGATTCTTTTTGTTAAACCCCTACCCCACGCAGGCAACTGCGTGGGGAGACGACGCGGATTTTTAACCATGCGTATCCCCCGCATTTATCATCCTGAACCATTAATCAGCAACTCGCACATTGCACTTTGCGAAGATGCCGCTAACCATATCGGTCGTGTACTGCGTATGGGGCCTGGTCAGGCGTTACAGTTATTTGACGGTAGCAACCAGGTCTTTGACGCAGAGATTACCAGCGCCAGCAAAAAAAGCGTGGAAGTTAACGTGCTGGAAGGTCAGCTCGACGATCGTGAATCGCCTCTGCATATTCATCTCGGTCAGGTAATGTCACGCGGTGAAAAAATGGAATTCACTATCCAGAAATCGATCGAACTTGGAGTAAGCCTCATTACGCCACTTTTTTCTGAACGCTGCGGCGTTAAACTGGATAGCGAACGTCTGAACAAGAAGCTCCAGCAGTGGCAGAAAATTGCGATTGCCGCCTGCGAGCAGTGTGGTCGTAACCGGGTGCCGGAGATCCGTCCTGCAATGGATCTGGAAGCCTGGTGTGCAGAGCAAGATGAAGGACTGAAACTGAATCTTCACCCGCGCGCCAGTAACAGCATTAACACGCTGCCGTTGCCGGTCGAACGCATCCGCCTGCTGATTGGCCCGGAAGGCGGATTATCAGCAGATGAAATTGCCATGACTGCCCGCTATCAATTTACTGATATCCTGCTGGGACCTCGCGTTTTGCGTACAGAGACAACTGCGCTCACCGCCATAACTGCGCTACAAGTACGTTTTGGTGATCTGGGCTAACGGAGAAAAATAATGATCAAGCTCGGCATCGTGATGGACCCCATCGCAAGCATCAACATCAAGAAAGATTCCAGTTTCGCTATGTTGCTGGAAGCACAACGTCGTGGTTACGAACTTCACTATATGGAGATGGGCGATCTCTATTTGATCAATGGTGAGGCTCGCGCTCGTACCCTTACTTTGAGCGTCGAACAGAACTACGATAAATGGTACGAGTTCACGGGTGAGCAGGATCTGCAACTGGCCGATCTCGACGTGATCCTGATGCGTAAAGATCCGCCGTTTGATACCGAGTTTATCTACGCCACTTATATTCTGGAACGTGCTGAAGAGAAAGGAACGTTGATCGTTAACAAGCCACAGAGCCTGCGCGACTGTAACGAAAAACTGTTTACCGCCTGGTTCTCTGACTTAACACCAGAAACGCTGGTCACGCGTAATAAAGCACAGTTGAAAGCGTTCTGGGAAAAGCACACTGACATTATCCTTAAACCGCTGGACGGCATGGGTGGCGCGTCGATTTTCCGCGTGAAAGAAGGCGATCCGAACCTCGGCGTGATTGCCGAAACCCTGACTGAGCACGGTACTCGCTACTGTATGGCGCAAAATTACCTGCCTGCCATTAAAGATGGCGACAAACGCGTTCTGGTGGTGGATGGCGAGCCCGTACCGTACTGCCTGGCGCGTATTCCGCAGGGTGGCGAAACCCGTGGCAATCTGGCTGCCGGTGGTCGCGGCGAACCTCGTCCGCTAACTGAAAGTGACTGGAAAATCGCCCGCCAGGTAGGGCCGACGCTGAAAGAAAAAGGGCTAATTTTTGTTGGCCTGGATATTATCGGAGACCGCCTGACTGAAATTAACGTCACCAGCCCAACCTGTATTCGTGAGATTGAAGCAGAGTTTCCGGTCTCGATCACCGGAATGCTAATGGATGCCATCGAAGCACGTTTACAGCAACGATAACCCAGCTTAACGAGAGGGATCTCGTTGAGACTATGAGTGACAGCGCCCGTCTTTCCACGCATACTGGGCGCTGTTGCTTTTTTGAACCAGGAAACAGAACCTCTGACAATGAATTTACAGCATCACTTTCTTATTGCCATGCCTGCTCTCCAGGATCCGATTTTCCGTCGTTCGGTGGTCTACATTTGCGAACATAATCCAGAGGGTGCAATGGGGATTATCATTAACAAGCCTCTGGAAAATCTTAAAATTGAAGGGATTCTGGAAAAATTAAAGATCACGCCGGAGCCGCGTGATGAGTCAATCCGTCTGGACAAGCCTGTTATGCTCGGTGGCCCACTGGCTGAAGATCGTGGGTTTATTTTGCATACTCCACCATCAAATTTTACTTCCAGTATTCGCATTTCAGACAACACGGTGATGACCACTTCCCGTGATGTGCTGGAAACGCTCGGCACCGATAAACAACCCTCTGACGTGATGGTTGCGTTGGGTTACTCCTCCTGGGATAAAGGCCAACTGGAACAAGAAATTCTCGACAACGCCTGGCTAACCGCTCCGGCAGATCTGAATATTCTGTTCAAAACACCGATAGCCGACCGCTGGCGCGATGCGGCAAGGCTGATTGGTGTTGATATTCTTACCATGCCTGATGTGGCGGGACACGCCTGATGAGCGGGACTTTACTTGCCTTCGACTTCGGCACCAAAAGCATTGGCGTAGCGGTTGGTCAACGCATTACTGGCACCGCTCGCCCTTTGCCTGCGATTAAAGCGCAGGACGGTACGCCGGACTGGAATATTATCGAGCGTTTGTTGAAAGAGTGGCAGCCAGACGAAATCATCGTCGGTTTGCCGCTGAACATGGACGGCACCGAACAACCGCTAACCGCCCGGGCGCGTAAATTCGCCAACCGTATTCATGGTCGTTTCGGTGTTGAAGTAAAGCTACATGACGAACGTCTTAGCACCGTGGAAGCGCGTTCCGGCCTGTTTGAACAGGGCGGTTATCGGGCGCTCAACAAAGGCAAAGTCGACTCTGCCTCTGCGGTTATCATTCTCGAAAGTTATTTTGAGCAGGGATATTAAGGCGATTTGCAAGCCTGGCAAATTGTAGATAGCGTCATCGTCCGTCTTGCCGGATGCGGCGTAAACGCCTTATCCGGCCTACATTTGGCAGCGATTGTAGGTCTGATAAGACGCGTCAGCGTCGCATCAGGCATATTTACGATGCTAATCAGCCGCTTTAGCCTCACAAGCGCCCTTCTTTCACCCGCTGCTGATAACTCTGCTGAAAAGTTAACATCCCCACCTGCTGCCCGGTTTGAATAACATGTGGCAACTGGTGGGTTTTCCCTTCGCGTATCAAATTCCCCACCGCTGGCGTGTTAATCAACAATTCAAACAGCGCCACGCGCCCTTCCTGCTTATCCACTTCCAGCTTTTGTGACAACACCGCCCGCAAACTACCGGCCAGTTGATTACGCACGGGATCTTTTTCCTGTGCCGGAAATGAATCTACCAGCCGCTCGACCGCCTGCGCTGCACCGCGCGTATGTAAGGTTGCCAGCACCAGATGCCCGGTTTCTGCCGCCGTCAGCGCCAGACGGATTGTCTCGCTATCACGCAGCTCTCCGAGCAATATCACATCGGGATCTTCCCGCAATGCCGCACGTAATCCCGATGCAAACGTCATACAGTGCAAACCAATCTCTCGCTGCTGGATCAAGCATCGCTGGCTGGCATAGAGATATTCAACAGGATCTTCCAGCGTCAGAATATGCGCATCGGCATGTTGATTGAGATAACCAACCATCGCCGCCAGTGCGGTCGATTTGCCGCTCCCCGTCGCTCCCGTCACCAGAATCAGGCCATTCTCGCTATTGAGTAATTCCGGCAATACCGGCGGCGCGCCAAGTTGTTCGAGCTGCGGGCAATGCGCAGGTAACAACCGTAACGCCAGAGAAATGCCTTGCCGCTGCGCAAACGCACTGCCTCGTAGCCGCTGCTTTTCAGCCAGCGATACCGCAAAATCAAGCTGGCCATTCTCAAGCAATATCGCCCGTTGATCGTCATCCAGCCACTCCCGCAACAACTCTTCGACGTCTGGCGCGTCAAACGGCGCGACCTCCATTCTCCCTCGAATGCGCCATCGTGCTGGCCAGGCGCTGCACAGGTGTAGATCCGAGACGTTATGCTTTACACTAAGGGTCACAATTTCTTCCATATTCATACTAAGATCCTCGGAAAATGAACGATATTGCGCATAACCTGGCACAGGTTCGGGACAAAATCTCAACGGCTGCAACGCGTTGCGGCCGTTCTCCAGAAGAAATTACGCTGCTTGCAGTCAGTAAAACAAAACCTGCGAGCGCCATCGCAGAAGCCATCGACGCCGGGCAGCGTCAATTTGGTGAAAACTATGTTCAGGAAGGGGTAGATAAAATTCGCCACTTTCAGGAACTGGGCGTAACAGGATTAGAGTGGCATTTTATTGGCCCGTTGCAGTCTAATAAAAGCCGCCTGGTGGCAGAGCATTTCGACTGGTGTCATACCATCGACCGTTTGCGTATCGCCACCCGTCTTAACGATCAGCGTCCGGCAGAACTTCCCCCTCTTAACGTACTGATTCAAATCAACATTAGCGATGAAAACAGTAAGTCAGGCATTCAACTGGCAGAGCTGGACGAGCTGGCAGCAGCGGTCGCAGAACTACCGCGTTTACGCCTGCGCGGGCTAATGGCGATCCCCGCGCCAGAGTCAGAATATGTAAGGCAGTTTGAAGTTGCACGCCAAATGGCTGTAGCATTTGCCGGACTGAAAACGCGCTACCCGCATGTCGACACCCTCTCTCTGGGGATGTCAGATGATATGGAAGCCGCCATTGCGGCAGGTAGCACGATGGTTCGCATCGGCACTGCTATCTTTGGTGCACGTGATTACTCTAAAAAATAAGGAATTAAAGGAACGCCATGAATACGTTGACTTTCCTGCTTTCAACGGTCATTGAGCTGTATACCATGGTGCTGTTATTACGCATCTGGATGCAGTGGGCTCATTGTGATTTTTATAACCCCTTCTCACAGTTTGTGGTGAAGGTGACGCAGCCGATTATCGGGCCACTGCGCCGCGTTATTCCGGCAATGGGGCCGATTGACAGCGCCTCACTGCTGGTGGCGTACATTTTGAGTTTCATCAAAGCCATCGTCCTGTTCAAAGTCGTAACCTTCCTGCCGATCATCTGGATTGCCGGTTTGCTGATTCTGCTGAAAACTATCGGCCTGCTGATCTTCTGGGTACTGCTGGTGATGGCGATAATGAGCTGGGTAAGTCAGGGTCGCAGCCCAATTGAATATGTGCTGATCCAGCTTGCCGATCCGCTACTGCGTCCGATTCGCCGCCTGCTACCGGCAATGGGAGGGATTGATTTCTCACCAATGATCCTCGTACTGCTGCTGTATGTCATCAATATGGGTGTCGCAGAAGTATTACAGGCAACCGGAAACATGCTGCTGCCGGGGCTGTGGATGGCGTTATGAGTGCCGTAACAGTAAACGATGACGGTCTGGTATTACGGCTTTATATCCAGCCGAAAGCCAGCCGTGATTCTATTGTCGGTTTACATGGCGACGAAGTAAAAGTCGCCATTACCGCACCGCCGGTCGACGGCCAGGCCAACAACCATCTGGTGAAGTTTCTCGGTAAGCAGTTCCGGGTCGCGAAAAGCCAGGTGGTGATTGAAAAAGGCGAACTTGGCCGCCACAAACAAATTAAAATCATTAATCCGCAACAAATCCCGCCAGAAATCGCGGCGTTAATTAATTAGGTATCCTATGCAAAAAGTTGTCCTCGCAACCGGCAATGCCGGTAAAGTGCGTGAGCTGGCGTCGCTGCTTAGCGACTTCGGTCTTGATATCGTGGCCCAAACGGAACTTGGCGTCGATTCCGCCGAAGAGACCGGCCTGACCTTTATCGAAAACGCGATCCTGAAAGCGCGCCACGCGGCCAAAGCGACCGGTTTACCGGCGATTGCCGACGATTCCGGTCTGGCGGTTGATGCGCTTGGCGGAGCGCCGGGGATTTACTCCGCTCGTTATTCCGGTGAAGACGCAACCGATCAAAAGAATCTGCAAAAACTGCTGGAAACCCTGAAAGACGTACCGGACGACCAACGCCAGGCACGTTTCCACTGCGTGCTGGTGTATCTGCGTCATGCGGAAGATCCGACTCCGCTGGTGTGCCACGGTTGCTGGCCTGGCGTGATTACCCGTGAACCTGCTGGTACTGGTGGCTTTGGTTATGATCCGATTTTCTTCGTGCCTTCTGAAGGCAAAACCGCTGCCGAACTGACTCGCGAAGAGAAGAGTGCCATTTCCCACCGTGGTCAGGCGTTGAAACTGCTGCTGGACGCGCTACGTAATGGTTAAGTTACCGCCGCTCAGTCTCTACATTCACATCCCGTGGTGTGTGCAGAAATGCCCGTACTGCGATTTCAACTCTCACGCGTTGAAAGGAGAAGTGCCGCACGACGATTATGTTCAGCATCTGCTTAACGATCTGGACAATGATGTGGCTTATGCTCAGAGTCGTGAAGTGCAGACAATATTTATTGGCGGTGGTACGCCGAGCCTGCTTTCTGGCCCGGCGATGCAAACGCTGCTGGACAGCGTGCGTGCGCGTTTGCCGCTGGCAGCGGATGCAGAAATTACTATGGAAGCGAATCCTGGTACGGTAGAAGCCGATCGCTTTGTTGATTATCAGCGTGCCGGTGTGAACCGCATCTCTATTGGTGTGCAGAGTTTTAGCGAAGAAAAGCTGAAACGACTTGGACGCATTCATGGCCCGCAAGAAGCGAAACGGGCAGCGAATCTGGCAAGCGGGCTGGGGCTGCGTAGTTTTAACCTTGATTTGATGCACGGGTTGCCTGATCAATCACTGGAAGAGGCGCTTGGCGATCTGCGACAGGCCATTGAACTGAATCCGCCGCATCTTTCCTGGTATCAGTTGACCATCGAACCCAATACGTTGTTTGGTTCGCGGCCACCGGTGCTACCGGACGACGACGCACTGTGGGATATTTTCGAACAGGGGCATCAGTTATTAACCGCAGCGGGTTATCAGCAATATGAAACCTCCGCTTACGCCAAACCGGGTTATCAATGCCAACACAATCTCAACTACTGGCGATTTGGTGACTACCTCGGCATCGGCTGCGGCGCGCATGGCAAAGTGACCTTCCCGGACGGGCGCATTCTGCGTACCACCAAAACGCGTCACCCGCGTGGTTTTATGCAGGGGCGTTATCTGGAAAGCCAGCGTGATGTAGAAGCCGCTGATAAGCCGTTCGAGTTCTTTATGAATCGCTTCCGTTTGCTGGAGGCCGCGCCACGCGTGGAGTTTAGCCAGTATACCGGCCTTTGCGAAGAAGTGATTCGCTCTCAGTTAGACGAGGCTATCGCTCAGGGTTATCTCACCGAATGTGCGGATTACTGGCAGATAACGGAACATGGGAAGTTGTTTTTAAATTCACTGCTGGAACTGTTTCTGGCCGAGTAAACTTGTTCTGCCGGATGCGGCGTAAACGCCACATCCGGCTACAAGCCATGCATCATCGCAAAAATTACTTAATCACCCCATTACGCCGCAGTTGTTCGGTATCTTTTTTCCAGCGTTCATTAGCCTGGTTGATATCGTCAATCTTCATCAAAATCGCGACTTTTTTACTGTTTATTTCCGAAACTTTCATCGTTAACGGATATTGCCCTTTTTCAAGCTTTATCCAGTCATCCTGCAATTTACGGCTGAGTTTTTGTGATTGCAGAAAAGTCTGTCGCCGCTGCTCGTTGATATCAAAATCCCGTTTCTGCTGAATCGGCACTTCATAACACTCTTCACTCTGTTTATGACATGCCGCAATCGCCGGTTGATAGACCTCTTTGTCATATTTAGCCGCGAACACCTCGCTATCATTCTGTTTATTAAACGCATCCCGTTGCTGGTGTATTTTTTTAAAAGCGTCTTCACGAGTCATTTGCTTGCCATCTGCCCCTTTTCCCCAATAAGCATTCGCCGCTTTCTGTGCCGCAACCATTTGCTTATCAAGCTCTTTCACTTCCTTTTCCAGCCCCGAAATCGAATTCATCTGCACATTCAGCGCTGACTCAAGCTGACTAAAGCGATAATTGAAATCTTCGCTATTCACAATCAGGTACTTATTATTCGTTTTGATATCATCAACAAACCGCCCACTATCGCTGGCTGCTGCCTGAAAAGAGTAAAAATTCACCGTCCAGCCAGACGCGGGCGTTCCTTTACTGGTTAACATCGCTGAGAATTTTACGGGTTTATCTTTCACCCAGGTCTGTTCCAGAAGTTGATAATCTGCCAACTGACCGATCCAGGTATAGAGATCATCGTTAGAAGAGACATCACCTTCCGCAGACCAGGTGGCCTGATTCCCCTTCGCATCAAGGTTTTTTAAATTGATGGCATCCAGTTTGAGAATGCCGTGATATTGCTTTTTGAATTGATCTTTTAAGACATTTTCAGTTGGCGGTTCACCATCGGCCCAGCCATAACCTGACATCAACACAAACAACGCCGTACCTACAATCCATTGTTTTTTCACAGTGAAAGTCTCGTGTGGAATAATTTATTCCCGTGATTATCATCATGATAATTATGATTGACAATGGACGTGAGTCTGAAGTGAGAAAGCCCCGGCACGATACCGGGGCGAGGCGATTAGTACTGATTGAAAATCTGCTGGATCTGCTGTGGATCTTTAGTTTGCGTCAGCGCCAGTTGCAGCAGAACGCGCGCTTTTTGCGGGTTCAGCGTACCAGAGGCGACGAAACCGTATTTCGCATCATCCACTTCGGCATCCTGAGTGGTTGCGCCCGTCGGTACGCGAGAAGAACGCACTACCGCAGTGCCGTTTTTCGCCGCGGTTGCCAGGGTGTCGAATACGGTTTTATACAGGTTACCGTTACCCACACCGGCGCTAACGATGCCGTCATAGCCCGCATCTACCAGTGCTTTTGCCGGAAGATCGGATGCGTTAGCATAGTTATAAACGATACCAACTTTCGGCAGTTCATTCAGCTTAGAGACATCAAACGGCGTATCGCTGGTGTGCTTACG
Organism: Escherichia sp. MOD1-EC6098; assembly: GCF_002965865.1. Taxonomy (NCBI): domain Bacteria; kingdom Pseudomonadati; phylum Pseudomonadota; class Gammaproteobacteria; order Enterobacterales; family Enterobacteriaceae; genus Escherichia; species Escherichia sp. MOD1-EC6098. The sequence goes on from NZ_PTSN01000015.1 coordinate 115,211, forward strand.
CGCCGGAGTACGCTGATAGTCGATTTTACCGTTGTGAATGTAACCCAGTGGACCGAAGTTAACAGACTTGAAGGTCGCTACATCGGTAGTGTTGGTTTTGGTCACGTCACGACCATCCAGCACGGTGTCGTTCATCACTACCAGCACGCCACGGTTAGCGGAGGCTTTATCTGCTGCGGTCACTACCGCGTTATACAGGTTGAATGGACCGTCTGCGCTCATGGAGGTGGACGGACGCATTGCGCCGACCATCACTACTGGCTTATCACATTTTACGGTCAGATCGAGGAAGTAAGCGGTTTCTTCCATCGTGTCTGTACCGTGAGTAATGACGAAGCCGTCAGTTTTATCGCAGTCGGTATTAATTTTTTTCGCCAGTGTCAGCCAGACATTATCATTCATGTCCTGGGAGCCGATGTTAACGACCTGCTCGCCTTTAACGTTCGCAATGTCCTTCAATTGCGGCACCGCATTGACCAGGTTTTCTACGCCAACTTTACCCGCTGTGTAGTTAGATTTGGTTGCGGAGTCACCACCACCGGCAATCGTCCCGCCAGTCGCTAAAATGGTGATATTCGGTAATGCTAATGCTGCACCACTAAAACCCATAACCAGTGCGGCAAGTGCCGTCTTTCTGAAAAACTCCATTTCATTCCTCCAGTTACGTGAACGCTACGTATTATCCCTTAGCTTTGTATAGGAAATTTGACGTTAAACAATTTACAACGTGAATGGATTTTGGAGATCTATAAAGTTAGAGGCAGGTAACAAAACGAAGAATTAAACGGCATAAAAAAGTATTATGCCGTCTTAAAATAGAGGATTATTTCAAATTCCCAACCAGGGCTTTGCGGCTATCTTCCAGGGTCACCACACGGCTACAGACATCTTTGCCAAACTGCTGGAAATCTTTTTCCTGCTTTTTCCACTCGGTTTGGATGGAGGATTGCAAACCGCCCAGGCTTCCCAGCACATTCTGTAACGGATTACCGCCGCTTTTCAGTACCGCTTTCGCGCCCATTTCATTAATGCTGTCCTGCAAAATTCCACCCATCGCCTGATTCACTAGTTGCTGGCCTTCGGCGCGAACCTGATCAATGGCTTTATAGTGGAACGTCAGGCCATCGCTGCGCGTTTCAATAATGCGATTCATCTGTTCTTTCAACTGCGCATCGAGCTTGGTCAGACGGCTGCGCATTTTACTGCTTTCACCCATCTCCTGAACGATAATTTTATCCAGTGCGACGCGGGCTTTCTCAACGCGGCTCTTAGTCCCTTCATCAATCCACGGCAACGTGCTGCGCAGTTCTGCCTGATAATCCTTCGCCTGCTCGCGCTGGGCGGCACTCAGAGAATATTGCTTGCCGTTGTACATCACATTGCCGTCTGGCGTGATCACCAGATTGCCGTTTTCGCCCTTCACCTGTACGGTTTGCGGGCTGACAATCACATCGTCACGCGGTGTGACGCTGCACTGGTAGTCGGCGTGAGCAGTCATTGCCGTTACTGAAAGTGCTGCCGCCAGCAGCATTTTGCGCATCATAATCTTCCCTCAAGAACAAATCAGGCCAGCATTTGCTGGCCCGGATTGATAACAAAGTGCGCATTGTCCATGCCGGATGCGGCGTAAATGCCTTATCCGGCCTACTCAATCGTGCAACCTCAATATATTGCATACCCATTGTAGGCCTGATAAGCGTAGCGCATCAGGCAGTTTTGCGTTTGTCATCGCCCGTATGCTTTCTTAGTCCCACCAAACGTCGAAAAGTTCGCTGGTGCGTACCTCATCCAGTTTGCGCTCTTCCAGCCACTTACGCACAATCGCCTGATGTTCTTCGGTACATTTGCCAATTTCCTGCATGCAGATCAGACCTTCCCAGGCCAGATAACCGCTGCCGTCAAAAGCCAGCTTGTTCGGTTCGACAACCTCGTTAATAAAGTCATCAACGGTTTTATCAATCTGTTCTTCCGATGTACCTTCCGGGAATCGCCATGCCACCGAAAATCCTAATTCCTGGAATTCGTCGATGTGCATTTTTTTACGCAGACGACGGCTACGGTTCTTTGCCATTATTTCACCCTCTCGAACATTAAGTCCCATACTCCGTGACCAAGACGATGACCACGTTGTTCAAATTTCGTCACCGGACGTGATTCCGGGCGCGGTACGTAATCGTTACTTTCTGACAGGTTTTTATAACCGTCAATGGAAGACATCACTTCGAGCATATGTTCCGCATAAGGTTCCCAGTCGGTCGCCATATGGAATACGCCCCCCAGTTGCAGTTTGCTTTTTACCAGTTCAGCAAACGGCACCTGAACGATACGGCGTTTATTATGACGTGCTTTGTGCCACGGGTCAGGGAAAAAGAGCTGAACCATGCTCAATGAATTGTCAGGAATCATTTTATGCAGCACTTCGACCGCGTCATGACACATCACGCGCAGATTGCTCAGCCCCTCTTCATGCGCGGAAGCCAGGCAAGCGCCAACGCCCGGCGAATGCACTTCAATGCCGAGGAAATCCTGCTCCGGACGCTCTTTCGCCATTGCCACCAGCGAAGCACCCATGCCAAAACCAATCTCAAGCGTCACCGGCGCTTCACGGCCAAACAGCGTCGGGAAATCCAGCATATCTTCGCTGAACTCAACGCCCATCACCGGCCAGTAGTTTTCCAGCGCATGTTCCTGGCCTTTGGTCAGTCGCCCCTGGCGGCGTACAAAACTACGGATACGGCGCAGAGGACGGCCGTTTTCATCAAATTCCGGTGAGATGACGTCGTTTTTCATAAAGATTTAGTCGCTTGTGAAAGTGTTCTGAAAACGGGCATTATCCAAAGTTAGTTGCCGGATGCAAGCATGATAAGGCCGTGGCTGCGGAAAGTTCCGGTTTACACCCTGTCGTCGCTGTGCTGCAATCTTGCCCCCAACAACTGTGAATTTGGTGACCATGCAAGCGTCGCAATTTTCAGCCCAGGTTCTGGACTGGTACGATAAATACGGGCGGAAAACCCTGCCCTGGCAAATTGACAAGACGCCCTACAAAGTATGGCTCTCAGAAGTGATGTTGCAACAAACTCAGGTTGCGACTGTTATCCCCTATTTTGAACGCTTTATGACGCGCTTCCCGACGGTGACCGATCTCGCCAATGCGCCGCTGGATGAAGTTCTCCACTTATGGACCGGGCTTGGCTATTACGCCCGCGCGCGCAATCTACATAAAGCGGCACAGCAAGTTGCCACCTTACACGGCGGAAAATTCCCGGAAACCTTTGAGGAAATCGCCGCACTACCGGGCGTCGGGCGTTCCACCGCGGGCGCGATCCTCTCACTTTCTCTGGGTAAGCACTTTCCGATTCTCGACGGTAACGTCAAACGCGTGCTGGCGCGCTGCTATGCTGTAAGCGGCTGGCCAGGGAAAAAAGAGGTCGAGAATAAACTGTGGAGTTTGAGCGAACAGGTGACGCCCGCCGTCGGTGTGGAGCGGTTTAATCAGGCGATGATGGATTTAGGCGCGATGATCTGCACGCGCTCGAAGCCAAAGTGTTCGCTCTGCCCGCTACAAAACGGCTGCATTGCCGCGGCCAATGATAGCTGGTCACTTTATCCAGGCAAAAAACCGAAACAGACGCTGCCGGAGCGCACCGGCTACTTTCTGCTGTTACAGCACGAAAATGAAGTATTTCTGGCGCAGCGTCCGCCAAGTGGATTGTGGGGCGGTTTATACTGCTTCCCGCAGTTTGCTGATGAAGAAAGTATGCGGCAATGGCTGGCGCAACGGCAGATCAACGCCGGTCACCTGACGCAACTCACCGCGTTTCGTCATACCTTCAGCCATTTCCATTTAGATATTGTGCCTATGTGGCTTCCCGTGTCGTCATTCACCGGTTGCATGGATGAAGGCAATGCGCTCTGGTATAACTTAGCGCAACCGCCGTCAGTTGGCCTGGCGGCTCCCGTGGAGCGTTTGTTACAGCAGTTACGCACTGGCGCGCCGGTTTAGCGCGTGAGTCGATAAGAGGATAATTTATGAGCAGAACGATTTTTTGTACTTTCCTGCAGCGTGAAGCAGAAGGTCAGGATTTTCAGCTATACCCCGGCGAACTGGGAAAACGCATCTACAACGAGATTTCCAAAGAAGCCTGGGCGCAGTGGCAGCACAAGCAAACCATGTTGATCAACGAAAAGAAACTTAACATGATGAATGCTGAGCACCGCAAGCTGCTGGAGCAGGAGATGGTCAATTTCCTGTTCGAAGGTAAAGAGGTACATATCGAAGGCTATACGCCGGAAGATAAAAAATAAAAAGACATTGCCGGAGCACGCCTCCGGCAACTTGCATAAAAACAAACACAACACGCACCCGGAATGATGAAAAAATATCTCGCGCTGGCTTTGATTGCGCCGTTGCTCATCTCCTGTTCGACGACCAAAAAAGGCGATACCTATAATGAAGCCTGGGTCAAAGATACCAACGGTTTTGATATTCTGATGGGGCAATTTGCCCACAATATTGAAAACATCTGGGGATTCAAAGAGGTGGTGATCGCCGGTCCTAAGGACTACGTGAAATACACCGATCAATATCAAACCCGCAGCCACATCAACTTTGATGATGGTACGATCACTATCGAAACCATCGCCGGGACGGAACCTGTCGCACACCTGCGCCGGGCAATTATCAAAACGTTACTGATGGGTGACGATCCGGGGTCGGTCGATCTCTATTCCGATGTTGATGATATTACGATATCAAAAGAACCTTTCCTTTATGGTCAGGTAGTAGACAACACCGGGCAGCCAATTCGTTGGGAAGGTCGCGCGAGCAATTTCGCGGATTATCTGCTGAAAAACCGCCTCAAAAGCCGCAGCAACGGGCTGCGTATTATCTACAGCGTAACCATTAATATGGTGCCGAACCACCTTGATAAACGTGCGCATAAATATCTCGGTATGGTTCGCCAGGCGTCACGAAAATATGGTGTCGATGAGTCATTAATTCTGGCGATTATGCAAACCGAATCCTCATTTAACCCGTATGCGGTCAGCCGTTCCGATGCGCTGGGATTAATGCAGGTAGTACAGCACACCGCCGGGAAAGACGTGTTCCGCTCACAGGGGAAATCCGGCATACCAGGCCGCAGTTTCTTGTTCGATCCTGCCAGCAACATTGATACCGGCACCGCATATCTGGCGATGCTGAATAATGTTTATCTCGGCGGCATTGATAACCCAACGTCGCGCCGTTATGCCGTCATCACCGCCTATAACGGCGGCGCAGGCAGCGTGTTACGTGTTTTCTCGAATGATAAAATTCAGGCAGCTAATATTATTAACACCATGACGCCAGGTGATGTTTATCAGACTTTGACGACCCGCCATCCTTCTGCGGAATCTCGCCGCTATCTCTATAAAGTGAACATGGCGCAGAAATCTTACCGCCGTCGATAATTTCACCTTTGCCTCTGACATTACTTCGAGGCAAAGTGTTACACGCTTCACAATTTCGCCTTGCAAATTGAGATTATTTGCAATTATTTGCTACGGATAACAAAAAAACAGTCAGCGAAGTTGATAGAATCGCATCATCTTGCACGGTCAAATGTGCTTTTTAAAACACTCATCCGCATCACGATGTGAGGAAATTAACATGAATCTTAAGCTGCAGCTGAAAATCCTCTCTTTTCTGCAGTTCTGCCTGTGGGGAAGTTGGCTAACGACCCTCGGCTCATATATGTTCGTTACCCTGAAGTTCGACGGTGCTTCTATTGGCGCAGTTTATAGTTCACTGGGTATCGCCGCGGTCTTTATGCCTGCTTTGCTGGGGATTGTGGCCGACAAATGGTTAAGTGCGAAATGGGTATATGCCATTTGTCACACCATCGGCGCAATTACTCTCTTCATGGCGGCGCAAGTTACCACGCCGGAGGCGATGTTCCTCGTTATCCTGATTAACTCGTTTGCCTATATGCCAACACTTGGGTTAATCAACACCATCTCTTACTATCGCCTGCAAAACGCGGGGCTGGATATCGTTACTGATTTCCCGCCAATCCGTATCTGGGGCACCATCGGTTTTATTATGGCGATGTGGGTGGTGAGCCTGTCAGGCTTCGAACTAAGCCACATGCAACTGTATATTGGCGCAGCCCTTTCCGCCGTTCTGGTGCTGTTTACCTTTACGCTGCCGTATATTCCGGTTGCTAAACAGCAAGCGAATCAGAGCTGGACGACTTTGCTGGGGCTTGATGCATTCGCGCTGTTTAAAAACAAGCGTATGGCGATTTTCTTCATCTTCTCGATGCTGCTGGGCGCGGAACTGCAGATTACCAACATGTTCGGTAATACCTTCCTGCACAGCTTCGACAAAGATCCGATGTTCGCCAGCAGCTTTATCGTGCAACATGCGTCAATCATCATGTCGATTTCGCAAATCTCTGAAACGCTGTTCATTCTGACTATCCCGTTCTTCTTAAGCCGCTACGGTATTAAGAACGTAATGATGATCAGTATTGTGGCGTGGATACTGCGTTTTGCGCTGTTTGCCTACGGCGACCCGACTCCGTTCGGTACTGTACTGCTGGTGCTGTCAATGATTGTCTACGGTTGCGCATTCGACTTCTTCAACATCTCTGGTTCGGTGTTTGTGGAAAAAGAAGTTAGCCCGGCAATTCGCGCCAGTGCGCAGGGGATGTTCCTGATGATGACCAACGGCTTCGGCTGTATCCTCGGCGGTATTGTGAGCGGTAAAGTGGTTGAGATGTATACCCAAAACGGCATTACCGACTGGCAGACCGTATGGCTGATTTTCGCAGGTTACTCCGTGGTTCTGGCCTTCGCGTTCATGGCGATGTTCAAATACAAACACGTTCGTGTCCCGGCGGGCACACAGACGGTTAACCACTAATTACGCCAAGAAAAACGGGCTACCAGATGGTAGCCCGTTTTTTTGTTCTCACTTCAACACATAACCGTATAAACGTTTCATGCCGTCGGCATCGGTTTCGCTATAGACACCTTGTAGCTCCGGCGAAAACCCCGGCAACAAATTCACGCCTTCTTCCAGTGCGAGAAAATAACGCTGTACCGCGCCTCCCCATACCTCCCCCGGCACCACGCAAAGCACGCCAGGTGGATACGGCAGCGCGCCTTCCGCCGCAATCCGCCCTTCGGCATCACGAATACGCACTAACTCCACTTCACCACGAATATAGGCGCTATGCGCATCCTGGGGATTCATCACTACAGGCGGGAAACTCTGTTGGCGGAACATCGCTTTTTGCAGGTCTTTGACGTCGAAACTGACATACAGATCGTGCATCTCCTGACACAACTGGCGCAGGGTATAGTCGCGATAGCGCACCGGATATTTGTTATAAACGCTTGGCAACACCTCAGCCAGTGGCGAGTCATCCTCAATATGCTGTTCAAACTGTGCCAACATTGCGACCAGTTGTGCCAGCTTCTCGTGGCTCTCCGCCGGGGTTAATAAGAACAGAATAGAGTTGAGATCGCACTTTTCCGGCACAATGCCATTCTCACGCAGATAGTGCGCCAGAATCGTCGCAGGAATACCAAAGTCGCTATATTCACCGGTTTCGGCATCGATACCGAGCGTGGTCAGTAGCAGCTTGCACGGATCAACAAAATACTGATCTGCGGCATATCCCTCAAAGCCGTGCCAATTCGCCCCCGGTTCAAAACTGAAGAAGCGACGGTCGCTGGCCAATACTGACGTCGGATAATCCTGCCACAATTTGCCACCAACAACGGGCGGGATAAACGGGCGAAACAGCTTACAGCGTGCAAGAATCGCCTTGCGCGCTTCAATGCCCAACTCAACACACTCCGCCCACAGTCGACGACCGCTCTCCCCTTCATGGATTTTGGCGTTAACGTCCAGCGCAGCAAACAGCGGATAGAACGGACTGGTGGAGGCGTGGAGCATAAAGGCATTATTCAACCGCTTATGCGGGCAAAAGCGCGCCTGCCCGCGAATATGGTTATCTTTTTTGTGGATCTGCGAAGTCTGTGAGAATCCCGCCTGCTGTTTGTGCACCGACTGGGTAACAAAGATCCCCGGATCGTTTTCGTTAAGTTCTAACAGTAACGGCGAGCTATCTGCCATCATCGGAATAAACTGCTCGTAACCGCCCCACGCGGAATCAAACAGAATGTAATCGCACAAATGCCCAATGGTCTCGATCACCTGGCGAGCGTTATAGATAGTACCGTCATAAGTTCCTAACTGAATAATTGCCAGGCGAAACGGGCGCGGTAGTTCGGCTTTTTCTGGTGCCACTTCCCGAATTTGCTGGCGCAAATAGTCTTCATTAAAACAATGCGCATCAATACCGCCGATAAAACCGAACGGGTTACGCGCGGCTTCCAGATACACCGGCGTCGCCCCAGCCTGAATCAATGCACCGTGATGATTCGACTTATGATTGTTACGATCGAACAGTACCAGATCGCCACGCGTTAACAGCGCATTGGTAACCACTTTGTTTGCTGCCGAAGTGCCGTTAAGCACAAAATAGGTTTTATCAGCATGAAACACTTTGGCCGCAAACTTCTGCGCATCCTTCGCTGAGCCTTCATGAATAAGCAGATCGCCCAGTTTCACATCGGCGTTGCACATATCGGCACGAAAAACGTTCTCACCGAAGAAATTGTAAAAATGACGCCCCGCAGGATGCTTTTTAAAGAACGCGCCATGTTGATGACCCGGGCAAGCAAAAGTGCTGTTGCCCATCTCAACATATTGCGTCAGCGTGTCATAAAACGGCGGCAACACGTTCTCTTCGTACTGGCAGGCTGCAGATTCCAGCTCCAGCCACTGCTGCTCGTTGCCATTGATTACCGCCGCGACGCCCGCAGGCAATTCAACAATCTGTTCGGAATACAAAAACACCGGTAGATGAAAACCAGTGCGTTTAAGTAACGCAAGAATGCCACTGCGGCTATCCGCAGCGGTAATGACGACTGCCGCGACGTCCGTAAAATCAGTATCTTCCAGCGCCACCACGCGACGATGGGTAGAAATTCGGGAAACCAGTTCACTACTGGCGGCAATACTCATTGATTTCATAAATGTAAAACCCGTTTCGGGGAGGTAAAAATACCGGGCAAGGTGTAAAAACCTGCCGCATGAGATGTGGGTCAAACTGGTCACCAGCTCCGACCGCCAGACATCAGTAAAAGCAGAATGGCTCTGATTTTACTGTTGTCCTACAGTGAGCGTGCGTTAACTTCACCGCATGAGCAGTAATATGGAAAGGGAAGCGTTTCGCGCAAAACGGCGATAAACAAGAGAATGTAAGGAGGTGGCGTGCATCGGGCAAACTCCGTACAACAAGGAGAAAATTCGCGCAATCATGGCACCTTTCACCAGAGCGTGCAAGCCAGGACTTTGCGGTCAGACAAGCAATCGGCGGGACAAAAAGTTCATAATAAAAACATCAAACAACACAATTAACAGGAACTCTTGTGGTCATCGGCCCTTTTATCAACGCTAGTGCAGTATTACTGGGTGGCGTCCTCGGCGCACTGCTTAGTCAACGCTTACCGGAACGGATCCGTGTCTCTATGACATCCATTTTTGGTCTGGCATCGTTGGGAATTGGTATTTTACTGGTGGTGAAATGCGCCAACCTTCCGGCGATGGTTTTAGCGACGCTACTCGGTGCATTAATTGGTGAAATTTGTTTGTTGGAAAAAGGTGTTAATACCGCAGTCGCTAAAGCGCAAAATTTGTTTCGTCACTCGCGTAAAAAGCCAGCGCATGAATCTTTTATTCAGAATTTTGTCGCGATTATTGTCCTGTTTTGTGCCAGCGGCACCGGGATCTTCGGCGCGATGAATGAAGGGATGACCGGCGATCCGAGCATTTTAATCGCCAAGTCATTTCTGGATTTCTTTACCGCGATGATCTTCGCCTGTTCACTTGGCATTGCGGTATCGGTGATTAGTATTCCATTGCTGATCATCCAGTTAACGCTGGCCTGGGCTGCTGCGCTGATATTACCGCTGACAACACCATCGATGATGGCGGACTTCAGCGCCGTAGGTGGTTTGCTGCTGCTAGCAACCGGCTTACGCATCTGCGGCATTAAACTATTTCCGGTGGTCAACATGCTTCCAGCACTACTTCTGGCAATGCCTCTTTCCGCCGCCTGGAGCGCCTGGTTTGTCTGATGATGCGTGTAGTAACGGCAAAGTGATGATAGATTGTGCAGTCTGCTATAAATTGAAGAAATTTAATTGACGAGACGAGGCGAATCAGGTTTAATGCGCCCCGTTGCCCGGATAGCTCAGTCGGTAGAGCAGGGGATTGAAAATCCCCGTGTCCTTGGTTCGATTCCGAGTCCGGGCACCACTTTCACTTCCAGATTCATCTCCCGAACTCCACGAAACTCAAGTATAATCACATCGTTACAAACAATCTGAACATCCTGAACTCCACCGAACTCTACTGAACTCTCTCTCAATCAAGCGTTCATTGGGGGCACCGGTGGGGGCTCATTGTGTTCAGTCAGTTTCAGGAGCCCCCATATGGCACTTACAGCCAGACAGGTCGAAACAGCCAGACCTAAAGAAAAAGACTATAAACTCTCTGACGAACGTGGTTTATATCTGCTGGTAAAAACCACGGGTGCCCGCTACTGGCGGCTTAAATACCGGATAGCAGGAAAAGAGAAAAAACTGGCCCTCGGCGTCTATCCCGACGTCTCCCTTGCTGAAGCCAGAATCAAACGCGACGATGCCCGAAAAATTATCTCCGAAGGTGGTGACCCGGGCGAAAAGAAGCGAAAGGAAAAACTCACTCAGAAAATCTCTGCCACCAATACGTTCCATGCCCTTGCTACGGAATGGCACCAGCATAAATCTTTGTCATGGTCTGAAAGTTACGCCAGAAGCGTACTGGAGGCTCTGGATAAAGATATTTTCCCGTATCTGGGCAAACGAAGCGTTACTGATATCCTCCCGCTGGAAATGCTGGAAATTCTGCGCCGCATAGAAAAACGTGGCTCGCTGGAAAAACTGCGTAAGGTGCGCCAATACTGTAATCAAATTTTTCGTTATGCCATCGCCACCGGACGAGCCACTGTCAATCCGGCATCTGAACTGACCAGTACGCTGGCGGCGCCAAAAGCGGCGCATTTCCCCCACCTGAGAGCAGATGAGCTCCCTGTTTTTCTCCGGAAGCTCGCTGAATATCATGGCAGTCCTGTTACCCGCATGGCGACAAATCTGCTGCTTCTGACAGGCCTCAGAACAATTGAACTACGGTCCGCTGAATGGTCAGAAATTGATTTTGATAATGCCCTGTGGACAATCCCTGAAAGCCGCATGAAAATGCGACGTAAACATGTCGTACCACTGTCACGACAGACCACTGACATTCTGCTGCAGCTCAAAACTTTCTCCGGACAATACCGGCTGGTTTTTCCGGGACGTTGTGATATCAACAAGCCAATGAGCGAAGCCAGCATCAACATGGTGCTCAAACGTATCGGTTACGATGGCAGGGCAACCGGTCATGGTTTTCGTCACACCATGAGTACCATTCTGCACGAACAGGGCTTTAATTCTGCCTGGATTGAAATGCAGTTAGCTCATGTGGATAAAAACGCCATCAGGGGTACCTATAATCATGCCCAGTATCTCGATGGTCGCCGTGAAATGATGCAGTGGTACGCAGATTATATTGATTCGCTTTATAAGCAAGAGAGTCAGGGTTAAGAGCACTTGTCCTGATATTTTCTCTCAATCCACAAATTCTCCTCCGGCCTCCAGGTCCGGAGGAATTTTGTTTTTATGCTTTATTTTTAGATATTTTTTATTTTTTGACAAAATATTTAATATTGCATCTGTAAAAAATCTCAAGACATCACACCGTTATGGACCGCTAACAATTTTGATACCTGTAATATCAATCATCATCATGTCGTTATTTCAGCACCATTCCCCAAAAAAAATCGATTAATATGCTGTTTCAGCTGACAATTCACAATACATCAGAATGCAGATAAAGATAAATTTTCATTCTCATGTAACACCACTGTCGATGATATTGTAAACAACATTCATCCCGGACAAAAACAAGACTTGATACACAACATCACGACTTTTATGCTTTTCAGATTGTGTCCCATCCGTTTTACAGGCTCAGAAAATGAACGACAGATTACGCTTTGAAGTGAACGATAACCAGGGGCGTTTCGTATTTCCGGATACCTGGTTTGGCCCATTACTGGGGGAGTTTGAAGAAGCGCTTGATGCATACGACACAGATGAAATCAGTGAGACGGGTTATATCAACAGGCTCAGACGCCTTGCCCGACAGGCGCCGGATTTTATCGACGTCCATGCTCATCTGGCATACGTATTTCTGGAACAGAATGCTCCACGTAAGGCACTGAACGCCGCTCTTAAAGGACTGGCGGCAGGTAATCGTCTCATCCCGGAAAGTTTCAGTGGTGAAATCATCTGGATGCATCCCGAAAACCGGCCTTATCTGCGCGCGCTTTATGCAGCAATTCTCGCAAATGTGCACCTACAGCGTCATCAGGATGCGGTTATGCTTACTGATAAAATACTGGCATACAATCCTGAAGATAATCAGGGTGCCCGCTGGTTGTTGGGTTCAGAGCTGTTACGAACAGGTGATCATGAGCGAGCCTTCAGTGTACTGAAAAAACATGCTGATGAATTTTCACCTTACTGGTATGAACTTGGTCTTCTGCATTTTCTTAATGGGGAACTGGTAAAAGCTGCAACTGCATTTCGTCGCGGATTTGCGGCAAATACTTACATCGCGGAAATTCTGTGCGGAAATCTGCATCCATTTCCTCTTGCTGTATGGCATAACTATTCTGCCGGGCCGGATACTGCCGAAGATTATTATGCAACATACTCACCATTATGGGGACAATATCCGGAAGCATTGCTGTTTGTAAACTGGCTCTATAACCATTCCTCTGTGCTGCATGAACGGGCAGAAATCATTAAATGCGCTGAAATGCTGATGCAGGAAGATGATTTCAAAATATGCGAAAGCATTTTAAGACAGCAGAAGCTGTTGTGGGAAAGAATTGATGAGACACTTTCTGAGGAAATTGTACAGAAATGCAGAAATATTAACGGTGAATATGTCTGGCCCTGGATATTGCCGTTTTCAGCGGCAGGAATGAAACACACAAGCATCCAGCATCAGTAGATATTGCATTAGTGTATCTTTCAAACAAGTAATAAATTATCCACCAGTAATAACACAGCCCCCCACTTCCCCAGGTTATCGCCCTGGGGTTATTTTCTGAAAGTTTCCTTTGAAAAAATAGCGTAGTAAATTACTTTAACGAATTATTCCAGGGGTTCATTAAAGTTCTTTCGTAATACTTTGTAGTCAAACACGTTATGGCTGGCATCAAAAACCACGGATTTTCCCTGCCAGCGGGTAATCACCTCCTCCGGCGTTTTCGGTTGAGCCGGTCTGGTTACGCCCATCCATGCATTAATCAGATAATCATTATACGCAGTGGAAAAAACGCTGTTCACCGTCTGGCGATCGACATGCTCTCCCAGCGCCGGGCTGTACCAGATAAACATCGGAACATGATAAGCCTGCTGACTGGGTTTTATTCCGCCATGAAAATAGGCATGTTCTTTTGTCGGGTCATACTCCAGACCGTGATCTGAAAAATACATGACGGATGCCCGGCGCGTTTCCAGCATGGTGAAAACCTGTCCCAACAAACTGTCGGTATAATGAATGGAATTATCGTAACAGACTTCCTCTGTATCCAGCGGTTTAAACACAGCTTTATCCCTGGGCCAGTTACTGCAGACCGGTTCATGGCTGCCCGTCAGATGCAGAACAATCAGTTTTCTGCGCCCCGGATTACTGTTCAGTGCTTCAGCCAGGTGTGGGAGCAGTAACTCATCATAGCCTCTGACATAAATTCTGTTTCTGGCCCGCATGGCAATACTGGCCACAGCTGTTCCGTTCTGCCGGAACGCCGATTGTGCGCTGAGCCACCAGGTATCGAATCCCGCCTGATTCGCCATGTTGATAATATTATCGGGATAATGGCGAACATCATGATGCAGCACGGTATCTACAGATAATGCCAGCGGTACCGCAAGGGCGGTATAAGGTGCCCCGCTGATTGCCTGAGTGAACAGTTTCAGTCGTGATTTCTGTTTCTGAAGCTCTGGTGTGGTTGGGCGCGAATACCCGTAAATAGACATGTTATCAGTCCTTGCAGATTCACCAATCACCAGAACAAATACGTCAGTGTTGTTATCCGTAATCACCAGATCGTAATGGGGGACAGCATCCGCAATCGTCATTAATCTATGATGCTCCTTTGCGGCCAGCGCAAAGTAATTCAGATTAAAGAAAGGCGTATACGTGGCAAACCGGGAAACAATGATGTAAGGATCGACTTCATTTATTTGATGCTGTTTTTTCAACGCAAACTGAAAGGAAGAATATAACGCTACTGTAATTAACAATAAAAATGCAATTACCGTGACCTTTTCCGATGGCAATGAGGACGTTTTATTTATTGCTGAACAGAAGAACAATAAAAAGAGGATAATAAATGCGATAACATAAACAACATACATCCTGAACATTCTTATTACTTCATCAGGATCTGTCTGAAGGATACTGATTGCAAAACCATCATTAAATGTTGTACCGAATGTACACCATGAATACAAACTGATACTGATATCTGCCGCTGTCAGCAATGTGAATGAAAAGGCAAGAATAAAACGCAGCGTAAGCGATTTCATCGCCTTAATAATAAGAAGCGCAGGGTGAAGAATAATATCCGGTAAATCAGATGCGCTCCTGAGGATACAAGGATATTAGAAAGGGTAAAGACAACCACTGATAACACGAGGCGCTTATCATTGCTAATCCGTGACCAGTGCATGAACGGAAGATTAATTTTCATAATAATTGAGTAAAAGCGATATTTCTGCCCGGCGCTGACCGTGAAACATACCGTGGCAGATGAATACATTTTTCTGAATAATCATAAAACGGGCATCATCCGCCGCCACAAATGTAGCGGCGTAAACAGGATCGTCATGATGTTTTCTTTCGTGACAGAAGAGAACGGCACATACCACCCGCAATCATTATCAGCAGGAATAACATCCCCAGGACAACAATTACTCTTAATGCCGGATGAACCCGATCGGCGAGAAAAAATAACTCCATCCCGAAACCAATAACAAGCCAGGCCAGCGCCATTCCGACGAGCCCTTTTAACAGCAATCTCACGCTCCTCTCCTTCTGCATTCTTAACGAAAATGCCTTACAATAACAGCAGCCGGGGAAAGCAACGCTGGCTGCTGAATGGTATGACATTTTACTGCTTTATGTTCTCTCAGTTTCTGTCCTGACGCCGCCATTAATGGCATTACAGTTTATTCAGAATAAGGCAGGCGGCCTGGTTTAATGCAATAAACTCCTGCCAGCTGTACTGAGACTGATAATTCAGTAAATACTGGTCTTCAACCCGGCAAATCTGTGGGCGTTTATCATAAATTGCACACAAATGAGAATCAGTCTGATAGTGACGGCAAATACCGTCACCACGATCCAGACATTGCGTTTCACCCGCCCTGTTGACATGACGACAACAGGCCCCACACTGGTTACAGGGAAATGGAGGGTGTAATTTCATCGCTTATTTAACCAGTCGCGAACAGAAGCCACATTTCCTGACTCAAACGGCAACGCAATCCCTCGTCGGCTGACTTCTTCTCTCAGCAGAAGTCCGCGCTCTATCTCACTGTTTACGCTATCCAGATGAAGCGAAAAGTGATTTAACGCGGCAGCATCAACAGAAAATTCCAGCGCAGTAAGTTCTACAAGATAGCGATCAAGTTCAGCATTGACTGCCTGAAAGTATTCCAGTGATCGCCGGAACTTATCCTTAAATTTGTCCAGAAATGCCCACACCCGCTGCATAACCTCGCTGTATTCGAGATAATAATTCATCACCAGCCCGAGAATACCTGTCGTCAGCGCACCACAAAAGGCAGCAAGCTCTGAACCAAATGGAAAAATAAGGATCTGCGCCATCGCCTCATTTATCATCACCCCTCCGGCAACAGCCACACCTGCTGCTATCAGTTTAGTGACCGCTTTGGCTAACTGTCCCGGCGATAATCCCTCCGGGTTAAACACCAGGATTTTAAAGGCCTGAACGAGATTGTTCCACATTTCCCTGATAAGCCGGACAATCATTTTTTCCGTTGTCAGGAATATATTTAACAGCGTTGTGGTAATACCTGACAGTATCCCTCCGATGACTCCATCTTTAAAGGCAATTAAAAAAGAACTGAATTTTTCCTGTACTCGTTTCTGGCAGACACGTAATGCTGACGTTATTTCGGACAGACATTTGCCGGCACTGAATGAGTTCCGTTGCTGCCTGATAATATGCGGGATTCGTTCCCTCAGTTCGAACCAGATCTCGGCAAGAATAAGCCCCAGCATCTGTCGCGTCCCCATACGAAAACCGGAATTAAGTGAAGCACTGGCGACAGCAGTAGCAAACTTACTACTCAGGTAATAGCTCTGATTAATCGTGGCCTCATATTTTTCCCGGGCATATTTATCAGTCCTTTCCATACGCTCAGTATCTGCATCAGCTTTTTTTCTCAGACTTATCAGACGTTTCTTTTCCTTTTCTGTCAGCGTTGCCTGAGATTCAAGCTCTGCTATCTGCCTTAACGTATCTTCTCTGTTTTTCTGCAGCGTGCAAATAAACGCATCCATTGAGTCTGCTTTCTTTGATTTATTGAGCGACTCATGTGTGAATGCCAGATTTGAAGCGTCATTTGCCAGTTCTGCACCATCCCGTTCAGCAAGAATTCTCCCCGGATCATCATGAATTTCTTTAGCGGAAATAATATGATCCAGATTTTTTTTATCGTCTGAAGCAAACACTTCGCCTGTATATGCATCAGTAAGAGTCCCTGCCTGATGTGCACGCTTTCCTTCCCGGTTCGTCGCGATGTAGTTCTCATGGCTGTGGTAATGATGAGAATCATAGTCGCCACGACCTTCATACCGCTGTCGCTCAGCCTCCGTGGCATAAATGCCATTACGCACATTATGGATAGTGTCAACATCACCACCCTTACGATCATTTAGCAACAGAAAATCCAGCCCGAATGATGTAACCAGGCTCTTCACCATGGTCTGATGTAACTCTTCTGTCCAGTCAAATTTTTCCACATTCATGTTATTTCACTTCTTGTAAAGCCGGGCTTTAACGCCCGGTAAATCATTAACTCCGGGATGAAAAATCATCAAATTTCACAACCGAACTGGCCAGTACATCATCCAGCTCTTCCTTATTAATAACGTTCATTCCATTATCATCCCTTTCCATTTCAATAACGTTATCTTTTATCACAGCCTCACCATTTTCCTGTTTCCGCGGTTTAAACAGTGGCGTTGTAATAATATCCGTCATAATAGCGGCCAGTGAATATCCATGCTCAATAAGCATAATGATTTCATCTGATACATTGATATCCTGTTGTTTAGTAATAACAGAATGCATGGATTTAAGCGGTTCGAAATAATGCTCAGTAAACACAGCATGCATTCTGTTCAGTGCAGCGAGAATTTCATCAACGTATTGATTAACTTTTGCAAAATGCTCCCGGGCCAGATTCATTTTCTTAACTGCCCGTTCAACTTTGCAGGCACACTGATGGGCATTTTCAAGAGCTTTCATCGCATGTCTGTCGTAAGCCCAGCCCGCTATGGCAATCAACGGTGCAGCCACTGCAGTGCCTAATACCATTGCGCCACCAGCCATTCCCATGCCCCCTGCAGCCAGTGAGCCCCCACCAATTGCCGCCATCGTCGCATTATAAGCCGCGGCACCAGAAAGCGCTGCAATGGGTGTACCTGTGGAAGCCGCTGCAAATGCCATCACTCCGCTATACACAGCAAAACCCGCAGCAGCCCCGGAAACTCCGGCAGCAACGACCGTACTGAGATATTCTGTCGCTGAAATGGCCAGGTTATGAATCTTATTGATGTTATGTTGCGGGACACTCAGTTTCAGGTCTTTATTGCCCTCTTTTTCCAGACGCGCCAGGAGCTCAGCAGCA
This sequence comes from Escherichia sp. MOD1-EC6098, assembly GCF_002965865.1. Taxonomy (NCBI): domain Bacteria; kingdom Pseudomonadati; phylum Pseudomonadota; class Gammaproteobacteria; order Enterobacterales; family Enterobacteriaceae; genus Escherichia; species Escherichia sp. MOD1-EC6098. The sequence continues at coordinate 133,370 of NZ_PTSN01000015.1, forward strand.
ATCCTGTCGAACTCACTGAAATCTTTACCAATCTCAAGCTCTTTATTTCCGAGCGTTGTTAATTTTGATGATGTCTGAGCTTCAGCCTGCTCAAATTTTCCTTTATGCTCCTCGTAACGCTCTTTTGCTTTTTCGTGGATATCCTCTGCTTCTGACTTTTTTTGATATCCATCGTAAGCTTTTTTTCCGCCGAATGCCGCAGCGCCGGCAGCCACACCCAAAATAATGAAAGGTAACGCCATTCTTTTCCTCCTGTACAGGTTGCTTTATCATCAGTCAACTGAAGTATTTCAGGAAACATTCTCAACAGTGAGGTATTTTCCTAACATTGTTAACACGGCTTCTTTCAGCCATACTGGTTCAATAATTTCAACATTCGGTAACCAGTATAAAATCAACGGGATAATTTGATTTTTATGTGCAGCCTTGCATGACAGCGTAATGCCATTGTCATGTTTGTGTAGCAATTGCTGGTAAGGAAGTAAGTCCCGTCGCAAAAAATAATGGGCGATATTACTGTGAATGAACAACACTACATCAAATGTTTTGTCGCTCACCCACGGGTCACATGACTCACTTATCAGTGACTGTATTTTCTCACTCTTTGCAAACTTTTCTTTTTTTATATCCAGCCATTTTATTTTAGCTAATGAAAACGACTTTAACTTGTTCTCTTCAGTAGCCAGCAAATACCATATACTTCTCTGATTAGTTAATTTATAGGGATGAACGATTCTGGTCTTACCGGCATATGCAATCTGGCAAACATTACTGTTGCAGATCGCTTTTTCAAGAACATCAAGATATTTTCTTAAATCATCCCTGATAGTGTGCTCAGGGTTATGAAACTGAACACGAATATGCTTTTCGGTTGCCCTGTTTTCTAATTTCTGCCAGAAACCTTCATCCCGTTCAGGAAAAATCGCATCAGTATCCAGTAACCTGGCCAGAGATTTGTGCAGTGATTCTTTACTCTGGTTTCCTGCTCTTGCTGAAATAAGTCGGTATTTTCCATCGCCACAAGCTTCAATAAAGGGAGAAAGCATATTCAGATCACGATATGCTGTTCGCTCAGTGATGTTGTATTTTTTCATCAAATTATGGCGACTGACCACGCCATAATTCTGTAATTCAACAAGGATATCAATCAAACGCTCCGCTGAGCGATTTCTCGTTGAGTCAGCCATAAGTCACTGCACCTGTAGTATTACTCTCGTGTAAGTGAATTATATAAATACTCCTGACATCATTTGTCAGTTCCACAAAACTACGCCTTTCGGTGACAGATTTTTATTTGATCATAATCAAATTTTAAATCAGATGCCGGAGAGCCTCTTTCGTAATAAGGCTTATTGTTTCCGGAAGAGCTGATATAGCAAAAAACAACATATCCCAACAACACTCCTTTTTCATTTTACAGGCTGACAACCATTCTGCGTATCACCTGCACCTCTGTAAAAAATCAACGCGTGTAATATTTTTGCTCTGTTTATATTTCATATGTCTGAAATTATTAGTTACCAGAGGGAGAATATCATCAGGATATCTGTTGTTGATTTGTCATACCTGCACTTTACTGTGCCCCAAAGCGCAGGCAGAAATGGCTGTCAGAAGTTATATGTTGCACCTAACATAAACTCGTTACTTCTGACATCAACAGAGGATTTATATTTAGCACCATCCTCATCTTTATAAGTCAGAGTGGAATCCCCTGCATCCAGATACCGGTAACTGAGGTCAAGGCTGAAATCCTGCGTCACATCGTATTTAACACCGACACCAAGGCTCCATGCCAGGTTGTTTTCGTATTTCGACGCTGAAGCTGAATATACTTCACTGCCTGCCGGGCTGTTATCGGTATATATGTACGAAGTTTTATGATGAACCCGAGCATAACCCAGGCCAGCAGATATCCATGGCGTGAATGCACTGCTGTTTCTGAAATCATAATACGCATTCAGCATCAGCGTGTTTACACTGAGTTTGTTCTGTGCGTCATCAAACTCGGCGCCACCGGCACTTTCCCAATAACTCAGACGATATTTTGATTCAGCATTACCACGGCCATAAAACTCCACTTCAGTACGTACCGGCACATTGTAGTGCTGATAAAAATCGTATCCCACCGCAAGGCCTGCGCCAAAAACCGTATCACTTTTGTCACCGCCCTTATATTTATCCGCCCATGCCCCTTCACCATCAACGAAACGTTGGTCTGAAAGTGACATAACAGAAGCACCGGCTTTACCGGTCACATAAAAGCCTGTTTTGCTCTCATCAGCCAGAGCCTGGGCCGAAAACATGCCTGCCATTGCAAGCGCTGAAACCGCAATAACCTTTTTCATTTCAATCATCTCCGTTGGTTCTTACCCTACCCGACAAAGAGGGTTGCCTATTTTAAAACCATGAAAAAGACAGGGTAAAATGGTTACAACCGATCGATGCGATCATATCGATCGGTAAAATCGATCGATATTGGTGAGGATTTTCGTTTCGAATCAACAAAATGGTAATGATAGAGCCAGGGCTGAAATGCTGTGCCCCAAAAGCCCGGGAGATTTGCATTACAACTGCACTACAGTACAAAATGCCAGACACAGTAAAAAAGACTGGGTAATCAACCCACCAGAGAAAACACGTTTATTGCAAAAGATAGGGAAATTATGTGCAAACTGACTAAAGAAGAATACAGCATCATCAGTCGGACAATGATGAATATTCGTTCACTATGCACATATGTACGCGAACTTGATTTTGAGCAGTTACTCGACATGCAGAAAAAATGGACACGGTGATTAAAGAACATCATGAAGATGCCGAACGAGAAGCGGCTGAACGTAAGGAACTGGAAGCTAAATACCAACAGGCAGTTGAATACATTACTTCTTTGGGGCTTGACCCGGAAGTATACCTAGTTCCAGTTTCTGCTATTGCGGGGACAACGGAAACCAAACGAAAACCCAAAGGCAGAGAGAGAAAAGCGAATTATATCTTTGAGGATGAGAACGGCGATACCAAGACGTGGTCTGGTAACGGTAAAATGCCACTTGCTCTACGAAAACAGTTAATAAAGGTTGTACCTTGGAAGCTTTTCTCATTGAAAAGCCCAGCCAACATGAACAAAGTGAATAAAGTTTTCATGCAGCAAAGGTAGTCAACTCAAATTACGGTAGAGCCTGTACATAGAAATGAGATGGTCACCCCCACCCTGTGAGCGGTACGCTGACAGGGTGGATTATTTTAGAGGGCACCATCATGCAAAACGTTGCGCTTATTGGTATCGATCTCGGTAAACATTCTTTTCATATTCATTGTCAGGATAAATCTGGCAATGCGCTTTTGCGTAAGAAGTTTACGCGTACGAAGCTGATGCAGTTTCTGGTAACATGTCCATCCTCAGTAGTTGTTATGGAAGCCTGCGCTGGTGCGCATTTTATGGCCCGGCGTATCAGCGACATCGGTCATGACGTAAAACTTATCTCTCCGCAATTCGTGCGTCCATTTGTCAAAAGCAATAAGAATGATTTTATTGATGCAGAAGCCATATGCGAAGCGGCTTCACGACCATCAATGCGTTTTGTCCAGCCCAGAACAGAAACCCAACAGGCAATGAGGGCATTACACCGGGTCAGAGAATCGCTCATCAGGGATAAGGTGAAAACAACCAACCAGATCCACGCTTTCCTGCTGGAATTTGGAATCAGCCTGCCGACAGGGGATGCCGTAATAAAACGGTTGTCTCTGGTGTTGGCTGAACACGAAATACCTGAATATCTGAGTCGCTTGCTGATGAAATTACATGCTCACTATCTTTATCTTATTGAGCAAATAACAGAACTGGAATCAGAGTTAAACCAGTCAATCAAAGCTGACGCTACTGCGCAACGTATTATGACAATACCCGGTGTTGGGCCGATTACGGCCAGCCTGCTCTCATCCCAGCTTGGTGATGGTAAACAATTTTCATGCAGCAGGGATTTTGCAGCATCCACAGGACTTGTTCCCCGACAATATAGTACCGGTGGTAAATCAACGCTGCTGGGGATCAGCAAACGAGGCGACAAAAATTTGCGTCGGTTACTTGTTCAGTGCGCCCGCTCGTTCATGATGCGGCTGGAGCATCAACAGGGCAGACTCGCTGAATGGGTTCGAAAACAACTCGACAACAAGCATTCGAATATTGTCGCCTGCGCTCTGGCAAATAAACTGGCCCGAATAGCCTGGGCAATCACTGTTCTGCAAAAAGAATATCAGGCTTGATATATACTGACAAAACTCAATTAGCTTATTTTAAACAATAAGATACAAGTTACCTGTCTGGTTTTGCGAAGACTGATTATTGATGACATGAACGGCAAATCGACCTGATTAAAAACCTAACAGAGAAAATGGCTCACTGAAGCCGAGGGCCTTTTTAGGATTATCAGGTGCGGAACTCATCGAGGCGCGGGCCTCCTTGCCCACAGAGACGCCGGATAGATTTAAGCAAGCCCACCATTAATCAAAAATCAGTGTTGCAAAAACGGGGGGTGACCATAGATTTGTGTAATTGCCTGATTTTGATATGTTCAATTCAACATCAAATGAAGGTTAAATTATGGACGACAAACAATTGCAGGCTCTGGCTAACGAACTGGCCAAAAATCTCAAAACCCCTGAAGATCTCAATCAGTTCGATCGCCTGCTCAAGAAAATCAGTGTTGAGGCTGCTCTCAACGCTGAAATGACTCACCATCTGGGACATGAAAAAATCAGCCCAAATCGGGAACCAACTCCCGTAATGGCTATTCCTCGAAAACTGTCACCACTACCGACGGGCCGATGGAATTACGTACTCCACGTGATCGTGATGGTTCCTTCGAACCACAACTGGTGAAGAAAAATCAGACCCGCATTACCGACATGGACAACCAGATCCTGGCACTGTATGCCAGAGGGATGACTACCCGCGAAATTACCTCAGCCTTCAAAGAAATGTACGATGCAGACGTCTCTCTGGCGCTGATATCGAAAGTCACCGATGCCGTAATCGACTAGGTTGTTGAATGGCAAAACCGTCCTCAGGATGCGATGGGGATGCGGACGATTTCCTGGACTGCTTTATCATTCCAGCCCGCATTGTTGGCGGTACATTTCAGGGCTGACGGCTCCCAGCGATAATTTTATACGCCGCTCGTTATACCATCTGATGTAAGCATCTACATGCTGCATGAACTTTTCTGGCGTGATGCCCGACCATTTACGCCCATAATACATTTCCGTTTTCAGTCTGCCGAAAAAGCCTTCGCATGCGGCATTATCAGGTGAACATCCTTTACGGGACATTGAGCGAATAAGACCTGCTGCATTCACTCTTTCCAGCCAGCCTGGCCAGCGATAATGCCCACCTCTGTCACTGTGTATCACCGGTCGTTCGCCAGCATTTAACGTTTCGACAGCGCTATCCAGCATAGTGTTGACCAGTTCAGCATCGGGGCGTGTACTGAGAGACCAGCTCACAACTTTTCCATCGAAGCAGTCCACCACCGGTGACAGCCAGACTTTACCTGCAGGGAGCTGGAACTCCGTGATATCTGTCAGCCATTTCTGATTAGGTTGCTCCGCCTTAAAATCTCTGGCGATAAGGTTATCCGGAGCCGGTCCGATTTCTCCGCAATATGAGCTGTAGCGGCGACGACGGTTACGGCTGACGACAAGCTGTTCCTCCACCATAAGTCTGCGTACAACCTTTTCTGATAGCCGAACCCCCTCATGCCTGAGCATCGCATGCAGGCGACGATAGCCATAACACTGGTAATTACTGTTAAATATATCTGTCAGCATCGTACGTATCGTGGCGTATTTATCACCGGCTTTCAGTGCAGCCCGGTGATAAAAATAACTGCTACGGGCAAGGCCCAGAACATGCAGTAATTCTGTCAGGGGATATGTTTGTCTCAGGGCATCAGCGATCTTCGTTTTTTCTCTGTTGTTCAGGTGACTGATACTGATGCCCGGGTCTTTTTTTATGATTTCCTCCGCCTTTTTCAGAATATCCAGCTCCATCTGCCGGCGGCGTATTTCCTGATTCAGTCGGGCGACTTCCTCCCGCAACGCATCGCGTTCTGCCTCCAGGGAAGGTTCGTTATGTTTACGCATAGTCTGGTAAGCACTGTTGCCGATAATTTCATCTTTCCATTTATACAATACCGCACGACTGACACCAATACGCCTGGCGATTTCACTGGCTGATACTTGTCGTGTACAGAGTGCCATGACAGCCTGACGTTTGACTTCTGGTTCAAAGGGCGCAACCGGGTTGGCCTTACTGGTAAATATACGTCGTCTGTCGGGATAAAGTTCATTAACCCAGCGAGCGAGTACATCAGTGCAGGGATAACCCAGGGCTCTGCTGGTAAACGCTAGGCAGCAGCCGTGGTTAAGATAATGTTCAACGGCAACCTGTTTTTGCTCATCGGAGTAACGGTGCTTATGACGAATGGATTCTTTTGCGCCACCACCTGCTTCCCATGAGCGGATCCAACGCCGCAGATTTCTTTTCGAAGGGTAGCCCAGTTTGCGTACGACGGGAGCCAGCTTCTTACCATATTTGAAATAAAGCTCAATGGCGCGGATTTTTTCTTCTTCAGTAAACATGTTTTATCTCCTGAGAGTCCAGGAAATCATCCGCATCCCCATAACGGTCAAACATCGTGGCGTTGACAATTACTGCAGTACACGTTCAGGCCATCCCACTGTTTCAGCAGGTATGCGAACGCTTTTGCCGTATCCGAGTGACGCGACAGTGTTTTCATCTGTTGCTGTATCCAGTCATACAGTGACTGCATCAGTGGCGCGGCTCTGGCTTTTCTTGCCACCAGACGCTGTTCTGCTGAACAGCCCCGGACTTCTGCCTCGATGGCATACAGTTCACCGATACGCTGCAGGGCTTCCGTGGTGATGTCGGTTGGCACTCTTGCATGCACATCGTGGATTTTTCTCCGGGCATGAGCCATACACGCGGCTTCCGTTATTCTGCCGGATTCGTATAACGCCCGGTAGCCACCGTAAGCATCGGCCTGAAGCACACCGCTGTAACCGGCCAGGTGATTTTGTGGATGGATACCTTTCCGGTCCGGACTGTACGCGAACCAGACCGCCGGGGGCATCTGTGAACCGGCGTTACGGTCATCACGGACGTAGACCCACAGCCGGGCTGTCCGGGTTTTACCGCTGCCCGGCTCCTGGACCGGGACGGGGATATCATCAGCATGGACTTTACCGGGCATCAGCACATACTGGCGCAGGACGTCATACAGCGGCTCCAGTAGTTCAGCAACAGCACCTGTCCAGCGCCCCAGCGTGGCACGGCTCAGCTCAGCTCCCTGACGACGGTATATTTCTGACTGGCGGTATAACGGCAGATGGTCTGCATATTTCCCGGTGACAACATGGGCCAGAAGCCCCGCTCCGGCATAACTGCGTGCAATGGGTTTCGAAGACACCGGTGCCTGCACGATATGGTCACAACGGCAACAGGCCAGTTTCGGACGTTGTGTTTCGATAACCTTAAAGGCGCTGCTGATAAGCTCCAGTTGCTCTGACACATCACATCCCAGAGAACTGAGTTCACCACCACAGGCAGGACAGCATTCCTCTTCCGGCCGGATAACCCGGGTTTCACGGGGAAGTGAGGCCGGTAACGGTTTACGGGCTGAAGACTGGCGCAGGGCGGATGGCAGTGCCGGGTCATACTGCTCACCCAGCGTTTCCACCATTTCTTCCTGAAGTGCGCTGATTCGCTCCTGTGCTTCCTGTATCTGCCGTTCGTTTTTTGCGCGAAGTTTTTCTGAGCTTTTACCGAACTGCATACGTTGCAGTTTCGCAACCAGCGCCTTCAGCCGGTTGATTTCGGAAGCATAAGCCGCCACCCGCTGTGAGAGCAGGCGGTTGTATTCAGCCATCTGGCGGATGGTGTCCTGTTGCGTCTGCAACAGTGCCCGCAGGCGGGCGTTCTCATGAGCAAGTGAGGTGTCCATATCCTCACTTTACAACGGGTTATATGCGGATTCCAGCGCGTTCCGTTCGTTTCGGGTGCTTCCAGTTGATACCTTCAAGAAGCATGGATAACTGGGCCGGAGTAAGGTGCACCTTGCCGTCACGGGTGACCGGCCAGACGAAGCGGCCCCGCTCCAGGCGTTTGGTGAAGAGGCACAGTCCGTCGCTGTCAGCCCACAACACTTTTATCTGGTCACCCCGGCGTCCGCGGAAGATGAACAGGTGTCCGGAGAACGGGTCATCCTTCAGGACGTTCTGAACTTTTGAGGCCAGGCCGTTAAAGCCATTTCGCATATCGGTGATACCTGCAACCAGCCAGATACGCGAACCTGCAGGGAGAGATATCATCAGTGGCTGCTCCCTTTTATTTCGCGGATAAGTGTCTGTAATAACGCCGGCGTCAGTTTGCCTTTAAGCCTGAGAGTTCCGGCCGGCAGAACCAGCTCACAGCACAGACTGTCGGACGGTGTATTTATCTGCTCTGGTTCCTGTGCGGGGGCCGGGATTTTATTATCCGGCTCCGGCGTTAACGTCACGGGAAGCAGTGCCGGCATATTTTTTCCGGAAGGCAGCATGCCACCTTTCCGGTATTGATGGCGCCAGTTGAAGAGCAGGTTATCGTTGATTCCGTTTTCCCGGGCGATCTGCGCCACACAGGCTCCGGGCTGCAGTGACTGCTCCACTAAGGCGATTTTAAACTCATAAGGGAAGTTGGGCCGCCGGGGACGTTTTTTTACCACGGGGGCTTCGGATATAACGGTGCTTTCAGGACGTACGACTGGTACCGTGGAAAATTGTCCGTAAAGGCAGGCATCAAGTTCCTGCTCCGACATGCCTGCGGGCAAAGGCCACGAAAGGCCAGCTCTCCGAAAGCGCACGAACATACTACAAACTGTTGATTTTGGTACACCCAGGTGACGCCCGGCCACAACCCGGGGTAAATGTTCTTCAAAGTGAAGACGTAAAGCTTCAGTGATCCAGGTCCGGTGTTTCATACGATAGTGTCCATTAAAAATGATGGACATTATTTTTGTAGAGCCGGAGGAAACAGACCAGACGGTTTAAATGAGCCGATTACGAAAATTTTCCTGAACCAGGTTACTGAGGATGTCATCAGACAGGTCATCACCAATCTGTTTGAATTTGAAAAAGAAATGCTGGATGGCAAACCGGTTTACCTCCATATGGGACATCTCATTGATAAGGGGGGGTATCTGCGCTTCAAAGAGCGTGTACTACGCGACGTACAGCTAAACCCTGAAGCCATGGTTGCTGAACGGATTTACTGGGCAGAAGATGAATCTGTCGCCCGTCTCCATCTAAAATCAGTCAGATGACATGAAATCATTATCAATTACTGGCGCGCAGTCAGGAGTGAAACCGGATATTCCACGCAGGCAGCGTTGCCTGCCCTGACCATATTGCCCTGTCAGGAGGGGCGCTGTTCTGCCCCTCCTTCTCCCTGCAGCATCAGCGATGGCTGTTATCAGAAGTCATACCGGATACCCAGTATTCCTTCCGCATCTGTCTTAAAGTAACCATCAAAACTGCTGTTTACTTTTGCCTGCACTGACAGTTTCTCAGTCAGCTTTCCGTTGATACCAAACGAAACGGTATAGCGGTCAGCCTTCTCTGCATCATAGTGACGGGCTTTCCAGTCATCACGCAGGGTCATTCCCGGCATATCGTTCAGCGTGATATTCCGCCAGATACCTGCCTTCAGCGTCATATTCCCGGAGACTTTTTCTGCCTCAACCCCGGCTTTCAGCCACAGGGCGTCGCCATCATGAAGCTCCACGCTCCGCTCCCGGCCCTGCAGACGATTTCCGTCCACCCGCGCACCGTTCAGTGAAACAGTCGGTGTTATCGACATATCAAGGGGGGCTGCATGCATCTTCCACCCGCCACGGATACCCGCAGTCAGGATATGGCTTTTTGCCCTGCCGGACAGATCACTCAGCTCTCCCTGAATAGTGTAATCTTCAGACAGCTCCCGGTATCCGGTCATACCATCCACAAACAGACCACCGGCAAAGGATTTGCCCGCCAGAACATGCACTCCCCACAGGCTGAAATCATCCCGGTAGTCATCTGTGCTGCTGTGCCCCCGGTAAAACTCTGCCCCCATCCCCCACCAGGCATTACCGGCAGCAGACTGGCGGAATCCCACATTCAGTCCGCTCTGATTGAGGCTGAAGTCGTCATATCCACCATGGCTGTACCCTGTCATGGCCCATGCACCGCCGTCTGCATCACTGTTGTCCACCACCTGTGTCCAGCGGTCAGCACTGTCGCTGAGAATGAACTCACGGGCGGCAAACATGGCACGCGCTTTCTTCAGAAGAGATGTGTTATCCGCGCCCTTAAACAGCGTACTGCCATTCACCATCGTGCCCGCATTCTCTGCCGGAGAATCAGGGGAAGGCGACACACCGTTGCTGTTATTTCCTTCAGACACAATACCATCAGCCTCAGTGCTTCCTGTACTCCCTGTATCCGGTGCAACCGGAGAGGTTGTATCTGTCACATCATCACTGACATCCGTTGATACCTGAGATTCTGTTGTTCCGGCATGACTTTTCAGTTGCCAGTAAACTCTGCCGTCTTTCTCCTGCACCTGTGTGTCAGGGGTATAAACAGTAAACCCCCTGTTCAGACTGGCAAAGGAGAAGTACCCGTGAGAAGTTCCGACCGGTGCAGATGCCAGAGTCAGGTCATTTTTCAGTGTGACAGTCTGGTCAAACAGGGAGGACAGGTCCAGTGTGTTATGTCCCCCCGTTGCCTTATTCAGGATATCAATCCGGTCGCCCGTGTTGTCGGCAGTGCTGACCCCCATGGCGATATTCATACTGCTGGCATGCAGTGTGTTTACCGTCAGCGTTTTCGGCGACCAGTTGTCTGTCACAAAGGAGAGCGTCCCGCCTTTGCTTCTGAACGAATCCAGCGTGGAGCTTTTCGTCATATTCCAGTGACTCCGGCGCGACAACTCCACATGCGAGCCGACATGACCGCTTATATCACCATTAAAGGTTGCGTTCATGATATCCAGCGTCGTCTTCCCGTTCAGGACAGCACTGCCATTAAACACGCTACGGTCTGCATCCTTCACCGCTTCTGATGTGCCTTCTTCCAGCGTAAAGGCCGTACCGTTACCGTCGTTTTTGTCAATAAAGACCCGGCTGTCGCCCAGTGTGACCGTCGAATCTGTTGCTTCAAGCGTGGTGTTCAGCATGGCATTACGACCAAGGCCAAAATCGGTGTTCTTCAGTGACAGTCTGTCAAAGGTAAAACTGCGGTTCTCCCAGTCCTCCTGACTGAATGACGTGGGCTGAGTCAGAACCGAATGGTCTCCACTGGCAGCCAGTTTGTCAGCCACAGACTGAGTATTGTATGCATGGATAACCGGATGCCCCTGCAGCGTCAGACGCCCGTTTTCCTGGGTGAATGTACCGGAGATATCCGCAGAGCCGTCCATCACCAGAGCACCGGTAACGCCTTCCGGCAGGCGATTATCCACATTCAGATTGCCTTTCAGCTGTCCGTGGAACAGATACCCTGCAGCATTGAAACGGTCAGCTACCAGTTTCTGTGCATCCCCCTGACTGTGCCCCACAAACTCCCAGGTGGCGTTGCTGCTCTGGTCCGTAGGGAAATAACCATAGGTGCTCTGCTTCAGGATGAAGTAATCCGTCGTATTTGTGTACGGGTTATTGTATTTATATAAATTTCCGGCAGTTCCTTTACGTGATTCCGACCAGCCATTCAGTGCTACTTTGTCAGCCCGCAGGGCATAATCCAGCGTGATAGTGGCCCGTTTATCAGCGTTATTCGCCAGCACGGCACCATAATCTGCCGCCTTCAACTGATGAAACGTCAGACTGTTACCATTAACATCCAGTGTGCCCCCACGATATCCCCATGAGACGGTATCCGGATTTACCTGCCGCTCATCAGTCAGCACCACGGTCGGCCGGCCGCTGGCGATATTGACACTGCTGAACGCCTGCACCTGTCCTTTATTGTCCGCCTGCTGGTTCAGTATAACCTTACCGTCACCGACCTTCAGGCCGCCCTCATTAATACCAGTACCCTGTACCGTCAGCGTACCTTCACCAATTTTATGCAGGTTATCGCCCTTAACACCGTTAACCTGCCAGTTTACTGAGGCCTTCTTATCCACAATAATACCGGCTCCGGTCCAGGTACTCCCGTTAGTGGTTGTCACCGTATAGTTATCACGGAACGTCAGAGAACCCGCCCCCTGCGAAACTGAGTCCTTCAGGTCAACCCGACCATTCTGCCCCATGAATATCAGGTTTTTACCGGCATTCAGGTCATTTCCCTGCTGCCCGTGCATGGCATATGTGGTGCTTCCCTGTGTCAGCGCACCAGCTCCGGTGCTGCTGTTAAAGCTCCACTCCAGTGCACCACCTTCCGATGTTCTGAACGTGACCGGGGCATCATTGTCTTCATTAAATTTCTGCCCGATAAAATCCAGTGGAATAACAGCCCAGTTATTTCCCCTGCCCCCCGCTCCATTCCCCGCAGTAAGAACACCGACCAGCACCCATTTATTCTGAACAGTATCAAAAGCAAATAAAGGCGAACCGCTGTCACCGGCCTCGCCATAAATGGGCATTGCACCATTAAGTTTGTAATCAAAAACCAGACCTGAACTGGTGCTAATCATTTCTCCATTCTGATAGGATGACAAACTTCCGACAGTCCCGCCGGTCAGCCAGGAGTAGGCCCCACCAATTTTTGTCAGTTGCCCGCTACTGTCCTTGATATACTGAGTACCTGACCCCAGACGATAAAAAACAGGATAACGTTCCTTATCCAGATATGCGCCATCCACAGCTCCCTGCGCCGTCACCGCGGTCGGGGTAACCTCCGTCACCAGTTTATCCAGCCTGGGAGCATGAAAATCCAGTGACGGTGCATTATTCCGGTCCACGATATTGTAACGGTTTTCACCATCACCAAAGCTGACGTTTGTATATCCCCCGTTATGTTTCACGCTGGCGATATACTGAGGATTAATCAGTGTTGCCACACCGGGATTAGACTTCACGTTAACAGAGCTGAAATCCGGCATAACTGCTTTATTCAGCGTACCGACAAGCTCTCCTTGTTTATTATAAATGGCGATATCTGTTGCTCCCGGACGAAACATTCCTTTATTTTCAGCAAAATCACGGAACAACTGATAGCCAAGCTCGTTATTGACCGTCCCCGCAAAACTTCCCGCAGAGAATAATCCGGATACCAGCAACAATGATATCAGCATTAATTTTTTTGATGATTTCTGAGCACATTTTCTGGCGAACTCAGATACGGCAATAAAGCCCCTGGCCACAGCGCTGTAGCGAAGAGAATAAATTCTGTTCATTTTTAATTAATCCTGAAAAAAATAAAATCAGCACTACTCAGGCATAACGGATAATCACCGTCATCCCTGCCCGCCAGACTGACTGTCCTGTCACCGGTTTACTGAAATGAAGATTAAGAACTGCACCGGAAGAAATCCCGAGTGCATATGCCCCGGAATAAAACCAGCCTTCACCCACCAGGTCCTGATAACCGCTTTCATCAGTAATCACCGGTGAGTCAGACACTCCCGGAACTCCCTGTTTCAGCTGTGTCCAGATACTTTCTGCGGACACTTCGCCTTCCGTCATCCGGGAAATGAAACTCAGCCCGTCGGCGGTGCGCCACGTACTGCTGTCGGGTACGCCGCCATTAAACACATAAGCGTCAGCACTGTTATTCCCCAGCGTCTGGGTGATTCTGGCACCAAAGCCATCCTCTTCTGCCCATGCAAGCGCCCCGAAAGCCTGAACTTCTGCTGCCAGTGTGCCTGCTGTCTGAGTGTCCCCGGTGACGCTCAGTGGCAGAACAAGCAGCCCCTGTCCCGGCGTGCCACTGGCCCACTGAATGTGGATTTCGCTTCCGTCACTTCCCTTCAGCTGAATAACAGGAACAATACCAGCACCGGATGTCTCACTGCCCTCAAAAGCTCGTTCAGATTTACCGGCAAGCAGCAGAAGGTCATGGGGTGCGCTGACCGTCAGGCGGGTTCCGTTATCGGTCAGCTCACTGATTTTGTTGCTGAACCCGGTATATCCGCCGATTTTCCACAGCCAGGGAGGAAGTGAATCATCATAAGGCATGATGGTGCCCCCGAATTCCACGGCTCCCTGAAAATCCCCGCCGGACTGCCATCCGGCACCAGCAGAAACTTTTCCGCAAATTAATAAAGAAAGAGAAAAGACAATAATAAGTAAAATGTCAATCACAGCATTCTGACGCACATCCACTCCCCTCTGAGACACCTTCACCTGTATTATTCGCTTGTGGTGAAATTTCTTTTATTTTTCTGTAAACCTCACTGAAATCATCTTCCACCATCACATGTCCCTCAACGCCCCTGATATGAAGCTCACAAAAAACACCTTTCTGAAGAACAAAACTGATATCTTTTATATTCACCAGAAGGTTTCGCCCCTGCCGACTGATAAAATGAATAAACATTCCGACCACTCAGATTTAAAAACAATCAAAAAAAACTGCACAAAAACGCGAATCACATGACATTAAATTTCGTGCATCTTGTCTGAGGTGGTTGTCCGGATATTGCATGGACAACCACAAAACAATATTTTCGGTCAGTAATAAAACTTACTGACATGTATTCATAAATAATAACTTACTGATAGGTTACAGTAATCGGGAGAGATGCCTTCCACTTAACAGAAGAGTTTCCTTCTGCCGGAGTATCAAGAGCAATACTGATAGTCTTACCTGCCTCAATACCTGCACCATAAGCTGATTTGAACATATCAGCTTCATCCACGAAATACTCATTATCAGAGATATTTCCAGCCAATATCTTTCCAAGAGGTGTTTTGGCTGTGTATTCATCATCAAGGGACTTGATTAAATTGTAGGCAGACTCCACACTTGAACGAACAGCGTTTGTTGTTTTTCCCAGTCCGCCAAAATAGGCTCCTGTCGCAGATGACATAAGCTGAACGGACCCTGTGTTATTACCATCATCCCAGGACGAATAAGCAGCGGCACTAAACAATGTTGTCATGATACCAATTTTATCTCCGGATTCATTATGAACGTCCAGAGTCAGTGTTGTGATACCATTTGAAAATGAATTTACATCAACAGCATTATTCTCATAAGTAATGTGAGGAATAATATTACCGCCTGCAATACCTGCAAAACCGTTTTCATCCGCATTACGGATACCCAGTACAGGAATGGCTTTCTTAACAACGATATCTACATTCTGCTGACCTTTCTGAATTTGAGCATCCAGATTGGTTACTGTATCCCCCGTTTTCACCTCCCATAGGGTAACTTTCTCCGCCGGAGTCAGGGTACCTCCAAGTTCAACAGAACCACCACTACCGTTCTGAGTCCACGCCATTGCAGACCCGGATGTCATAACAGAAGCAGTTACAGCCAGTACGATCAGCGTCTTTTTCATAAAAAACATAATATTTCATAAACATTAAACTGAAAGTAGTAACTCTGGTTCATATAGAATTACCGCAAAGCTACCCTCTGCTATCTGACATATACAGTCACATTAATATTATTTGTCAGAAATTTTATGCTTCAGAGTAGCTTTACATTATTTCCACAACAAAATATATCCATCTTTTCCGGCCTGCCGAAATAAAACCCCTGCAGATAATCCACTCCCAGAGAGCACAGACAGTTCACCTGCGCCTTTGTTTCCACACCTTCTGCCACCGTATCAATACCCAGCTTTCCTGCCAGCCCGACAACACTTTCCACGATATGCCGGGATGTCTTTTCACTCAGAATGTCCTGTGTGAAGCTCCTGTCCATTTTTATA